>NZ_JBRUCW010000009.1:0-103082 GCF_053203525.1 Streptococcus rifensis | reverse complement strand
ATATCTGGCTGAGAAAGAAAATCTTACCCAACCACATACTAG
The DNA here is from genome assembly GCF_053203525.1 of Streptococcus rifensis. Taxonomy (NCBI): domain Bacteria; kingdom Bacillati; phylum Bacillota; class Bacilli; order Lactobacillales; family Streptococcaceae; genus Streptococcus; species Streptococcus rifensis. The sequence continues at coordinate 103,040 of NZ_JBRUCW010000009.1, read as the reverse complement.
TATAAACTATGTCTCAACAAAATAACAGTGGTTTTGACACAAATAAGACCTAGTTTTGCGGGACATTTTCATTTTCGATTGACAGATTTGACAGGGTAAAGTTCGGTTATTCTTATCTCTCAAACCTAGCATTTATGGTAAAATAGAGCTATGCAATACGAGATTACCATTCCCCAAGCCTTTCCTGAAATGACCGTCAAAGAACTTTTAGAAGATTATTTCCTGATTCCACGGAAAATCAGGCACTTTTTGCGGACCAAAAAACACGTTCAGGTCAACGGCGAATTGATCAATTGGCAGTCAACCATCCGCCCCGGTGACCTGTTAAGCCTAACCTTTGACCATGAAGACTACCATGAAAAAAGCCTACCTGCTGGGCAAAAAGGGGTGATTGAGGTCCTCTACGAGGACGAGCACTTGGTCATCGTCAATAAGCCAGAAGGCATGAAGACGCATGGCAATGAACCTACTGAAATCGCTCTGTTAAACCATGTCTCTACTGAAGTCGGGACGACCTGCTATGTCGTGCATCGTCTGGATATGGAGACTAGCGGCGCAGTGCTTTTTGCCAAGAATCCCTTTGTCCTGCCTATCCTAAATAGGCTCCTAGAAGACCGCAAGATATCCAGAACCTATCTGGCGCTCTGTCAGGGAAAAATTGCAAAAGACCACTGGGTCATTACCGATAAGATCGGACGCGACCGCCACGATCGGCGCAAACGCCTGGTCGATAACCGCAAAGGGCAAACCGCTGAAACACATGTCACCCTTCAAAGCCATCTCGGACGAAATAGTTTGGTCACCTGCCAACTCAAGACCGGGCGGACCCACCAGATCCGGGTCCATCTCAGCCATCACGGCCATCCCCTGGTTGGCGACCCCCTCTATCACCCACAGAAAGCCCCGCGCCTCATGCTCCATGCTAAGGAGCTGAGCTTTCAGCACCCCTTTACCCTTGAAACACTAACGGTCAGCGCCAACTCAACGAGCTTTGACCGCTATTTAGACAGCCTATCCTGATTGGAGACCCTATGAAACACCGTATCGCCCTACTCTCGGACATCCACGGCAATCGCACAGCCTTAGAGGCCGTTTTAGAAGACCTTAAAAATCAAGAGATTACCGACTACTGGCTGCTTGGCGATATTTTTATGCCTGGTCCCGGCACGCGCGATTTGATCGCTCTTCTCGATACCATCCCCATCTCTCTTCAAGTTCGAGGGAACTGGGAAGATTGTTTCCTAGAGTCCCTAGACAACCGCTTTGACCCAAATAATCCAACAGATATCTATCTTGCCAAACTCAGCCAGTACCTTCATCCTCATCTTTCTGATAGGGAAATTGCTACGCTACGAGAGCTTCCCTTGCAGGAAACCCGTACCATCAATGGCTTAACCATCAGTGTCAGCCATCATTTGCCCCAAAAGAATTACGGGCGCGAACTAGTCTACGATGCATCGGCTGAACGCCTAGATGACCTCTTTATAGATAATTCCGCGGACATCGCCATCTATGGCCACATCCATGTCCAGACCCAACGCTATGCCAGCAAAGGCCAGTTGGTCATCAATCCAGGCTCTATCGGACAGCCCTACTACCCCTGGGACAAGCTCCGCCAAGACCTCCGCGCCCAGTACGCTATCCTTGAGATTGACGAGCAAGGGGTCAGTCAAGTGACTTTCAAAAAAGTCGCCTTTGACCTAGCCCTTGAGCTCGAGCGAGCCCGCAAGGCCCACCTTCCCTACCTCGATCTCTATACTGAGCTCATGGAAGACGGCATCGCCCATACCCACGACAAACCCCTCCTCACCCAAATTAACCAAGACCGTGGCTACTACCAAGACGTCATGCAGTATTTTGGGGAGGGGAAAGGGAAATAAGAAAAGAGCAGGAAAACTCATTCAGTAGTTTTCCTGCTCTTTTTCGTACTGGTAGATAAATTACCAAAAGGTATTCGTTTTTGATAGTGGCAAGTCAACTTCACGCTCTTCATAAAATACCTTACCAAAGATCGTGTTGACGGCATCATATTCAGGATGTTCAGGATCGCTTAAAACCTCCAGAATTTTGAAGTAGGAATCATCAAAAGAGGCATCTTCCGAGGGAGCATTCCCCCTAGTCTTAATGACATATGGTAATTCCTTTTGGAAGTTCGGTTGAAAAGATAGGACTTCTATGTCAAATTCCCAATTGTTGCCAAAATCATAGGTATAGGAAAACTTATCCCCAACCTCTAAGAAGGATTCTAAGCGGTAATCCCTGGCTAGTTTACCATCCCACAGTTCATCCTCAAACGGATAAAACTTCTCAACACTGCCATTTTTCTCTAGTTCAAACAGATACAAATGATAATCTTGCCATCGCATCAATTTCTGAATCACTTTGTGCAAGTCTAGAAAACTAGCCGAAGCTGATAGCATTATCTGTCTAACAATGGTGAAAGTTTCCAAATTCAGAGATAGCCTCAGTTCAAATGCCTCTTGCTCATAGACCGATTCTTCTACTAATCCTTTCAGTCTAGTCGCCATGCTCTCATTTGGTGTGTGGTAGTTATCGCCAATCTTAAACAGGAAATCTCGCAGTAGATAGGATAGTACTTGATTTGGCTCTTCATCCACAAGCCGTTCGCTATTCACCTCATCACCAATAAAAGCAGCAGCTGTCAACGCGGTATTCGTGTTCCATGATGTTTGTCGCGCTTGGCTATTTTTAGTAAAGGTGACTGCTCCTGCTTGATCACAATACGCTTCGATAGCTTTGTTACTATAGCCGTATTGCTTTAAACTTTCCCGTAATTTATCCATCAAGAACCTTATGAACTCTTCTTGGGGCATTTCTTCGAGTTCAAACTCATCGATATTGTAGATCAAAACAGGAAACCGTGTCTCTTGGTTGGTCATAACCAAAAGATCATCTTCCCCATCTTCAAACACATTCGTCACATTGATCGTCCATTTATAAAACGGATCCAGGTCCTCTCCTGACTCAAGTGTCACATTGGGTAATCTTTTTTTTAGTTTCTGAGTTAAGGCAATTTCCATCACTTAGTCCTCCTTGTTTTAATTATAACAGATTATCTGATTGTTCAATTATCTTTATAGTATTTTATACAACAATCATCATTTAAACCAGCTAGCCTCACAAAAAAACAAGCCCGACATATTGTCAGGCTCATTTTCGGAGATATGATACGTAACCGTACGAAGCAAAGCAAGTTTACAGGTACGGATACCTTTAGGTAAAAAGAAAAAATTTAGGAGTCCTATTTCTAGGATGATCATAGTATAACGTCGCTTTCTTAAGACAACCTGAAAGAAAACTTGAAGAAAACTTAAGGGCTTTAATCATATCTTTCTAGAAAAAATCTTACTAATTTCAGACCCCTAACTCTCATCTTAAGGATAGACTTCAAGCAAAAAAACAAGCCCGACCAAACGGCCAGACTCATTTTCGGAGATATGAAAAAGAAAAAATTTAGGAGTCCTATTTCTAGGATGATCATAGTATAACGCTACTTTCTTAAGGCAAGCTGAAAGAAAACTTGCAGAAAGCTTAAGAGTTTTTGCGAAAATCACCCCTATATCTCTTGCTTCATTGATACCAGCTATAAGTAGAAACAAATTAGCTCGATCATCATCTAATCATTCTTGCAAAGATCTGTCTGCATCTTGTATTGCATAAAGAGCCTCTAATTTCTCAGATAAAGCCTGTACAATAAATTCAGATTTATTGATATTATGGAAATTTGCCCACAATGTTAATTTTTCATCTAACTCATCGGGCAAATTAAAAAATATTTCTCTAGACATATCTTCTCCTAACCTTTATTCTTCGCCACCCAACCAATCGCATCTTTCGGGGGATTATCAACATCAATCCAAATAAACTCAATACCGATAACTCCGTCTTTGAATTTGCTCAGGCGAATGCCGTTGATTTGCAGTTCTTCTAACTTTTTGCCCGTCAAGACTTCACGTTCTTCCAACTGGAAAACCCCACGCAAAATCCATTCTCCTAGAATATCCTGTTTTTCCGTTGATTGAATCGCCTTGCCAGTTTCTTGATTGATATAGGCCTTGATCACGTCACCAGAAGACAAGAATTTCAAATCAAAGGTACGATTTTCCTTTGGTAGAGCCAATTTTTTGCTCCCTTTTTCAAAGGTGCCAATATTGACACCAAAGAAATGAGGATTCTGGTCGTGGAAATTTTTAGAATCTGGCAATGGAATATAGACTTCACTAACTGGTCGAAAGACCAGTTTTTCAATTTCTTTAGCTAGATTTTTCACGCCAGATGACTTCGCAAAAGCAAGTAGTTTCGAACGACGAGCTTTCATTTCTACTTTTTCTTCTTTAGTAGTCCATTTTTTCAACAAAATCGCTTCAAGAGCTTCCGTGACATAGGCCCTCTCTTCAGACGACAACTCATCTTTAAAGTGGTCTTGAATCTTTTCAATGCGAGCAATGCGGTCTTTCTTTGCTAATTTCGAGCCACCATCAAAAGCATTAAAACCTGAACTTTCTTCCACATGTCCATGCTTGTCTGTGATGACCCATGAGACTGTTTCAAGAATCTCCGATTCTGTTTTTGTTCCTGTTAATAAATGCAACTGCTCAAAGACCGAAAATGGATCCTCAATATAGTTGACATCCCATTGGTCCACAACAATTTCTTTGTTATTAAAGGTCATGTGAAGCTGGCTATCCGCTGCTGTGTACTTATAGGTATGATTCCCATCTGTAAAGCGGAAATTGGTCGGTGTTTTATGACTTGTAGAGCCTAGAACTTCGAGCTTATCAATCTCAATCGGCAAATAGGAAGTCTCTCCTACAAAAATCTGAGGTGACTGTCCTTTAGCCGTTGGCATAAGAACATGGTACACCGAATCAACCGACACATCATCTGACTTAAATCCTTTGATTTGAGCCTTAGAAGACGCAATGCGTTGATTTCGAAGCAAGGCAATTCGAACAGCTAAGTCCTTATAACGTTCCTTGTTCTCACGATCAGCGGTTTCCTTATCAGGAGCAATATCCGCATAAAATTTAATGGCATTGAGAATGTCCGTCCATGACTGAGAATCTTTCTTGAACTGAGCAACTTTCTGATCACCAGAATTGATCCCAAAAGATTTAATCCCTACAAGGTACTTGTGGTTATCATCTACAACAACAGACGCATCATAAGAAGTATTGGCGATATCTTCTGCAACTGCATGAAAAGCCTTCTGGAAAACAGTCTCTTGAAACTTGGAGTTTACAATCGGAGCTACATAGTTTGAGCCCTCTTTCCCATCTTCCAGCTCTGCTTTTTGCGAAAAAGCCTCACTCAAACTGGCAAAATTCGTAATCAGGGTCCGATATTTTTCCTTTTGTTCCGTTTTCAGATTTTCCCACATAACGTTACCTCACTTTATCTTCTTTAGTATACCAAAAAGAGATTAGTTTTTCACTAATCCCTCTAATACTTATTTATTCGTAAAAGCAATGCTATAAAACTCTAAATGGCCACCTTTTTTAACCAATCTGAGATACTCCTCATCTGATAAGATTCCTAAACCATCTTGATAAGCCTCTATTGTTTCAAGGGCTTGCTCATAAGTATCAACAAAGTCTCTCACATAGGACTGCCCTTCAAATTGGCCATTCATCTTTGTATAGATAATAGCAATATCTCCAGTCCGATCTACTGCAGACGGGGCAGTTGACTGATTCAAAGCTGTTGCGATGTTTGCCGCAATCCGCTTAATCACAGGCACAACGACGCTATTTCCAGCCTGCTTGTAGAGTTGCCCATTTGAGACATTCTCAGGAATCTTGAAGGTCTTTGGATAGCCTTGAACATTGAAGGTTTCTTTAGGCGTGAGTTTTCGAATCTCTCCCTTATCGGTCAAAATCAGAGGAACATTATGCCCACCAGTCCCCATATTGGCTGTCAAGGTTGGTACAACCCCATTTTTGTTCTCACGAACATACTGACGACGCCATTGATAAACCGTATCTTGACTGATTACAGCATGTTTTAATTCTTCGTAAAAAGGTTGTTTGCCTTCGCGATAATAATAATTTTCCGTTGGATCTGCACCAAAGTCAATCACATCTTGCAAAGTGGTTGTCAGTTTGATTTCCTCTGGAAACTCGAAAGCATCATAGGCTTCTTTGTTATCAAAACCAACCACATAAATTCTTTCACGATTTTGCGGAATATTTCCGTAATCCTTGCCATTTAAGACCTTCCACTTGATAAAGTAGTTGTTCTCGGTCAAGGCTTCACGGATCACCTTAAAGGTGTTGCCGTGGTCGTGAGACACCATATTTTTGACATTTTCTACAAAGACAACCTTAGGGCGTTTAGCTTCGATCATTCTAAGCAGTTCAAAGAACAAACCACCACGATCATCTTCAAACCCCTTGCGATAACCCGCAATCGAAAAGGCCTGGCAAGGAAATCCACCTACAATCACATCGACTGTCTCAGAGGGTATCTCCTCTGCCTCAACCGCGTGAATATCACGCCCATCCAAAAATGTATCGGGGTAATTCAACTGATAAGTCATTCTCGCATACTTATCAAACTCGTTGGCATACACCACTCTGAACTCGTTGGTCTGCTCAAAGCCCAACTCAATTCCACCAACACCCGAGAAAAATGCTGCTATCGCATACTTCCCAGACTGTGGAGAACTTACAGAATTTGTCATGTAAGCACCTGCTTTCTAAAAATATCTAACTTAGATAGTATAACATTTTTACAAAATAATTACTTTTCTAGAATATTGGTATTCATTTTAAAGTTCTCATTTGTCAAATTAAGTTAGACAATTTCAAGTTAGTCAGAAAAACTTGATACGGAGTTAGATAGTTCAATGATTTCCTAGGAATTCTATTTCTTTTATCAGCTATAGCTGATAAATAGTTTTGAGAAATATCATTGAAGTCCATCTGCTTAGGAAGTCCGTGTCGCCTTAATAAGCCGTTAGAATGCTCATTAAGACATCGCTGCCCTGGACACCCTGTTTCCGCAAAGAAAATATCAATATCATGTTTATTGGAAATGGACTTCCAATTGGAAAACTCTTTCCCACAATCAAAGGTAATAGACTTGAAGAGATGCCTTGGAAACTGTGACAACCACTGGCTGACAGATTCCTCAATGTCACTCGCTTTTCGTCCATTTGTTTGAAGTGTGATAATAGCTTTTGACTGCTTCTCAACCAGCGTAATGACAGCACTTTTATGATTCTTGCCAACAATGGTATCCCCTTCAAGATGACCGAATTCATTTTCGAACTCTGGATACCTTTCAGCACGCTCACGAATATCTCTTCGAATTGGGTTTTCGTTTCCCTTGTCAGGGTAAATCATTTTTATGGAAGAAGCCACGGTCAGCTAAGCGGTAGAGGGTTCTCATAGAACAAGGGATGTTATCAGGATAGGTACCTTTTATCACATCAAGACTCCAATCTAATTCTAAATACAATTGGATAAAATCTTGTTCTGGTTTTGTGAGGTGAGTATTTTTCCGTCCACAACGCTTCTTATTAGTTTTGTAACGCTCATAATAGTCATAAGCCGAATAACCAGCTTTCAGAAAAGAAAGAACATTGTAGATCGTTTGTCGTAATCTACCAAGTGACTTTGAAATGTCGCAAGCTTTCTTACCTGCTTGGTAATATGCCTCGATCATTACGAGTTCATTTGTGGTAAGATCAGTGTAGATCATTTATATTAGTTCCTTTCAGACAAATGTGGTAGTTTATCTGAGACTAATATAGATGGTAGCTTAATTTTATAATTTGGGTTCAATAAAATCTAGCCGGTAAATCTGTTACTGATTCGATTTTATCATTTCAAAAATTATTATTAACTATTTATAGATAAAGTTTTTAAAAAAAACATATCACTAATTCGTATTTTCTAAGGAGCAAAAATAATATGTAGAACTAAGACTATTGTGAAAATAATACAAACAGTCTATTATTAGTTACTTAGAAAAACTGCAGATAATTTAAAAACTGCATCTCTACTTCAAATATTTTCCAAAAATCTACCAATCTCCATTTTAAGTTCATTATCATGTCCTTGATATAAGATACATAGATTATTTTTAGCTCTCGTAACCGCAACATATAAAAGATTTTGTAAATTAGTTATTATCTCTTCATCATATTTTTTTTGTATATCTTCATTGAACTTATCTTCACTCTCGTCGTTTAAGAATTTAAATAGCTTTTTAAAATATTTTTTATTATTATTTGGACCGAATGTTTCCTCTAATATAATTAAAACATTTTCATATTCCTCACCTTTTGTTCCATGATAAGTATGAAAAATAATTTCTCCGTTATTTCCATCAACAAAATTAATCCAATTAATAAATTCTTGCATGTCTATATTGAATAATTCATTAATATTGTTTTCATCTTTTAGATTAAAATATTTTAAAATAAACTCTAGAAATGAATCATAATCCGTCAAAACTATATTCTTTCTGAATTTAAACAATGAATGATAAATCTGAATTTCATTATCTGAAAAACCTACGTCTGATAAATTAAATAATAATTTTAGATAATTTTCTAAAGTTATATTCTCTAAACCATCATGCTTTACCATTAATACTTGTAACACCTTTCTCAAGGCTTTTAAATTGAATTCATATTTTTTATTAAATTCACTTAACTCAAATAAATTTGCAATAAAAAACTCCTCTCCAGACTTTAATTTCCTTAAAATAAAGGCAATTTTATACAACGCTTTAGATACAAGGCTAAACTTTTCTTTATTGAATAGTATATCTTTATCGTTATAAAAATAATTTGTTTTATTATAGATATTAAAAACTTTTTCAAACCCTGCATTTTTGGCTATCGTTTTCCTATTTAGAACAAGACAATTTAATGGATTTTTATCCTCTATTTTCCAACTTTCTTTTAGAAATTTTATGACGTCTTCAAATAATTCTTGTGAATAGATAATTTCATTTCCAACAAAATCACTATAAATTGATTTTTGCTCCATATCGTCTTTCCTTATTCTATTAGCAAGACTGATTATTTTGTTAGATGAACGTCGATTAAATTCTTTTTTTACCCTAGTAATTTTCCCCCTCGCAATTTCATCCACAATTCTATCATTATAGATTTTTTGAAATTCTTTTCCAACTCCATCTTCATAAATTGATTGTTTAGTGTCTCCAAAATAGCCTACCAGAAATTTTTTATTTTTTGAGTAACAATATTCTTCAACTAATTGAAGTAATTTAATAACATGGATATTTGTGTCTTGATACTCATCTACAAATATGATTGGATAGCTGTCACTTAATACTTGTTTGACAATAACATTGCGTTTAAATAATTCATGACAGTATTCAAGTAACGTATCATGGCTTATGCACATATTTTCTAAAACATCAATATTAAAGTCCGGTGTGTATTCTATTTTCTTGTGTATGCCATCAAGTATTACTTTTTTATATTTTTTAATTTTTATCAGTTTCTTGAGATAGGACTCAAAATTTGATTTACTTGATGAAATATTGATAAATTCCTCTTTTAATTTGCCAAAGTCCTTTTTAAGGTATTTATCAACATTCTCTTCAGAAAATATCTTATCTTTTAGCCTCACCATTTCATCTATAAAATCCAGCTTCTTAGACTTTTTCTTTGCCCATTTTATTTTCTTTATTTTTTCCAATTCATTAATATCAATACATCTTTCAATTCCCATCTGATCAATTACATTTACTGGCAATTCAGTTTGAACAGTTAATTTGTGACATTCATATTTTAGCTTTTTAATATGTATATCCTTCAGGTCTTCTTGAAAATTCATACACATATCAGATAGAAATTCATGGATTGTAGATACTTCAACAAATGCACTATTACCAATTCGACCCTTTATCTCATCAGCCGCAACATTTGTATATGTTATACAACGTATTTTTTGACGATTGGACTTAAGCAGTAACTGATATTGATTCAAACTAAAACTAATTGCTTTAACCAGAGAATATGTTTTCCCCGAACCTGCTCCTGCCTCAAAGTAGAATGAATTAAATGACTCTATATTTTTTTTAATTTGTTCCAGAGACTCTTTTTCTTTGTCCGAATTCTCTGTTGTAATAGTATACTTCATCATTTTCCTCCTAAAATGCTTGATAATGCAATAATACCCTGCTCAAGATAATCTGGCAATTTAGGATGTTTATTATTATCATCCTCTAATAATATCTTATATAATAATTCATTTGCAAATTCACTCTTTTTATTATTTGCGGCTATTTTTTCCTGATATGCAAATGAAAAGGATGGATTAATATCATTTTTCTCACTAATGATCTTCATTTCAATAAGAATATCTTGAAGCATAGCATTATCTATATTACTTAATATATAAGCTTCTTCAAAACTTGTTGGATAAAATCCTTGAATTGAACTATCCTGAAAAGAAAGAATAATATCAGGATGAATAGTTATCGGTTTTTTCAGACTATTTCCATATTTTCCGCTAAAAATACTATTTTGAAATTGATTTGAGTTTTTCAATTCATTAATTTCTTTTGGAAACTTTACAGCATTTTTTACATAGTAATAAAAATAAAATGGACTAAGACTCCGCATTGCATCAGAAATTTGAATAGTTATAATTTCATCTATCAACTCTTTATTGTTTATTTTACTATCACAGGTTTCAAAATAACTTTTTAAAAATTCTTTAAAGTCATCAAAATAACTAGATTTTTTTTGTGCTTTGAAGATATATTCTATCGTACTTCCTCCAATCAAGTGAGAAATTGTAGTGTTTTTTGAAACTCTTTTTATATCAATCGGCATAACTTGGTCAATAGCAATATTATTTACTGCTCTACAAATTTTAGGAACCTTATGAATAACTGAATCTCTCACGATGCTTTGTTTAATATAATCCAAGTAGTTCTCTGGAAAAAATCCTCCTATTTTTTCATTAAATTCTATACTTTTTACTAAATTTTTAACATGAGTAAATTTTCTTTTTTCTTTCGCAATAGGCTCCAAAATATTTAAAACTTTATCTTTAACTTGTTTAAAATATACTTCATAGTTTGCTATGATATATTTATTTTGATCACTGATCTGGACAAAGCCTTTTTTCTCCTCATCTGTTCTTTTATAATCAATATCTGTAATTATTAAACAAGGTATCTCAAGTAATTTTACAAGGGGAAGATATACTTTACCATGGGCTCCATTAACTAAGACCAATGAAATAAAATATCCGTTTAACCTTTCATCATTATCTAATAGATATTGGAAAAGCCTATACTCTGTTATCCCTTCAACAAAAATAACGCCATCTGCAAAAAATATCTCTGAAATTCCATATTTAAAGTGTTTCTTCAAAAATTTAAAATCATTATTTTCATCCCTTGAACCGCCTGCAATACTATGATTAGTAATAGTTATTATTTCTGCTCCTTGTTCTCCTTCTCTCACATAATTAATATCATCAAATTTTTTTCCTTGATGTACTTTACTATTCAAAATATGTGAAGAATGTGTTGTGACCACGATTTGACAGTTTATTTCTTTTTTATTTTCACTTAATATTGAATTTATTAGGCTTTCTAGATTCTTTATAAACTGTTCTTGCATTTGTGGATGCATGTAAGTCTCTGGTTCCTCAATTGAAATGATATTAATTTGACTAGTAAAAGAACTGTCAATATCTTTTTCAATATATTGAATTATTTCCGAAATGATAACCATCAAGTTAGTGTAACCTAAACCATATTGATTCTCAGGAACACTCATCGCATCTTCTGAATATTCATATTGAATGGCAACACTTAAAAGTTTATCAATAGTGAGTTTCGAACTGAGTTTAATAGAATGGCTTTGTTTGGGTAATACTTTGGCTACGTGCTTCATAAATGTCTGAGTATAATTTAAATCAATATTTTCACTCAATTGATTATTGGTATCATCTATAAATTTATCTAGTTTATATTCTGGTGGTAATGTTGACAATTTATTTTTATACGCATATTGAATGATTTTAGAAAATGCTTTAGTAAGGCCATCTTCACTTTTTATATTATTAGCAGAAATTGATGTAATTTCGAACAATTGTGACAAATTAAATTGAGTAACTCTTTCCAACTCATTATCAATTTTACAATAGTAATTTATTACTAATGCTTGATTTAATTTTTCTTTTATGAAATCAACACTAATTGATTCGCTAGGCGTTTTCTCTATTAATTCTTTAAATTGGAGCATTTCTTTTAACTCAATCTTAGCAATAATTTCAACTTGATTCTCAATATTTTTATTAGAAATAAATCTCCGTAATAAAGCCAGATTGTTATTTTCACTATCATCTAGCCCTATCGTTAATTCAAATTCTATTACTGGATATATAAACGTCGATCTATCCCCACCTATTTTTTGTAAATATTTTCTATAGTCTTTTACCAAAAATTGTAGATATGCATTGTTAAAATCATTCGAAAAAAATTGCTCACCACGAATCAATTTTTTTAAAGCAGTTACTATAGTAGTTTTACCTGAATTGTTCTTGCCAACAATTAATGTTGTTTTTGAGGCAATATCAATTAATTTATTTTCTTGCGCACTACTCTGTATTTTAGTATTATTTTTTTCCAAATCTACTGCAGGTACAAATGAAATTATATTATTACTTGATCTAAATTTCCTAAAATTTTCTATCCTTATACTTTTCAAATACATTAACACAAAGCTCCCTTTAAAGATATTTTCCATATTATACCAAAAAACGCCACCATATGGTAGCGCTTTCTATATATTACCCCAACTTCTCCATCTCAGCAATGCGCTCTTTTGTCGCATCGTATTTGGTTTGGTAGTCGGCTTGTTTTTGGCGTTCTTTGTCTACGACTTCTGGTTTGGCGTTTTGGACAAAGCGCTCGTTAGAGAGCTTTTTGCTAACCATGTCGAGTTCTTTTTGCCATTTGGCTAGCTCTTTGTTGAGGCGTTCCAATTCTTCGGCCACGTTTAAGAGGTCTGCCAGCGGCAGGAAGATTTCAGCTCCGGTGATGACGCTGGACATGGCCAATTCTGGCGCCGCAATCGTTGAGCTGATTTCCAAATGTTCAGGGTTGGTAAAGCGTTTGATGTAGTTGACATTGTCCTTGAAGAAGGCTTCCAGCTGGCTGTCAGCGGTCTTGATGAGAATGGTAATTGGCTTACTTGGCGCCACGTTTACCTCTGACCGGCTATTTCGCACAGCACGGATCAGGTCCTTCAAGCTTTCCACGCCTTGGTGCGCAGCTTTGTTTTCAAAGGCAGGAGTCACCACTGGATAATCTGCCGACACAATGCTGCCTTCTGAGATTTGGCCAAAGATTTCCTCGGTCACAAATGGCATGATTGGGTGCAAGAGGCGGAGAATCTGGTCCAAGGTGTAGAGGAGGACAGAGCGGGTGATGACTTTCTCGTCTTCGTTATCGCTGTAAAGGACTTCCTTGGTCAGCTCCACGTACCAGTCTGCAAACTCGTCCCAGATGAAGTTGTAGAGCTGGTGGCCCGCAATTCCAAACTCGAATTTCTCAAAGGCGTCGGTCACCTTGCCGATGGTTTCATTGAGGTTGTGGAGGATCCACTTGTCGGTCACGTTACCCGCCTGATCAGTCGCTACTTTTGCGACATTGGCCTTGGCATCTGCCAGCGTCATCCCTTCATTGTTCATGAGGATATAGCGGGAAATGTTCCAGATTTTGTTGATGAAGTTCCATGAGGCGTCCATCTTCTCATAGGAGAAACGGACATCCTGTCCTGGGGCAGAGCCGTTGGAGAGGAACCAACGAAGGGCGTCAGCACCGTACTGGTCGATAACATCCATAGGGTCGATCCCATTGCCGAGGGACTTGGACATCTTGCGCCCTTCTTCGTCACGGATAAGGCCGTGGATAAGGACGTTTTGGAATGGCTGGCGCCCAGTAAATTCAAGCGATTGGAAAATCATGCGAGACACCCAGAAGAAGATGATGTCGTACCCAGTGACCAAGGTTGAGGTTGGGAAGTAGCGTTTGAAGTCTTCTGCGTTGTCATCTGGCCAACCCATGGTCGAGAAGGGCCAAAGGGCAGAGCTGAACCAGGTATCAAGGACATCTTCATCCTGTTTCCAGCCATCACCTGCTGGGGCTTCTTCGCCAACGTAGATTTCGCCTGCTTCATTGTACCAGGCAGGGATTTGGTGCCCCCACCAGAGCTGACGAGAGATAACCCAGTCATGGACATTTTCCATCCATTGGAGGAAGGTATCGTTGAAACGTGGTGGGTAGAATTCTACCTTGTCGTCAGTCGCTTGGTTGGCAATGGCATTTTTCGCCAATTGATCCATCTTGACAAACCACTGGGTTGACAAACGCGGCTCCACCACGGCACCTGAACGTTCCGAGTGGCCAACAGAGTGAACCCGTTGTTCAATCTTGACCAACTGGCCAAGCTCTTCTAATTTTTTAACCGTCGCTTTGCGGGCGTCAAATCGGTCCATACCGACAAATTCGCCAGCCAACTCATTCATGGTGCCGTCATCGTTCATGACGTTGACTTGTGGCAGGTCATGGCGTTTGCCGACCTCAAAGTCGTTGGGGTCATGGGCTGGCGTGACTTTTACGACACCTGTTCCAAATTCTGGGTCAGCATGCTCATCACCAACGATTGGAATGGGTTTGTTCACAATTGGTAGGATCACATTCTTACCAATCAAATCCTTGTAGCGTGGGTCTTCTGGATTGACCGCGACAGCCACATCCCCAAACATGGTCTCAGGGCGCGTGGTCGCAACTTCAAGGGCACCAGAGCCATCTTCCAAAAGGTAGTTCATGTGGTAGAAGGCCCCTTCGACATCCTTGTGAATGACCTCGATGTCAGAAAGTGCTGTGCGAGCAGCGGGGTCCCAGTTGATGATAAACTCACCACGGTAAATGAGGCCTTTTTTGTAGAGTTCCACAAAAACCTTTTTAACGGCGTCAGAGAGGCCATCATCAAGGGTGAAGCGCTCGCGGGAGTAATCAAGGGAAAGCCCCAATTTGCCCCACTGCTCCTTGATAGTAGACGCATACTCGTCCTTCCATTCCCAGACCTTATCGAGGAACTTGTCACGACCAAGGTCGTAACGGGAAAGCCCCTGCTCGCGCAGGCGCTCCTCCACCTTGGCCTGGGTCGCAATCCCTGCGTGGTCCATCCCTGGCAACCACAAGGTATCATAGCCCTGCATGCGTTTTTGGCGGATAATAATATCCTGCAAGGTCGTGTCCCAAGCGTGGCCCAGGTGCAATTTGCCTGTCACGTTTGGCGGTGGAATCACGATGGAATAAGGCTTGGCCTCAGCATCGCCTGACGGCGCAAAGCTATCCGCTTCCAGCCATTTGGCATAGCGACCAGCCTCAACCTCGGCTGGATTGTATTTTGGTGATAATTCTTTCATTTTAGTTTCTCCTTTTGTGAATATTTCCTTTATATCTACGGTTGGGTACACTATTATAAGATTTATAATACCCTTTTGATAAATCTAAGTAATGCATTTTTAGAAGCTTGATTCCTGTTTCACTAAGCATTATTGCCAGAATAAAGGATATAGCTACGACAATAAACGAAGTTGTAAAACTTGACATAAAATCTGATGAAGCATGCTTATTAGTAGAATTAATTAAGTTAATAATCTCAATTTTAACTGTATTTAACCTAATAATTCTATCATTTTCTACCCTTTGAATAGTAAATAGTGCTGAAAACAAGTTTAAAAAAGTTAACATAAGAAAGCTCACTAATTGCAACCGATACATATGTTGTTTCATTTTTATCGTAGGAATTAGAAGTTGTTGGTGCTCATTCAATATAAATTGATAATGTATCCCACCAATGATTGTAGATATTAAGATTGGCAGTAACCAACTCAAAATGCCTATGAATTCTCCTTCTAGCCTATCATATAAAAAAATAAATAATAGGACTAAGATACCAAGACTCCATCTAAGTATTTCCTTTTTATGAGTAATTCCTCCTCTATCAATTTGTTCCTTTAATAAACTCCAATAATATATAGATATTGTCATAAGTATAGCATAGACTGAAAGTAAATTTATAAGCGAGCTATCTTTTGATTCAGTATAACTAATAAACATGGATATATACAATATTAGTTGTATAAACGAGGCCACAAACATGATAGCATAAAAAGAAAATTGACTATATCCTTCTTGTCTATCTCTTTTATCTATTTCATTCTGCTTAATATAGATTTTTAAGAGTAAGGTTCTCAATATTGTAACAACTAGCAAAAAAAATATTACTGAAACCCAAATGATCCATGTAAGTTGTCTATCTTCTATTTGCATAATCCATTTAAGCGCAAATATGTAGAGGACATCATATATATTAAGTGCCACAAACATATAACAAGAAGCTTGTAAAAATGACTTAATTTTGTGGGCTTGACGTTCAAAATTTATAGCATATAATATGGGGAGTATCGGTTGTAATAATACAACCTGACTTCTAAAGAAGAATGTAACCATACCACTGATAAAAAATCCCCAGTATAATAACTTTGCTACACTATTATCTTGTATTTTTGAACAAACTCTATATCCATAAACTCCTAATAAAATTAGCATAATTATTTCAACGATAAAGAGTCTCAAACTTATCTCAAAAGTCCCAAAATTAATAATTTGTGTAGAAGGTAACAAAGTAACTGGTAATATCAACAATACAGATATTAGTGAAGATATTACAATAAAAGCAGGGCCCCAAGCAATACCATAAGATATGTGTTTTATTATTTTTTTCATAATTCAATACCTTTTAAAATCAAGCAATGCATAAAAATGATAGTCACACTTTCAGTTTCATTGGCCTATTCTCCCCCACTCACTCTTCAACAGTCCATACCGTAAGTCAGCACAGCGATTACCTTGGGCGTCTTTGCGGTCACGGATGGTGGCTTCTAGGGTAAAGCCGAGCTTCTCAGCCAGTTTGCGACTGGCCTGGTTGTAGTCAAAGCAAGCTATTTCTATCTTGTGGAGGTTAAGCTGCGTAAAACCGGCCTCTAACAAGGCTTGGCAGGCTTCGGTAATGATGCCCTGTTGCCAAAAATCTGGATGCAGGGTATAGCCCATTTCCAGAACATCGTCCGCATGGCGGTGGTTAAAATCAACTGATCCGATGACCTTGTCCGTTCCCTTGAGGCAAATCCCATACCCAGCTGGTAAATTTTGGTCAGCATTGCGCTTGGGCAGGACGTGTTCTAAGTAATAAACCTCATCTTCCACGGTTTCGACAGGCGGAAAGCCTGCCGGCCAAGTCACCTCAGGCAGACTGGCATAGGCAAAAACAGCTTCTGCGTCTGCCACAGTGCGCTCGCGCAGGTAGAGGCGGTCCGTTTCAAGGTTTGGTAAGTTAGTGTTGATTGGTTTTTCTTGACTCGTAACCATATTATGCCTCCTTAAATTGATAGAAATCAAGGACAACCCCCTCAGGACCTTGGACAATGACCGAATACGTCCCCCAGTCGGTAGCCGTTGGTGGGTTTAAAATGGTCTCCCCAGCTGCTTGCAGGGCTTGGTATTTGCCATCCACATCCTCTATTTGGACATGTAGAATCACACCGGATTGGAAATGCTCCAGTGGCACGATTGCCTTATCAGACACCATCAAACAATGACTGCCAATCGTAAACTGGGCAAAATGATCATCTTTATAATCTGCTGAAATCCCTAGTAAACGCTCTAATGCTTCACTGGTTTTTGGAACATCTTTCACAATAATATCTAATTGGTTTAAATCCATCAGGCTTTCTCCTTGGTTAAATGATTGACATGAGTTATGATTTTTTCTGCTGCTTCCTTTGCACTAACTGCTGTTGTGTCTAATTTCAAATAATAGTCCAAACCTTCTGGGACACGATCAGATACATATTGACATGTTTTAACGGTCTCTAGGATTTCCTGCTCAGAAACCGCAATGTTTCGCTTTAAAGGTTTGTATTTGAGGCGATTCTCGGTTCGATTCCGCCTTAAGCGTTCTTCCAAACTCACATCCAATTCCACAAACAGGAGATCTCCCCCATACTTTTGAAAAATAGCTTGAATAATCCTTAGAAAATCGAGCTGTTCCGAATTACTAAAATCAATAACCCCTGTACCAATCCAATCTCTCCTGTATTGGGCAAAGACCTCGCAAATATCAAAATTGATGCGGGAATTGAGGTCCATCATTTCTTCATTAAATTCAGGGATAAACCTGAGTACAAAATCAATGGTTTCATGGTTGTGAACAAGAGTTGCTCCTGTAAGACTTGCCAACTCCTGCCCAACAGTCATCTTCCCAGAGGCTTGAGCGCCAATCAAGAAAATATTCATTTAGTTCTCCTTTCCCACACTTCACGCGCCAAGGCATACTGGGCGATGTGGACGACTTGTCCATCGATTTTGCGGTCGTGGGGATAGAGCCGTTCTTGCTGGAAACCCAGCTTTTCAGCCACGCGCCTGCTTTGATGGTTAAAGGCGTAGGTATAGAGCTCAATCGTGTCAATGCTAAGACTGTTAAAGGCTTCTTGGACAAACACCTTGCCTGCCTCGACCATAAGCCCTTGCCCCCAGTAATCAGGGTGCAGGCTATAGCCGATAGCCAGACAGGACTCATGGAGGCGTCTGCTAAAGCCTATTGTGCCAACAAGCCGATTGGTCTCTTTGAAGAGAATCACGTAGGGGGGTGGGTAGGCGCCCATTTGCGCATCGGCAATCCTCTGGCGAAGCTGGTCTTGGACTACTGCGGTGCTGGTTGCCACCGGTAAACCTGATAGCCTAGCGACTTCCGCAAGGCTGGTATAGGCAAAGATAGCTGGGGCATCCTCTTCTGTCAAGGGCCTGAGGAGCAAACGCTCAGTCTCTAATCTGCTTTTCATGCTTGTCTGCTCCGCCATTCTTCCGCCAACAGCCCAAAAACAAAGGCATCGCGGTACACCATATCCACCGCCTTACGCTGGCGCAAACGCCCTTCCTGAGTGAAACCTAGTTTTTTAGCCACCTTTTGACTTTGGGTGTTGTAATCAAAGGCAATCAGCTCAATCTTGTGGCAGGCAAAGTGCTCGAAACCAAGCTTGAGCATGGCCTGACCGGCTTCTGGCATGAGCCCCTGGCCCCAATAATCCGGGTGAAGGACATAGCCTATGGCAAGGACGCCGGGCGCCACCTTTTGGTTGAAGTTGATGGTGCCGATCATCTGGCTCGTTGCCTTGTCAAGTATGGCATAGATCCGCAACTTGAGGTCTTTGCCCGACTTTGTTTGATCGTTTGCTATCATGGTCTGCACCTCCATCAGCGACTGGTTGACAGGAAAGCCACCGAGCTTAGCCACCTCTGGGAGGCGTCCATAGGCAAACATGGCTGGCGCATCTTCTGGGACGAGCGGTCTCAGGTAGAGGCGGGCTGTTTCCAGATGGGGGAGTTGAGGTATTTCAGGATTGGCTAGGATGTTGATCATCGGGGACCTCCGCAACGATTTCAATTTTGATTTGATCTGGGTCTTCACAGTAAAGGGCATAGTGTTCTTGACCACCTGCATAGGGGTAGCGGTCGTCGTAAAGCAGTCTAACACCTTTATTGCGTAAAACCGCACGCAGGTTATCAACTTGTTCTCGACGACCACCACGAAAGGCTAGATGGTTGAGACCGACTCTGCACCGGTGATAGCCTGCTTCTAAAAAATCATCTGGCGTTTGGACAAAAACGATGTAATGCTCTGCCAATTGCATGGAAAAGCCTTGAGGCCAGTCTTGGTAGAGCTCATAGCCCAGGTAAGGAAGCAAAAATTCGTAGAAATTTCGGCTTTTTGCTAAGTCCGACACGTAGAGTTCAATGTGGTGGAGCATTGTTAGACCTCCTTTCCAAATAAAAACGCCCCTGTCAAATGACAGGGACGAATTTCATGTACGATTTCCGCGGTACCACCCAGATTCGGGTTTGCACCCGCAACTTTGTTCTTATCACATGATGTCCTCAGCAACCAGTTTTGTCCAACCTGCGGATTTCTCAGCATTACCGCTTTCTGTAAGGTTGCGTTCTCAAAACACCTCTGATTGGCTTTATTCTAACAGATTTTAAGGACAAAGGCAAGGCCTCTCTCCTAAATGCTTAACGGATAACTAGAGATAACTAGAGCAGACTTACCCTTTAAAGGTTGCACCTAAGTCTTTCAATTGTTTAATGGTCGCTGGACCGATGCCTTTAAGCGCCAAGAGTTCTTTTTCGGTCCAGTTGGCAAAGTCCTTGAGAGAGCTGATACCTTCGGCATAGAAGGTTTCGAGACGAGCTGTTGGCACACCATCCAACTCTGCCACAAACTTATCAAAGGCTTTAGTTGCCTTTTGTTCCTTGAGCTCTTCGACTTTTTCCACCACAGCTTCAGCTGTTTCTTGGACACGGTCTGTCACTGTTTCTGCTACTTGGCTAGCAGTCTCCGCTACTTTTTCAGTCGCTTGTTGGACCCTTTGCACGCCTGTGTCCACTAGGTTTTGACCAGCACGTCTCAAATCTGCTAGTTGCTTGCGCAATTGTTTTTTACGGTTTCCTTTTTTCTTTGCCATTTTTCTATTCTCCTTTTTATGACTTCATTTTTTTCGACTTAATAATAACGCTCGCCAAACAAGCCGTCTGGCAAGTCGTGAAAGGCTTTCCCAGCCTTGTAGTTATCAAATTTGGTTTGGATAAAGCGATAAGCATCTAATTTGCTCTCGTAGCGGATGTAGGCATCTGCTGCCCGTTCATCCCCCTCTTCCTCCAGCACTCGTCGGCTTTCCGCCATGGCCATCTCATTGATGGTCAGCTGGGTTTGAACCCAATTTTCAAAATCGCTTAAAAATTCCTGTTCGTAACTCATTTCCCCTCCGGTTTTTCCAAATCGCGATGCGAATCGCTTTCTAGCTCAAAGAAGGGCTGAATGTCCTGAACATACTCGAGGACTCCCTCAAACTCACCAGCCGCATTCCGAACCGCCGCATAGGTCACATGGACAAACTTGCCTCGGCTCTCAGACTTGAACCACATCTCAAACTTATCCCGCTCGCCCGATCGTAACTGGCTGAAAATCGCCTTGACCTTGGGCAAGAACTTAGGCGGATGGCAGAGCTCCACATGACGCCCAACCTGACTCGGTGTGCGCTTAAAGATCATCTCCTCGGCCGGCACACTGTCATTGTAGTATTGGAAAATATCATCCTTATTGACAAAGGTGATCTCTAAGGGCAGATGGTTGAGGATTAGGTTCGCTTGATCGACGGATAAATGGCCGAGCCCGAAAGCCTGTGGCGTCTCCCGATCAACCGAGGTCTGCGCCCTTTCTTTTGGCGTGAAGGTGATGGTCACCTGACCATCTGGCGTCTCGATGACACGGGTGTTGGGATCTGCTGGATCGGGCTCAGTACCGGCTGACGCGTCAAAGTCAACCCGCTCAGGCACCCATTTCTCATGTGGGATAATAATAGCATAACCATAAGCATCGCTTTCGCTTGCAATCTGTATCCAGTCGTCCTGCGTCAACGCTTCTAGAAGGAGCATGATTAAGATCGACTCTTCCTTGAAGATCATGGATTCAAACTCAGCCGCAAAGGCTTCAAAGGCCTTGCTGGCTTCGGACAGATCGGTTTCAGGCAAGGAAGCGATGGCTTGACTGGCCGTCTGAAAGAGTTCCCTGATCTGATCGTCGACGCCCCACATGACCTTAGGCGGTGCCGTGTGGCCATATTTCTCCATGACTGGAAAGAAGAGTTCTTCCTTCCTTTGGTAGTGGCGCTCGAACTGGCCTAGCAAGTTCATCTGACGGGTCAAGCCCTGACGGATAGCTGTAGCATCCTCCTCTGGCGCTTCTGCTAAACGGTTCAAGAGCCTACGAATTCTAAGCAGGGCAGCTCGCAAGGCCAAGTTCTCATCCCGAAAGATTCTGACTGGGTGACCGGGCTTATCAGCGTCAGCCACCTCGACATCCTGCACAGCGTTCTTAAACAGATTGGCATGGACATCGCAAAGTTGCATCACATCTTCAAAGGTGATGCCCGTCTCGGCTGAGATGAGCTCTTGCTCCATCAGGCTAATCTCAATGGCCGATACGCCCGTGAAATGCTCCTCAAACCTGGCCTGGACGGACTCGGGCGAGGCCCCATGATGCAAATCCAGTAAGATAGTCTTTAGAACCTCAATTCGTTCATTGCTCATAGTCAGCTCCTATCACATCGTAGCCATTGTTCTCAAGGGCAGAGATGATTTGCTCCAGTGAAATGCCTGTCATCTTAGAGCCTGCCTTTAGACTAGTGACCTTGCCAACGGTATTGCGCATGACGGGATTCGCTAATGGTTTAAAGCCCAGTTCTACCAAAAGGTCTAACAACTCAGGATGCGCTTTGATCAGCTCTGCTACTGGTTGGTTTAAATCAATAGAGTTCTGCATGAAATCTCCTTTTTGCTTTCTATATTATACTAAAAAGCCTATGATTTGTCATAGATCTTTTCAAAAAAAACCTGAACCAAGGGCTCAAGGTCAAATCATGTGGGCTTCTTCTGGTAACGTGACTGTTTCTCTGCCATCCTTATCAACCACATATACCGTATGTGGGAAAAAAGGATCAAAGGCTTGTTCGTAATCAAAGGTAATCCTTAACGGGCACTGGTCCTGAGTGAAGGTAATGGACAGCTTGCCTTTGCGGTTGCTTAGTCGAAACTTGAGGACAGGCTTCAGAGGCAGTACACCCTTGAGCTTGTTGTCAATGATTTCCCAGAAAAGGTCTATTGTCTCTCCAGGCAGGGCTGTGACAATGCCAAAACTGGCATAACGCCCTCTTGTATTTGAAAATGCCATCGTGTGCCCTCCTTTACCTTGATATTAGTGATTGTACTCCAAATAAAACGAAATTGCAACTTTAAGGAAGCGATTAGTACCATTGGCGCATCTTCTATCTTTTGATTGCTGGCAATGATGCCTAGTGCTTTAGCTGATAAACCCAACCCCTAGCTCAAGTATTTAACCAAATGGTATTTTATGATGCCTTTTTGAGGGACATCCTGAAGCTCACCGTATACCTGATAGCCTAATGCTTTATAAAAACCTTCAGCCTGATAGGATTTGGTCGATAGGGTTATACTGGTAATTCCTCTATCCTTAGCCAGCTCTTCAAATTCGCCCAGCAAGTCTCTGCCCAGGCCCTGCCCTTGTTGACTAGGATCAACCACCAAGGCCGTGATGTGGGCGTTCGCTAGACTAATTCGTGCTTGGAGGACAGCGACCAGTTCACCCGCAACCTCTCGGGTCAGAGTGACGGTGTCTGCTTGTTCCGATAGGGTCTTGTCTGGGCCAAACTGCTTTTGGTATTGCGCTTCAAATATCTTATCGATAAAGGCTTGGACATCACTCATCTTTTCTTCCTTTCATCTTCTTGACTTAACCGATTGAAAAGAGACCCCCACTGGTCAACCAGCGAGGGATTCTTTTATGCGACTTTAACGATTTTTCAGTTCAAGGTATCGTTTGTACCAGATGTTGACATAGGCTTCTGAAAACGGGCCCTTGCCTTGGTTAATCCAGTCTACCAATATCTTGACATGCTCCTTCAAGATATAGTCAATCTCTTTTGGATAGCTCATCTCTCGCTTATGGCGTTCATATTCCTCCACATCAAGAAGACGCTTCTCCCCATTGGTAAAGACTTTGACATCTAGGTCGTAGTCAATATACTTAAGAGCTTCACTATCCATAAGATAGGGACTGGCCAGATTACAGTAGTAAGACGTCCCTGTATCACGAATCATAGCAATGATATTGAACCAATATTTAGTATGAAAGTATACAATTGCGGGTTCCCTAGTCACCCAGCGTCTGCCATCATTTTCCGTCACTAAAGTGTGGTTGTTGACGCCAATAAGAGCATTTTCTGTTGTTTTGAGTACCATGGTATCTCGCCAAGTTCTGTGCAAGCTCCCATCATGCTTATAACTTTGAATTGTAATAAAGTCGCCTTCTTTTGGTAGTTTCATGGCTTACCAACTTTCTACAATTTTAAGTTTTTACTCAAATAGTCTACCATATTTTGACTAAAATTTCACGATTTTGATACAAAAGATTATAAATAGTCCCTTAAAGCCGAAGAAATATCCGAAAACTCGAAACCCTTGCGGGCTAAGGCCTGAGTCAAACGTTGTTTGAGCTCATAACCTTCATATTTGCGGCTATATTTGGAGTATTGCTTGTCCAATTCTCGGAAAATGAGGTCCTGCTCACTTTCCTCATCTTTTTCAAGGTCCAGATTATGAATAGCTTGATTGACTTCGCTATAGGAAAAGCCCTTGCTGGTCAAGCTTTGGATTAATTTATCCTTAAGACCCTTAGTTGGCAATTTACCCTCGTATTTTCGAGCCAGTTTGTCAGCCACGCGCTGACAGACTTCTGAAAAATCCGCCTCCGCCAAGGCTTCGTCAATGGTGCTTGCCACAATGCCCTTTTGAAGGAGTTTTTGCTTGAGAACATATCCTCCCTTATCTCCTGAGAGCTGATTGTGCTCGATAATGGTAACTACAAATTTTGCATCATCCAGCCAACCATCCGTCTGAAGATTTTTGATGACGCGGTTGATAATCTTCTCTTCAATCTCGTGCTTGGCCAAATAATCCCTGACCTCACGCGTTGTGCGTTGTTTAAAAGACAGCTGATAAAGGGCTAGGTTTTTCCCGTAGGAAAACTGAGCGAAATCCTTAATCTCACTCAACTCTTCTGGACTAATCACCTTATCTTTTGACAACATAAAGCGAACAATAGTGTCCTCTGTCACATAGAGTTTTTCTGATTCATCCAACTCTAAGAGGTAGAGCCGTTTTTTCTTTTCGATTCTTGTAATTTTCATAAAGTCCTCTATCCTCTAGCCAAATGCCTCAAAGGCGGCAATTAATTTTAAGCGTTCTAGGTCAACCTTGTCTCGCCCATAGCAGTCTAAAAAATAGTCTCCATAGGCATCTGTTCCCAGATTGTAATTCAAAGACCAAATGGCCCAAAAAAGGTCAATATGACGGTCGCCCCAGCCAGCCGAATCAAAGTCAATCAGGACATCAAACTGATAGTCCTTCTTCAAAATGATGTTCGGCAAGCAAAAATCCCCATGGATCAAGCAGTCTTCTGTTAAGGTATCCTTATAAGCTTGAACATAATCATAGGCTTCTTGACGCGTTTTCAGGCCAAACCTCGGTAACAAAGCAGATTCGTGAAAGGCACCCGTTTGGTAGTTCAATGCGACTAAGTCTTTATAGTCTGCTAAGCGGTTTTCCCTCGGAAAGTCATCTGGAGTCATCGCATGCAAGTGCGTTAAAATGCTGGCTAATACCTGACACAGTTTTCGCGGATTTGCCAGAAAGTGCGTAGCATCTTGACCATCAGCTGCCTTCGTCACTAAATAATCCCGATCTTCTGTCAGATAGGTCACCAGTTCAACACCCAGTCCCTTCTCCCAAAACCACTGACCAAGCTCAGCTTCCTGAGCCAAGCACCCTTTTGGAGCCACTTTTAAATAAAATCCCTTATCAAGGTAGAAAACCTGAGCCCCAGAATGAGAACTGCTATCAAAGATCTGGGTGTTTTTCAAAAATGGTTGAATTTTGCTTGGAAAATCTGCTAAATCAAGCGTTATCGTTTCTTTCATCATATCATTAGTATACCATAGTTCTAGCGAGCGATACCAAGACTTGACAGGACAATGGCAATCCTTTAAACTAGGTATAAGTATATTATAATATTAAACTAGAGGGAATCATGAATAAAAAACAGTTTAACTGGCTGATGACAGCTGTTGCCATCACGACCCTTTTCCTATTTGGTTTTGCCTTCATCACTCCAACGGCCAGTCGTCATTTCTTTGTTCGAAGCCTTCTGATTCTATTGATTATTTTTTGCGCTTATATCTGTTATACCTATCGAGATGACCTTAGCCCTTCTGAGCCTCTTTTTCATGTTCATATAGGACGTTCCGGCATCGGTCTTAACCCTCGCCATCCCCTAGGTTATAAGGTATACCTCGCACTCATCTTCATCTTTTTTACCCTCTTAATAGGCAGTTTTCTGTGATAATGATTTTAAATAAAGGTTTTTAGTGAACAAAAAAACGGAAATTTTCCGCTGTAATAAAAGAAGCTGAAACTATTGCGTTTCAGCCTCTCGGAATTTTTGAGACCTTAGGCTCAAAACTTAGGTTTGGAATCCCGGAGGGAGTCGCTACCGTCCGTTATCTCCTAAGGAAAGTTTCAAAAGAGACTTTGTCTTCAATCTGAATAGATCCTAAAGGGTCTATTTTTTCTGTTTTATCAAATCTTCCAAACTCTTTACTTTGCGTCTTGAAATCAGGCACTCCATCCCATTGCTAAAATAAACAATATTCTCTTGGCGATTGATTTCTTTAACCTTATTAGGATTAATCAGAAAAGCCTTATGAGCTCTGAAAAACCTTGGTTCCATCGCCTCTATCTCCTTCATACTCTCATAAAACTCAATCCGTTGACGATCTGTCCAAAGGATTAATTTATGAGCCGTCTGACTGGTTTCAATGTAATAAATCTCCTGAAAAGGTACACGAATATGGCGCTGTTGCGTTTGGATTTCAAAAACGTCTTCAGAATCCATGCTTTCATTACGTTCTAACACAAATTGAATGCTCGATAAGATATCCTTGGTAAAGGCGGTCGTCTCTCTTTCTTTATCCACAAAATCAAGGGCGGCGACCTTGTAACGGTAAGTGATGGCCGCAAACTCTGAATGCGTTGTGACAAAGACAATGGTCGCTTGATCATCTTTCTCCCGAATCTTTTGAGCAACTTCAAGGCCTTTCTTTTCTTGACCTTTTAACTCGATGTCTAAGAAATACAGCTGTTCCCGCCCAAAAGTTGTGATGCTATCCAGTAACTCATCTGGCTTTCCCGTTACCATTTGAATGGTCATAGGCTCTCCCAATTGCTTCGCAATCACTCCCAACACTTCCTGAAGGCGTGTTTGGTGGTAAAGCTCATCTTCTAAAATGTAAATATTCACCCTAACCTCCTATATAGACTATTTGCGTGAAAGTATCTTCTGTCTGTTCGGTTTCTAGCATCACATGGCTAAACCTCTCAACGATTTCCTGAACGTTAAAGAGCCCTGTGCCACGATCACTCCCTTTGGTTGAATAATCCTTTTGGTAAATGCGATGGATTGGAACCAAACCCTCTGCCTTTGAATTACTGACATAAACAATATGGCGCCCCTTGTCTTGAACAATGGCTAAGGTTAACCGAGGTCTGGTTGCCATCTTAGAAGCCTCGATAGCATTGTCTAAGAGGACTGAGAGCAGGCGAACAAAATCCAGCAAATCCATTTTCACGTCACGGATTTCCTGCTTGATTTCAATTACGACTTCAACCCCATCACGCGTTGCTTCCACCAACTTATGATATAAAAGGCTCTTGAGAGCTGGGTTCTCCAGATAAGACAGGTCATCAATATTTTCGCCTTCTGACAGGGCAACATTTGCCCGAATTAGGATTTCATGAAATAAAAATCGAACCTCATCGATATTTCCCGTCCGAATACTTTCTTCTAGGGAAATCAACATGTTCTTATAGTCATGCTTGAAGCCACGGACCGTCTGATACATCTGCTCGACCTGACGCGTGTAGAGGTTCAAACGCTCATACTGTGCCTCCTTCTCCCGACGCATGATTTCTTCCTTGTAAGCGATGAGTTTATTGTTTAAGAGAATCAGCACACTAATAATGAGGAAGATGTAGGCAAAAATCAAGGATTTGGTGTAGTGTGAAACAGCTTCTCTATGGAAAAAAATTTCAAAAAACTGTATTCCTACTAAAACAACTACAGAACTTATTAACGTTTTATTCAAAGGTCCTATAATTTTCTCAGTTACAAAATCATCTTCATCTTTTAAATAACTGGTATCAAGTTTTAGCTTATGAAATAAAAATTCATGAATAAGATAAGAGAAGAGTATTGATAAGAGCCAAAAAGTTGTGTAAAATTCACTGAAAAGTGATGATGAAACAAACTCCTCTATAAAAAGATCTATGAAATTCGTAAAAATAAAACAATAATTGTAAGTATATAAAGCATAAAATAACTGTTTATCCTTTTCTGTTTTTTTAAAATGATTCTTCCCAATAAAGAATAATTCTAAAATGACGAATGCATTAGAGGCTGCACCGAGTGTCATCATTCTAATTAATTCAATCACAAAAAATTGAATTAAAAATGTTCTTGAAAACTTTTCTCCTCTAATTCTTAAATAGACTAATAAGTAAAGTAAGATTTGAGAGAAAAGCGCAATAAACCCAATATAGTCTCTAATATTCATGTCTTCTCCTCGAAGGCATAAGCTTTAAGGCTTACGTCCTTTTAATGCTCCGAAAATTTTTTCCCAATCAAACATATCGTCTCTCCTTTCTGTTACATTAGTTAAGACGAAATATTCTGAATATTTAAATTATAATATAAATCATTTAAATATCAAAGCATTTGTCTTAAAATCTATCATTAGTTTAACATTTTCGGAACTTTATGGTTATAACATTCATAAACGGTCGTCTTTTCGTCACAAACGGTTAACATACGTCTTCGTAAAATGAACACCATTAATGGAAGACCAGATGCTTTAACATACCCAACCAAAAAAGCTGGACTCGCGTCTCAGCCATTTTCTCTATTAAAAAGGATTATAGAAGCGTCCACTATTGGTAAAAAATAGCAGAAAGGTAAGGCATACGATAGTTACTCCAAGACCAATTGTCAGATAATCGCTTCTCCTCAGGGGTTGGTAACTGTACCATGTTCTTTTTTGGTGTTGTCCAAATCTACGCAATTCCATGGCTGTCGAAATGGTTTCAATCCTATTTAGGGAGCTAAAAATCAGAGGAAGCACGATTTGAAGATTTCCCTTAATACGCTGAACGAGACTTGCTTTCTTAGATAGTTCTAGGCCTCTAGCCTCTTGACTTTTTTTAATCATGCCATATTCTTCCTGTAAATCTGGCACATAACGCAAGGCCAAGCTTACTGCGTAAGCAATTTTATAGGACACACCGATCTGGTTTAAGCTTGAGGCGAATTGGCTAGGGTGTGTGGTCATTAAGAAGAGAATCGCTAAGGGGACAGTGGATAGGTATTTGATGAAAACATTAAAGAGGTAGAACAGTTGTTCAGCAGTCACTGTAAAGCGTCCCCATCCTTGAGCTATCACGGTTCGACTGTCATAAATCCCTACCCCGTATTCTGGACTAAAGAGGTAAATGGTCACTAAATTAAGAACCAAAAAAATACCGATAAAAACTAGGACAAAGCGAACCTGTCGCCATTTAATCCCTGAAGATTGAAAGAGAAGCAAGCTCCCAAGAGATACCGCTAGTATCAGACGAGTGTCATAGGTCGACATCACTGAAACTGACACAAGAATAAAGAAAATCAGTTTACTAACGCCTGACAACTGATGAATAAAACTTTGCCCCGGCTGATAACCAAGAACTTTGGAGTTAGAGGCCATGCGACTGATTCCTTTCTTTGTAAAAATAAGTGAGACCTATCGGATCAACACCTAAGCGCTGAGCTAGGGTAAAGATACTGGTTTCCCGTAGATGAGCCTGCTCAACGAGGTCTAAATCAGAAAGGACCTCAACTGGCGACTGATCTGTCTTGATTTGACCATCAACCAAAACCACACAGCGGTCGCTGTGTTCCAACATCAACTGCATGTCATGGGTAATCATGACAATGGTGTGACCCATTTGAGCTAATTGGTCCAAAAATCGCATCATTTCTGTATAATGAGCCTGATCTTGCCCAGCAGTAGGCTCATCAAGTAAAAGGACTTTAACTCCTAAAACCATGATGGAAGCGATGGTGACCCGTTTTTTTTGGCCATAGGACAAGGCTGAGATGGGCCATTTTCGCATAGGATAAAGACCACAAACCTTTAAAACATTATGCACGCGCTTCTCAACTTCTACTTCCTCGATTCCTCTTAAGCGTAATCCTAGCGCTACTTCATCATAAATCATGGTTTGGCTGATCATCTGGTTAGGATTTTGAAGCACATAGCCGATGCGCTCTGCCCGCTCCTTGATGGAATCGCCTGCGATGGACTGACCTTCCCAGAGAAATTCACCCTCTGCCTCCACAAACTGGCACAGGACCTTGGCTAAGGTCGATTTTCCAGCTCCATTTTTGCCGACGATAGCCAGACGCTCTCCTGCGTGTAAATCTAAGGTAATCCCTTTGAGAATCGGTTGCTTAGTATAGCCGAAGGTAAGATGTCTCACACTAAGAAGTGGTTCTTTGCTATTGTTTTGAGGAACGGTGCTCTGAGGCAAAGGCGGGACAGAGATGTTAGCTAAATCTAGCTCAGATAACTGATCCAGAGGCTTATCACTAGTTAGGTCATAGCCTAAGTCTCGCAAAACAGAGAGATAAAGAGGCTCTCGGATACCATGCTCTGTCAGCAAAGTCGTCGCCAGTAGAGACTGGGGCGCACCATTAAACACAATCTTCCCATCATCAATCAAGATAACCCTATCTAACTGGAGGGCTAAAACTTCCTCTAAGCGGTGTTCTATGATTAGAGTAGTTGCCTTGGTTGACTCCTGTAGTCGTTGAATCAACGCGATCGTGTCTCGACCAGCCTGCGGATCAAGGTTGGCTAAAGGCTCATCAAAAAGAAGAATCGGGCTTTCATCAATCAGAACCCCTGCCAAACTGACCCGCTGTTTTTGACCACCTGATAAGTCCTGAGGTCGACGGTCTAATAAATCGCTGAGTTCTAGTTGCTGCGCCCACTTAGCAATTTGCTTCTGCATGTCGTTCTGAGGCACCTGGTCATTTTCTAGAGCAAATGCCATATCTTCTGCTACGGATAGACCGATGAACTGCCCATCTGTATCTTGCAAAACGGTTGAAACGATCTGAGATCTATCATAAATAGACGATTCAAAGGCAGGTTTCCCAGCTAACAATAATTCTCCTGACAATTCTCCCTTATAAATATGGGGAATGATACCATTTAATAATTGCCCAATGGTAGACTTACCTGAACCAGAAGGGCCTGCAATCAAGACTTTTTCCCCCTCATAAATCGTCATGTCTAATTGGTTAAGGGTCGGTTCTGCCTGAGCATCATATTGAAAGGTTAGATTTTTAAATTCGATTATCTTTTTCTTCATCCCTCTTATTGTAAACTAAAAAGGCTGAAATGTCAGCCTTTTTTGCCTTCCTATTTCCTATAACCCGCCATAGATTTTAGCTTACCAGAGACTCTTTGTGACCGCTAACTCATTTCCATTTTGAGTGACAACGACATCAAAATCTTTAGCTAAAGGAGCCATATAGAGGTCGTATTGTTTTCGCCTATGAACATGCGTTTGCTCCACAAAATGCTTCTCTCTCCCTCGAAGGCTAGTGTCTCTTGCAAGGCGTCGATTCAATTCGGTATCAGCATTTGTCGTTAAAAAAATGGATAAATCAAAGAGTTCCGCCTCTAAAAAGGTTGCCGACATGCCTTCCACAATGGTCACCGGGCGATTTGCTACTATACGTTCTTGCGCCTGCCAAGGTGTTTCAATAGTTAAAATATCCATACCAGAAGCCAACATCTGCAAATCACGCTTCAAGCTGGATAGCTCGTGCCGCAAGGGATGGCATGCTGTAATAGCATGTTGAACCGTTTGCCCATCAATGTCATAAGATAACAAAGCATCTTGACTGTATTTCCCTAAAATAACATAGGGATCTGTCCCTAGTAGATTAGCCTGGCCTTGAGGTAGCGACTGATACAGGTCTGTCGCTAAGGTCGATTTGCCTGAGCCACCATGTCCACAAATCCGAATGACTGAACGCTCTCTTGTTTTTACCCATGCTAGAATGTCATCTAAAAGCTTCTGCATTTCAAGTTTCCTCCGCAAAGGTTAAGGCTAATTCTACTGCTAAGGCTGCAATCTTATCCTTTTCATCAAGGTCTGCCGTGTTGGACAGGCTTCTCGGATTCCAAGCTTCTTCCGATAAATGGTCTGCCGCATAAAAGAAATGGCAGACATTGATCTGGCGAAAATCAGCCCAGGCAGCGACAGCTGAAGCCTCCATATCAACACAGATAGCTCCTAAGTCTTTACAATGATTCAGTTTTCCAATCGTTTCTCGGTAAATACCATCTGTCGTCCAGACCTTTCCGGTAGTATAGCTAATGCCTTTTTCTTTGAGAAAGGCTAAAAATTGCTCTTGTGTGTGTTGGTTGACAAGGATTTCATCTGACAGGGGAGCATAATGAAAAGACGTCCCTTCGTCACGAATCGCCATGGTTGGTACAATAATCGACGTTTCCTTAATACTTTCCTCCAAAACACCACACGTCCCAAAAAGAACCAAGGTCTCCATACCCATAGCCGCCAAATCTTCTAAAATAGCGACACAGGCAGGCGCTCCAACGACAGCATTAAATAATCCAATCTTCTGACCATTGACATCTGCAACATAAATCGGAATTTCCTGATTCGCAATCGCAGTTCGCGTCAATTCCTGTCCCGAAAAATCAGTAACCAATCTCCTGAAGGTCTCTCTCGCAAAACAAGACACCACGACCTTTGGAAAATCCTCTATTTTCGGGTTCAAGTCTTCTGGATTAATAATCGCCTTTTTCTCCGAATCAAAAGCTGTCAAAATCATACCTGTTCCTCCTTCTGCCTCATTATTCTAAGCCATTTCATTGCCCCTTAAAAGATTTTTCAAGAATGCCCTATTCTACCATGGGGAATTCCTAAAGGCAAGCACTTTTTAAGAAAAAGAAGGAAAGGAAACACTCTAAGAGAGTATTAAGATTGAAGACAAAGTCTCTTTTGAAACTTTCCTTAGGTGATAACGGACGGTAGCGACTCCCTTCGGGATTCCAAACCTAAGTTTTGAGCCTAAGGTCTCCAAACTTCCGAGTGCCTGAAACTATTGCGTTTCAGGCACTTTTATCACAGCGGAAAGTTTCGATAATTGCTCGCTTAGCTCGCAAAAGATCATCTCTTTAAAACCTTGCTAGAACTTTGTAATGTCCTGTTGACAGAAAAACTAGGGTTTGTCTACGTTCTCAACACTCTAAGAGAGTGTTGGTAGCTCCTAAATTGAAATAGCCTTTTACGCTCCCTATTGAGCTACAACAGACGCTAGCAAAATCTATGACTTTTTTAACACCCCACGGCCTGATTTAGGGCTAGCTAGGACAGCTTTCTGCCTAACTTTTAACCTTTCAAATACTGACTGCTATGATAGGTCCTAAAACGAACACCCCAAAAAAGCTTGAGACATTTTTGCCCCAAGCCAATTAAAGTATCTCCATTCTAGTCTACAGTTTTGTTTAATGTCTCTTCTACTTGCTTATACTGGGCTTCTAGAGCAGCCTTTTTCTGACGCTTTCTATAATAGATAAGCAATTGAAGGACAAGCTGCACCAATAGCACTACTAGGAAAAAGACCCCAACAACGGTTAGAAAAGTGGTGTCCCAAGGATTGACATACTGCCTCTCCTTAGCTTGATACTGAAAGATGGCAAAAACGCCTGTCAGCAAAACACTGGAAAAGAGAGCGACCTTCCAACCACCTGTTTTTTCCACTGCTATATTGACACCCAAGCGGATATGCCGAACAAGGCTATAAAGTATGGCTACTCCTAAGCAAATCAACTCAGTCACGTAAGAGATCAAGTCCCAATCATAGATAAACA
The DNA here is from genome assembly GCF_053203525.1 of Streptococcus rifensis. Classification (NCBI taxonomy): domain Bacteria; kingdom Bacillati; phylum Bacillota; class Bacilli; order Lactobacillales; family Streptococcaceae; genus Streptococcus; species Streptococcus rifensis. The sequence continues at coordinate 69,249 of NZ_JBRUCW010000009.1, read as the reverse complement.
TTTTGATAATTACTGATCCTAATAGTATGAGAATTAATAGATAAACCATCTCTGTCATAATCTGTTGGTGCATGCTAATCTGACGATTGACCTGATCACTCTGTTTTATCGGTTCATTCATGAGGAATTCCTTTTCTTTCACCGTTTTCTCTTATTATACCGTAATTTTTGAGGAAAGCCTAGGCCGAGAAAAGAGAAAATAGATGAAACTGGTCAATCTTTTCATTGTCGATAGGAGAAATAAAAGCTCAGCAACAGCTGAGCTTTCATTCTTACAATAGGTTATGCTTGCATAACAGCTTCTGGTAAGGTTTCACCAATTTCAGCTAGACGTACCACAACCTCTTCACGCGAAAGGTTATGTTCTGCCACATAACGGTTTTTCTCATGAGCACGGCACTCTGCGGAACACCCGCGGAGGTACTTATGCTCATTTTCTTCAGACGTTAGCATACGGCGGTTACAAAATGGATTGCCACAATTGACATAGCGCTCGCAAGGCGTTCCGTCAAACCAGTCTTTTCCGACAACTGTTGGGTCAACATGGTTGATGTCAACTGCAATACGTTCATCAAAGACATACATCTTACCATCCCAAAGTTCACCTTGAACTTCTGGATCTTTACCGTAAGTGGCGATACCACCGTGTAATTGGCCAACATTTTTGTAGCCTTCACGAACCATCCAGCCAGAGAATTTCTCACAGCGAACACCACCTGTACAGTAGACAACTACACGTTTGTCCATGAATTTTTCCTTGTTATCACGTACCCATTGTGGAAGCTCGCGGAAGTTACGAATATCCGGACGGATAGAGCCACGGAAATGTCCGAGATCGTATTCGTAGTCGTTACGCGTGTCTAGAACAACTGTGTCCTCATCGAGAAGTGCTTCTTTAAATTGCTTTGGACTAAGGTATTCACCAGTCAGTTCAAGCGGGTTGATGTCTGTATCAAAATTGTTATCTTCTAAGCCGAGGTGAACGATCTCTTTTTTGTAACGCACATGCATTTTCTTAAAGGCATTCTGATTTTCCTCGTCAATTTTAAACCAGAGGTCTGCGAAGCGCTCATCACTGTGAACCCAGTCCATATATTTTTGAGTAGTTTCGTAGTCTCCTGAAACGGTTCCGTTAATGCCCTCATCAGCAATTAAGATCCGCCCTTTAAGACCGATCGATTTGCAAAATTCTAAGTGCTCTTGTGTGTAAGCCTCGGCGTTTTCAATAGGAACATACTTGTAGTAAAGTAATACACGAATATCTGACATTTTTGTCTCCTTTTTGCCTGTTGCAGGCAGGCTTTATTGTATGAAAATGAAACTTTTCATCTTTTTTATTATAAACACTTTTCGAGGATTCTAAAACTATTTTGCTTATAAAAAAGAAGGCTGAGAAAGAAAACCTCTTGGTATCCTTTTCAGCATTCTTTTATCTGTTTCATGATTAATCCTTCGTTAAAGACCCTGATTTGACACGTGTCTTAGCATAAATGGCTAGAAGTATCGTTCCTGCGACAGCAACTGTCACGGCATTAGCAATACCTGCAACCAAACCTTGCGTAAAGACCTTAGAAGCTGGTTCGGAGTAGATGATAATATCACCGATCGGCGCTAAAATCCCCCAAGCGATGACCACACCTCCCAAAGTTCCGGCAATAGTCAAGACAATATCTTTTCGAGTATAAATACCGGATTCAATTCGCAGCCTTTTTCCAACAAGACCCAGAATAAGTCCAAAGATTCCTGCTGCGAAAATCCATGACCACCAAGGACTGCCGTAGGCAGTAAAATCAATAAGGGTTGCTCCCAAAAAGGCAATCAGAAAACCTGCTACAGGACCATAGAGGACCGCAAACAAGGCCAGAACCGCATACTGTAATTGAATGTTAGTGTTTGGAATCCCTGTTGGAATGCTGATAAAACGGCCAATCAAGAAGAAGAGAGCTGCTCCAATCCCAATGGCAACGACGGTTTTTATAGGTATATCTTTCATAATAAACTCCTAAATTTTTTTAAATTCAATCTGCCAGTTAGCTCCGACAGAAACGTTATAAGCTTTGGCAAAGGACCCTTGGTTAATGGCAACCCCTACGCAGTAGACCGAATTGATATAGATAACTGGCTGACCGATACGAACATCTGCAAAGGACTTACCATACGTAATTTGGTTTTGGTAGACCAACATGTCATTGTTATAAATAGTAACTTCAAAGCGATCGCCAAATTCTGGGTTCAAATGGTAAAATTCCGACCTGTTAATCGAGGTCCACAAAGATCCAAAACGAACATCCAAAATGTCAATAGCACCTTTAACCGAACGGTCCGTCACAACTGTCTCAACCGTTGGGATCTCAACAATATGCTCTACTGACAATTCTGGACCGACGTCCTCAAAACGAATATGCCCACTGGCTAACTTAGCACCCGTATAAGCATAAACATCTCGCCCATGGAAGGTATAGGAATGTTCCGTATTTTTGCGACGATTTTCAACTTCAGAAATTTCGCGAACAGCTTTAATTCCCACGAATTTTTTCAAATAACTAAGCGTACCATTATCTGGCGTCACAATGAATTGATTTTTCTCAGTAAGGGCTACAACACTCTTGCGTTTTGACCCCACTCCAGGATCCACTACTGATACAAATGTCGTGCCTTCTGGCCAATATTCAACCGTTTGAAACAGACGATAAGACGCTTCAAAGATGTGATAAGGTGTGATGTCATGTGTCAAATTATGAACAACCAAGGTAGGATCCTCTTGCAAAGCAACCCCGACCATGGCAGCTACAGCTCCATCCACTAACCCGAAATCCGACTGTAAAACCAAGAGATGATTAGACATAGAACCTCCTTTAATAATGTCTTTTCATTTTATCATAAAAACAATCATTAGAATAATAGTTCTTAACTATATAAGCTTATAGGTAGGACGGTAGCTCACTTGTGTTTTCCTATTTTGACATTCCGTGTTCCTACCAATCCTGACAAGCACACCTCTAGGTTAGCTAAGCATAAACCATGAAAAGGCTGGGACAAAAGTCCTAGCCTCCTAATAATTTATTATCAGTTAAACAAGACGCAGTGGTTGGGAGTAACACTCACTGGCTTTGCCAGTTTTAGTGTTACCCCTGCACAGGTCATTAGATGCTTTAGCACCAATGAGCCACTGCTGATTGGTCTCTAATTCGCTGATTTCATCAGCTTTTACAGGGCGAACAAAAGAGGGAAACACCGTTTCCCCTATTTCCAACCTCAAACAGTCACTTTCTGACTGTTTGAGCTATGCGGGGGTGGGAGTGAGAAGGTCTGGGGATAGACCTTCTCAGCCCTAACCTAAAAAATAAAAATGGGAGGGGAAATCGAACCTATTCGGTTACCGATTTTTGTCCCACTCCCTCTTGCATTATTTATAAAACCATTTGCATGGCATAGCCGACCCCTCGAACCGTTTTGATATACGATGGCTGTCCTGGTCGATCAATCTTGCTTCTTAAATAACGAATATAAACATCTACCACGTTAGTTTCTGTCGCTGATTCGTATTTCCAAACCTGGTCAAGTAATTGTTCTCTCGTCAATGGTTTGGCGTTACTCATCAGTGTTGCGAGGAGGTCATATTCCCGTCGTGTCAGCAAAATTTGCTCATCACCACGGTAAACCGTGTGATTTTCGGCATCAATCCGCAAATCCTTAAAACTAGTCCTTGTTTGAATGAATTGACAATGTTGATCAATAAATTCCCGACCTCTGAAAATCCGGTGAATTTGGTCAATCAAATCCTCCATGATCAAAGGCCTAATCGCTAAACTCACAGCGTATTGACCGATGACTTCCTGATGGTTTTCAGCCTCCTCACGATCTGCTATCACAATCAGCACTGAAGCTGGTTTAAACAGACTTAGTTGCTCAGCAAAATCTTGACTGGTCATATCGGTTAAGACAAAGTCCACCAAAATGAGATCATAATCACGTTCTCCAAGAAGCGTGAGCCCTGATGTTCCATCATCGACCACGTCTACCAGAAATTCAAATTTTTGAAGTTCCATCGAAGTGAACTGGGCCAAGCCCCTTTCCTTAGAAACGATGAGGATTTTTTTCGTCATAATCTATTTCTCATCATACCATGAATAATGGAAGATGCCTTCTTTGTCTTTACGCTCATAAGTGTGAGCACCGAAGTAGTCCCGTTGTGCTTGAATCAAGTTAGCTGGAAGGTCAGCTGCCCGGTAGCTGTCAAAGTAGGAAATCGCACTTGAGAAAGTTGGCACTGGAACCCCTGCTTGAACAGCAATAGCTACAACATCACGAACTGCTTGTTGGTATTTAGCCGTAATATCCATGAAGTACTCATCAAGAAGCAAGTTGGCAAGGTCTGCATCACGTCCATAAGCATCGGTAATTTTTTGCAAGAAGCGAGCACGGATGATACAACCCGCACGCCAGATAGACGCAATTTCACCAAATGGGAGATCCCAATTGTATTCTTTAGAGGCTACGCGCAATTGGGCAAACCCTTGAGCATAAGACATGATTTTTGAGAAATAAAGGGCTTGACGGATTTTTTCGATCAACTCTGCCTTATCCCCATCATAGTGGTAAGGAGCTGGTGCTGACAAGACCTTGCTTGCTGCCACACGCTCATCCTTATAGGTTGAGATGTAACGGGCAAAGACAGACTCTGTAATGAGAGACAATGGCACACCAAGGTCAAGTGACGATTGGCTAGTCCACTTACCTGTCCCCTTGTTACCTGCAGCATCTAAAATGTAATCCACAATTGGTCCATCTTGACCTTCGTCATCTTTACGTGTCAAGATGTCTGATGTGATTTCGATCAGGTAGCTGTCCAGTTCACCTTGGTTCCACTCAGTGAAAACGTCTGCCATTTCTGCTGTCGATAAACCGAGCAAGTTTTTCATCAAGTCATAAGACTCAGCAATCAGCTGCATGTCACCGTATTCGATACCATTGTGAACCATTTTCACGTAGTGACCGGCACCATCTGGACCGATGTAAGTCACACATGGTGCACCGTCTTCTGGAGCCTTAGCAGAAATTTCTTCCAAAACGTCTGCAACGAGTTCGTAGGCTTCTTTTTGACCACCAGGCATGATGGATGGCCCTTCAAGAGCACCTTTTTCACCACCAGAAACCCCTGTACCGATAAAGTTAATACCTGAATCTGCCAATTCTTTTGAGCGACGGATGGTATCTTCAAAGTAAGTATTCCCACCATCAATTAAGATATCACCCTTGTCAAGGTATGGCAAAAGCGATTGAATGGTGGCATCAGTCCCTTTACCAGCCTGAACCATGAGCATAATACGACGTGGAGTTTCAATTGAGTTGACAAAGCTTTCCACATCATAACTTGGCAAAAGGTTTTTACCTGGATTACTTGCTACGACATCCTCAGTCTTGTCACTTGAACGGTTGTAGATAGCGACTTTGTAGCCACGTGATTCCACGTTAAGGGCTAAGTTACGGCCCATAACAGCCATCCCCACTACACCAAAGTTTGCTTTAGTCATTAAATAATACTCCTCATTCCAAATTTATTCTATTATACACTTTCAAAAGACCTATTTCAAGGATTTTGAAATATTCTGAACTTTTACTACTCTTGGTCAAATAAGCCTGATAGACCAGCAAATGGTGAATTAGCTTCTTTTTTCTCAGCTTGGCTGATGGCATACTCTTCTTCTGATAACACTTGCCAATCTTGTCCTTCTGGATAGGTGCTATCAGCTTCTTCAGAAGGGGTTAAAACTTTAAGAGGAATGCTAAGCAGAATATTATCAGCCACACTTTCAGTCAGATCTATTTCGTCTCCTTCAACCACCAAGATCAAATCCGCTTCAACATCTCCGGCAAGACTTTCTAAATCTGCTGCCTCCATAAAAATTTCTGAAACAGGATAGCTCTCTGTCCTCAAGACTGGTTCCATCGAGCGACTTGACGGTAGGGTCATTTGGTAGGACAACAGATAATCCAAAAAGTACATCTTGTTGTCATACTTGACTTGGCCAGTTACCTCAACGGCTTGTAAATCCAGAATATCAGGATTGCGACTTTGGAGATCAGCTTTGAGATCTAGTTTTTCAGAGAAATTTATTCCCTCTGGATTTTTTTTGATATCTAATAATCGAAACATTATCTTCCTTCTTACATTTGGCGAAGACGTGCAATGCGATCCGCAATCGGTGGATGAGTGTAAAAGAGTTTTTGAAGTCCACCTTTTTTCTTCGGGTCATTGATATAAAGAGCAGCACTAGCATCATCTACAGGTCGTGACATGGGCTTGCTTTGATCTAACTTTTGCAGAGCACGGATCATTCCTTCGGGATTGCGGGTTAACTCTACTGAAGAGGCATCTGCAAGGTATTCCCGCTGCCGTGAAATAGCTAATTGAACTAAGGTAGCGGCCAAGGGGGCTAAGACAACCGCAAGCAAGGACAGAACGAGAATGATGACTTGAAAACCATCGCCGCCACTATCACGGTTATTGCGTCTATTGCGACCGCCACCATACCACATCATTCGTTGGCTCATCGAGGCCAACATGGTGATGGCTGAGCTAAGAGCCACCGCTATGGTTGAAATCCGAATGTCATAATTTCGGATGTGACTGATTTCATGGCCCATGACTGCTTCTAATTCTTCCCGATTCATCGCTCTCAATAGTCCCGTCGTTGCTGCCACTGCTGCATTTTCAGGTTTGGAACCTGTCGCAAATGCATTTAAAGCCTCCTCCTCAATGACAAAGACACGAGGCATGGGAACATTGGCAACCAGGGCCATATCCTCCACAATATGGTACAGTTCCGGTGCTTGATCAGCGGTCACTTCCTTAGCATTATTCATGGACATGACCACATTGGTCGATTGAAAAATCATAGCCAGAGCATAAACCGCTCCGACAATGAGCGCCATAACAGTACCAACAGGACCAGATTCCAACCACAGATAGCCTACACCATAACCCACCAAGGCGAGCAAGCTAAAAAAGGCGAGTAAGAGGACAATGGTCCTACGTTTATTGGTTGAAATTTGGTCATAAAGCATATTAGTCTCCTAATCCATTAGGGCCAAAATCAACTTTTGGAACCACCTTTTCCTCTTCAGGAATTGCTAAGAAAATGCTTGGTTGAAAGCCAAAGAATTTGGCAAAAATATTACTTGGAAACGTTTGTAATTTCGCATTGTAGTTACCAGTGGTTGAGTTGAACAATTGACGAGAATAAGCGATTTTATTTTCTGTATTGGTCAATTCTTCTTGGAGCTTAGTATAGTTGGCAGATGCTTTTAAATCAGGATAAGCTTCTGCAACAGCCATAAGCCCTGTTACTTGACGGCTCAATTCATCACTTGCCGCCATCTTTTCAGTAGGCGTTGCCCCACTAGCAACCTTATTGCGCAATTGAATCACTTTTTCTAAAGTCTCTTGCTCATATTTTCCATAACCCTTGACCGTTTCAATCAAGTTAGGAATTAAATCATTACGACGTTTCAATTGCACGTCGATTTGACTCCAAGCTTCCTCTGTATGCATACGACTGCGGACAAGACCGTTATACATAGCGATTCCCCAAGCCACTAAGGCCACGACAATAATAAGAAAGATGATAAACATTATCTGACATTCTCCTTTTTTTATCAATAAGATCAGTAACGGAATAAAGGATGATAACCAAGCTGTGAAATCATAATGGTCAATCCCATTCATTTACTTCTTCTATTATATCAAAAATACTTAAATTTATGATAAAATGGGTATAGTTTACATGAAAAGGATAGCTTATGACGACTGAAATGTTTTACCAGCTTTTAGAAGAACAAGGATTTAGCCTGACAGACCAACAAAAACAGCAGTTTGAGACTTACTTTGAACTCTTGGTCAATTGGAATGAAAAAATGAACCTAACAGCCATTACCGATAAGGAAGAGGTCTACCTCAAGCACTTTTACGATTCGCTGGCTCCTGTTTTACAAGGTTTCATCAAGAACGAACCTGTTCAACTATTAGACATCGGTGCTGGAGCTGGTTTTCCCAGTCTTCCCATGAAAATTCTTTGTCCAGAGCTTCGTGTGACCATTATTGATTCCCTCAATAAACGCATTACCTTTCTCAATGCTCTAGCAGAAGAACTAGGTTTAACTAATGTCAGTTTCTTCCACGGTCGTGCTGAAGACTTGGCCCATGATGCGCTCTTTCGCGCCCAATTTGACTTAGTAACCGCTCGAGCGGTTGCCCGGATGCAGGTGCTAAGCGAGCTGACCATCCCTTTTTTGAAGGTCAAGGGCCAACTGATTGCGCTCAAAGCTAGCTCTGCCGACCAAGAAAATACTGACGCCAAGCAGGCTCTCAATCTACTCTTTAGCCAATTGACCTCAAGTACAGATTATCAGTTGCCTAACGGTGATCCCCGTAACATTACTATTGTCACTAAGAAAAAAGAAACATCAAAAAAATACCCGCGCAAAGCAGGTATCCCTAACAAAAAACCTTTATAACTATAGTAAGACCGCCATTGTTCCGTGAGGTTCAGTGACGGTCTTTTTTAATACTCTTTGAAAAATCTATAATAGATTACCCATATTCCTAAGTGAGAATCATGAAAAATGGATTACTGCTCTTTCATGGTCAAGCGAACATTTTGCTTACTTGCTTTTGCAAGCGCATCGGTAACTGTTTTAGCATAGATTTCTTGACCTTCATTAATGCTATCTGCATCATTTCCAAAATGCACATAATCCGTAAAGTGCCAAATTTGCGGTGAACTGCTCGCCACCTTATACCAGTCGGCAACAGTGACCCAATCATATTTTTGCGCCAACTCCAACTCATAATCTCTAGTCAGATTAGGGAGGGCTTGGGGATTTCCAGCAACACGACCGTCGTAAGGAGTTACCAAGATGAGGCGATGGCCTTGAGGGACTGTTTTAATAATATTGTTGAGCACTTCTTCATAGTTGTCAATAGGGTTTGTTCCTGCCGCAATGACAATATTTTGTGGCAGGGTTCGATTTTCAATACTATCTTGAAGGAATTCATAAGCCCCTTCCAATGTTCGACTGACTTCGCCCTCAACTGTAGCATCCTTAATAGCATTGGACAGACCATCACTAGCTCTTAAGGCAACTGAATCCCCTATAACCACTGTTCCTTCTCGAACCCCATAGTCGGACGCCACTTGGTTATCCACCAGAGTGCGGGTCTGGGCCATCTTGGAGTCTGCTTGCTCCAACCCCTTTAGCATCAGATCCTTTTCCAAAGCTCCAATGCGAGGGGCAAAGAGAGAGAGCCCTAGGGTAAAGATGGCAAAGAGGCTGGCGACAATAGCCAGTGGCTTTTTAGCACTGGTCAAATCTAACTCGACCTCCATGAGACTGACGGGTTTCCCCAATAAAAGAGGCTCTAAAATATAGAAAGACAGACTAGCAAAGATGACTGAAAATAGCAAGGTCAGGCCAATGGCCAATCCTTTATTGGTCATCTCGGAAAAAATAATGAAAAACGGCCAATGAAAGAGATAGACGCCATAACTGATGTTTGATAAATAGCCAAGAACAGCTGGCTCCTCAAGAGTCGGTGTTTTATCATGCAACAGTCGAAATGCTAAGATTAAGGCTAAGGTGGCTAGAGTTGCTAGGAAAAACCCAATCCAGTAAGTCCAAAGATTGTCAAAACTTAACACAAGGGTCAAAATAGTTAAAACTAGCAAGGCTGCCGCTATCACGCTATACCATTTTTTCAAGTCAAAGGCTTGACTCAACCGTTTATAATAAATAGTTGTTTGCTCTATCCCCGTAAAGGTTGCTAAGATAGCTCCTGCGAAGAAGGTGAAACCATGCTTTCCTGTCGCATAATAGATAGCTGACAGATTATAGGCTCCAAAGCTGCTCCAGATCAATCGTCCAAAGGTGATTAAGAAAAGGAGGGTGGCAAGGCCAAAAAGAAAGCCACGTAATTGTTCCTTAGACTTGGCCAACCGGCTCATCCCCCAGGTTAGAGCACCCCAGAATAGATACAGTTGCACTTCCATGGCTAAAGTCCAGGTATGGACAAAAAGATGGGGAACAAATTGGTTCTCGTAGGAGCCACCTTGAGCGATTTCAAAATAGTTAGTAACAAAACCAATCGCAGCCGCAATTTGCGAGCCGATTCCTGCTCTGAAATCACTGCGTATTAAAAGTGTAAAGGGCAACACTACCCCAATCATCAATAAAAGAGGGGGTAGAATGCGGTAGAGCCTTCGTCTGTAAAAACTAACTAGTCCAACCTTTTTTGTCTGACCATATTCATCTAAAAAGAGAGCGGTTGTGAGAAAGCCTGAAAAGACTAGAAAAATATCTACCCCTAGAAAACCACCCTTAAAAAAACCAGAGTTAAAATGGTAGAGCAAGATCAAACTCATTCCCAAGATTCGGATTAGCGAAAACCATTTAATTCTCATCTTGGTAGGCTCCTTTCTCAAACTCTCCCTCATAAACAACACCATTTTCAGCTGTTAATTTACCTTTTCCGTGTGCCAAACCGTTCAGAAATTCACCTTCATAAACCCAACCAGACTGAGCGGTAAATTTCCCCTTACCTTGAAAAGCTCCGTTTGAAAACTCTCCTTCGTAAACATCGCCATTAGCAAAGGTCATCTTCCCTTTTCCAGTCATTTTCTGGCGAACCACTTGACCCTCATAGACAATAGCATCATTGTTATAGCTGGTCTTTACTATCCTTGGCAAGCTCAACAGCAAGACAAATAGGCCACATAGGACAATCAGTCCCACAGCAGCGAACTCAAAATTTCGCCGATGCAAATGTGGCTTTAGTTTTTCATAATAATACTGAATCAATTCCATAGTCTCAAAAACTCCTATACTATCTCCTATTATACTATATTTCTAAGCGTTTTTGAGAAAAATGACAATTTTATGTCAATTTTTTTACCCATTCTTGGCATCCTGCTAAAACACGGCGATAAGTATCCTCAAAATCACCGGTATAATAAGGGTCTGGCACAGACTCTTCAGCAAATTGGACAATTTTATCATGGGAGGAAACTGATGATAGGCTCTTTAGGTTTTGAACATTTGAAGCATCCATGCCGATAATGAGGTCAAAATGCTCAAAATCAGCTTGACTGATCTGAGTTGAACTTTTTTGACTATCAAAAGCAATGCCGTATTGCTTAAAGATTTTTTGTGTCCCTTGGTGAATAGGGTGGCCGTATTCCCAGCCAGAGGTCGCTCGACTTTCAATTTCCAATTGGTCTGTTAATGATTTCATCACGAACTCAGCCATGGGGCTTCTACAGATATTGCCGAGACACACAAAACAAATTTTTTTCATCATTTATCCTTTCTGTGGATACCCTTTTGCTAAACTCTTTTTTTCATTTGACCTTAGCAAAAACGGGCGTGAGGTAACGAAAACGCCCTGAGCAAGCTCAAGGCGTCAAAACTGCTAATTGCCGGGATCGAACCGGCGACCTCATCCTTACCATGGATGCGCTCTACCGACTGAGCTAAATCAGCGTACTGTTACAGTATATCATAGGCCCTATAGGGTGTCAATAGATTGTCTTGATTTTTCATTTTTTAGGTCCTTGCTTGAAATCTCAGTTTTTTTTCTTTAAAATAGACATACTAGAAAGAAAGGGGAATCATATGTTAATCGGTATTCCTAAAGAAATTAAAAACAATGAAAACCGTGTGGCCCTAACGCCAGCAGGTGTTTATGCACTGGTTCAAGCTGGCCATCAAGTCTTTGTAGAAACGCAAGCAGGTCTCGGATCTGGTTTTGAAGATGCAGACTATACCGCTCAAGGGGCTCAAATCGCTGCCAGCGCTGAGCAAGCGTGGTCAGCAGAATTAGTTGTCAAGGTTAAAGAACCTCTTCAGTCTGAGTATCCTTACTTGCGTGAGGACCTGACTCTCTTTACCTATCTCCACATGGCAGCCGCTCCTGATTTAGCTCAAGCTATGCTAACAAGTAAAACCAACAGTATTGCTTATGAAACCGTTACAAACGCCCAAGAACAGTTACCTCTTTTAACACCGATGAGTGAAGTGGCTGGCCGTATGGCGGTTCAAATCGGTTCCCAATTTTTAACAAAACAAGAAGGTGGTTCAGGTGTTCTCCTTGGCGGTGTCCCTGGTGTTCCAAAAGGCAAGGTTGCCATTATCGGTGGTGGTGTCGTGGGAACGCATGCTGCCCGTATCGCCCTTGGTTTAGGTGCTCAAGTTACCATCTTGGACATTTCTGCCAAGCGCTTGTCCGAACTGGAAGAAGTCTTTGGCAGCCAAATCCAAACCCTCATGTCTAACCCGCTCAACATTGCTGAGGTCGTTAAAGCATCTGACCTCGTTATCGGAGCAGTCCTAATTCCAGGGGCCAAGGCACCTAAGTTGGTTACAGAAGATATGGTTAAAACCATGCGTCCAGGATCTGTTATTGTAGACGTAGCTGTCGACCAAGGCGGTGTTATCGAAACGGCCGACCAAACGACCACCCATGACGAACCTGTTTATGTGAAGCACGGTGTATTGCACTATGCTGTAGCTAATATTCCAGGCGCGGCTCCACGCACATCAACTATTGCCTTAACCAATGTCACCCTCCCTTATATCCTTGACCTAGCCAATAAAGGGTTTGACCAAGCCATTAAAGAAGATAATGGTCTGCTCCAAGGCGTGACAACCTACCAAGGTCATTTGACAAGCCTACCGGTTGCAGAAGGATTAAACCTTTACTACCATGATATTAATGAGCTCATCTCATAACTCCATAAAAATAGATATAGCGAACGCCATAGTCGTCTGAATAGCAGACTGCTGAGGCGTTCGCTGTTTTACTTTTTAAAATAATCTTCTCAAACACAATATCTTTAAATGAGCTCTAATAATTGGCTCTGATTGACCTCTGGGTAAGCATTTAAGAAACGATTCATTTCCTTGAACACCGTTGACATATAGCCTGCTTGGTCGTTCTCGATTTGCAGGACTAAAAGCGGTTCGTGAAGACTGAGCCGAAGCAAGAACCAGCCTTGTCCAAAAGGCTCTGATAAGGTGATTCGAATCCCCTCTTCGTTTTCTGGGTTAATGGTCCAGCCAGCGACAGTATATTCGGCTAAGTCCTTAATCACTTGCTGGCCGAGAGCTTTGAAATCTTCTGCTTCTAATTTAAACCGAACTTCTTGGGTTTCAATTGGTTGCTTCAAATCTACGATTAAATCATCCAAGGTTTGATTTTTTTCAGCTAATGTTGGCAAGAGCATCAAGATTTTAGCCGCCACATAGGTACCATCATCAAGGAAATAATTTTCCTTAAAGGCCGCATGCCCACTGGTTTCAATAGCCAGTTGACAATCTACACCTGCTTCATTGGCAGCAATCGCTCGGTTAATAACATTGCGATAACCCGAAATGTAGCGAATCTGCTTACCGCCCAACTGTTCGATGAAGTCTTTTAAGTGGTCTGAGGTTGGCGAATTGGTCACAATACTGGTGCCAGGATGTTCTGCCAAGGTGATATGACTGAGAATGGCAATCAAATTATTCCGGTTTAGAATCTCACCACTTTTAGTGACAACTGCCGCTCGGTCGACATCGGTATCAAAGATAATGCCCAAATCGGCTTGATGCTTTAGCACTGCTTCTTGGATGCTAGTCATGGCTTCCTTGTTATCCGGATTGGGAATGTGATTTGGAAAACTGCCGTCTGGGTCAAGAAATTGAGAACCGCTCGTATCAGCGCCTAACACATCCAAAACCTGAGTCGCAAAGAACCCTCCAGCACCATTTCCAGCATCGACAATAATCTTCATGCCGGCAAGGGGCTTGTCTGTTGAAAGACCGCTTCCTTTGCGAATCTTAGCGACCAAATCCGCTGCATAGGGAGTAATTAGGTCAGCACGATGGCATTCCCCTTGATGGCCATTACTGCTTGGCTCTGTGTGTTCTAATATAAAGCCAATATCCTCATGCTCAGCCCCACCTTTTTGACTAAAAATTTTGATACCATTGAAATAGTAGGGCAAATGACTAGCTGTTATCATAATACCAGCGTCACAGGCAAAGTCTTGGTATTGTGTGGCCATAAACATGGCCGGTGTCGTTGCCATGCCAAAATCAATGACATCTACCCCTTGACGGGTCGCTTCTGTCATTAAAGCTGTCGCCAAGGCTTCACCGCTCAAACGACTGTCTCTTCCCACTCCAATACGGAGTTTGCTAGCTTGATAAACTGCCTCCTTGTCTTTTCGGAGCCAGCGAATCAATCCTGAAGTGATCTGCTTGACTGCTTCTGTACTCAAGGTCACTTTTAGTTCCTCAGTTGCTAGGGCAATCCCTCGGATATCTGAACCATTTTGTAATGTTGCCAACTCTGACATAGACCAACCTCCTTGGTTTTGTAACTGTTTTCAAGCCTATTTTAGCATAAGTTTCATCTTATGAGAACAATTTTCATGCTTCTTTTATTTACAGTACTTAAAAACAAGAGTAAGTTCATATCCAGAAGCTAAAAAAGAGGCGGGACACGTCCAACAGTCTTATGGTTGCGATAACTTTCTCGCAAAAGACTACTAGAATAGAATTAGAAGAATGAACTTTATTTTTTTCTGAAATATCCAGTCTGTAATCTCTTAATAATTTATTTTAGTTATTTTTTGTAGAGAATTATATTTTCCGGATTACTCCAAACTATTTAAAGGCGAATCCCTCCAAATATGCGTATCAATCAATCCACAGAAAGCATCTACAGGTGATACTCCTGTAAACTCTGATTCACCTGCTAATTTCTTAACGAGAGCTTCCATCGTGTTTGGCAAACCATCGTAGGCATTAATGTAAGTACCAACCTGTGGCATATCAGCTAATGCAAATGCATGTTGAACAGAGACAACGATAGTAGGAACTTCATGAACATAGAAAGGTTGATCCGGAGTTCCCTTAGCTGCTGGCCATATAATACGCTGAGTTGTTCCACCTGAGTTGACATCCACTAAATTAATAATTAAATCATAGTGATCTGTCAAATTTGAAATGGGTTGCTTCTGTGCATAGACATTAGCAATTGCTGCTCCACGTTCATTTTCAGGTAATTTCATGATGCGTTCTTCCGTATTCTCCCAAACGGTGACCTCATGCCCGCGCTCTTCAAGAAGTGCCTTTACAGTATCGGAAGCACGCTTTTTACCTGCATTAATTAAGGCTCCAAAACCACCCTTGTATCCTTCGACATTAACAATTAAGATACGTTTGTAACGATTTGGCGTAATCGGGAAAATCCCTTTTTGCTTGGCTTTCACCAGTGTGATTGCTTTATCAGCAACTTCTGCAGAGATTTTTTGAGCTTCCTCTGTTTGGATACGTGATAGAGCTTCTTCTTTAGGCAACATGATTTCGTCACGACGACCTTCAAAAGTATGAAGACCGAGTTTGGCTTTAAGTCCTAGAGTACGACGAAGCGCATCATGTAACCGTTCATCCGTAAGGAGGCCATTCTCATAGCCTTCACGCATCCATTGGATATCTTCATCTGGATCATTAAAGAATAAGAATAAATCACAACCAGCCTCAATTGCAGTTGGTAAAAGTTCACGACGTGGCATAGATGCTGTCATACCAATCATATGTGATGCATCAGTAACAATTGCACCATTATACCCCAGTTCTCCCCGCAATAATTCATCTAACAGCGTTTTATTAAGCGAAGCCGGTAGCATATCATCTAGGTCACGATCAGGATGCATTTCTTTTTCAACATTTGGTAAATGGATGTGGCCAGCCATAATACCGGGTAATCCAGCATCAGACATCTCACCATAAATCCGTCCAAAAGTATCCATCCATTCAGACTTAGTCATAGGATTCGAGGCGTAGGAAAGGTGATGATCGCGCTCATCGATACCATCTCCAGGGAAGTGTTTAGCAAATGGTAATATCCCCTGCTCCATGATCCCCTTCATATATTCTTTAGATAACTGAATCGTTTGATCAACATCTGCTCCCCAAGTACGGTTTGCAATAATCGGATTACGCCAGTTTCGTGACAAGTCCATAATTGGTGCAAAAGAGGCATTACAACCTACCGCTGAAGCTTCAATACCAGCAATACGACCCATTTCATAGGCATATTTAGGATCATTGGTTGCAGCTACCTTAATTTCATCCCCAATTTTTGTACCGTCTGTCACAGCACCATCACCACCAGCCTCAGTATTAGCTGCAATCAAAAGTGGAATTTTTGACTTGGTTTGCAAAATATAGTTTTGATCCCAAACCTCAGAGGCCGTCCCTTTATTGTACCTTACAGCTGCGATGTGATAGGTATTTAAGACTTCTGTCAAATATTCTTCGCTTCGGCTAGCTCCCATATTCACAAAAAGCTGGCCAATTTTTTCTTCAAGCGTCATGTTTGCAATTGTCTCTTCTATCCATGAAATAGCTTGTTGATCTAAGTTATATGGTTTTTTGGTTAAATCTACTAAATGTGTCATAGCACAATCCTCCTTTTAAGCATCTAAATTTTTCCAGAATAACTGTTTAAGGTCTTCTAGTCTATCATCTGATAACTCTTGATTAACAAATTGAGCTGCAAAGGTTTCTTTCAAAACTTTCCAAGAGTTAGCTTCATCTCCAACTAAAATTGGGTAAAAACTCACTTGATTCTGCTCTGCTGCAACTAAATCCCCTGGGGAATCACCAATCATAAGTATACGATTTGGATCATAACCTTCACTGATTAACTGGGCAATAACATCTTCTTTCTTGCCTCTATCTTGACAATAAAGATCATCAACAGAGTCCATTAAACCTTGTTCTTTCCACTCCTCTTCAACAGCTTCTTTGTTTGCAGAACTGACAACAAAAACTTTTCCGAGTTTTTTTAAATAAGCAAGACCTTCTCTTGCTCCAGAAAATGCTAAAACAGCTCCCTCGTAATCTTTAATATTTCGATTAACTTCATTTGACCACTCTAAAGCTTTTTTGAGGTCTACTGAAGGGGTTTGCTTCAATTGCTTTTCTAACGAATTATTGGACAGTGAATCCGTTGTTTCTACCCATTTGCGAAAGGCTTCCACGTCTGAAACATTGGCAAAATCTAGACCAGTCAGTAATCCTACAAATCGATTAATCCCTCGAGTCCTAGAATAGAGATTAACACGATTCCACTCTTCTAAAAACAACTCCCTGTCCTCTATTTCAAAAACATCAGCAGCCAGCGGTCCAAAAAAAAGGTGATGCTTGTAAGTCATAGTATCCATGGCGCATCCATCTGAATCCACACAAAAAACAAATTCTTGTTTTCTTTTTGTCATAGCGTAAAACCTCTCTAAATTCATCTGATGTATTTATTGTATCAGAAAAAGAAAACGCTGTCAAGTTTTAACTTAAATATCATTTAAATTAAGAAAAGAATGACTTCAAGGATCATTCTTTTCTTTTAATTCATATGATGAAATAGTAATTTGAAAAACTTTTCGATAATCAGTTTATTGGTCTATGACCACAAATACACATTCTGTTGGTCCTATTAATAATGAAGAAGCTAAGACTGTTTCTCCAGTTAATTCAGGCACTTGTCCTTGATCAGTCAAAACAAGATCATTACCGTTTAAGGTCATCACTTTAGCGCGCTTATTATTATCTTTCCCTGATAGACGATAAACTTCAGCAGGATGGTCTAATTTTAGAACTGTTTCAGTCGTTTCAGAATTGTTGATGACTAAGACAACCTTCCCAGATTTACCATCTTTACGAGAATGTACAAAGACATGAGCGCCTTCACTAATTTCAATATCACTATCATAGACTTCTGAACCCATCAATTTGTTCCAGAGTAACACTGCAAAATAATTAGGACGAGGATTGAAAACTTCTCGAGCTAAGTAGCCATAATCTGAAGAAGCTAGAGTGTTATGGAAAATAACACCATTTGTTAAACTTGAGAAAACACCCAATTCATTTAATGTCCGAGGAACATCTAGATACGTTGAAGCCCAAGTATTTCCACCACCACCAGCATCCCCAGCTTCAGTTACCCACATTTCAGCCCCTGGTACATAGCGGTCACGTAACGGTAAGTAGGTCTTACAAAAATTACCAGCCACTGCCAAGTAGTCTTCTGTCAAAGCTTCATCTGCAGACCAATGACCCCCTGGAATAACAGAGGCTAAGCGTTCAGATAGCCCATTATAATAATGATAAGAGAATACATCCAAAGGTACTTTTGTACCATCTAACAAATCAGAACAATCCACTACGTTGCGTGCAACCTGTTCCACACCACCTGTTCCTTGTTTTTTAGGATCACCAAAGACAATATTGTCTCCTCCTGTAGCAGATGGCCCTACCTTGAGGCAGTTTGGATAATGTTTATCTAGCCAAGCAAAGAATAAATCTTGATCTCTCCGATAGTGTTCCGCCGTATAACCTGGAGGGAACCCTGTATCTTCTAGCATATTCGGTTCATTTGTGAATTCGACAGCTTCAATTGGTACTCCATAAGATTCGCTCAACGCGAAGATTTTCTCCGCCTCAGCTGGATGCCAAGGTTCCTCTGCACTATGGAGTCCTGGACAATTTGCCATCGAAATTTTTAACTGTCCATCTACTGCTTTAACAAAATCTAAAACACCAATCCACTGATCCTTTGTTAAAACATTTAGATAGCCATCTGGCACAACGCCATTCGTAGTACCATCAAAATCATAATAGGTTTTGGTTGACCATGTTCCAGAAACTCGAATCCATGCAGAGCCCAATTCTTTGGCAAGATAGCGAAGTTTTTCATCATAGAGATCGATTGGATCATAGTGTTGCATTAAATCTTTATACATAGCTGCAATACCTTCGTCAGTCGGCTCTACGTAAAACTCCTCAGTCCCTTCAATTTGTTCTGGAGAATATGCTTTCCAAAAAGTGCCCCCAGTTACTTCAGCAAACTCAACGTTATAGGAAACTAACTTTGGATTGAGGTCACGCAGTTTAATGAGATTATCAAAATCAATTGCTATTGTCTTAGTCATTTTTACCTCCATTTAACGAAAAGCTTAGTGACTTTATGGTTACTAAGCTTTTAATATTAAAGAAATGATGTCTTTACACCCCAGAATAAGCGGAGAAGCCACCGTCAATCGGAAGAACAACACCATTCACAAAGCTAGCTAAGTTCTCATCCGTCAGGAAGAAGATGCCGCCCACCAACTCCTCTGCTTCGCCAAAGCGACTCATCGGTGTATTGGTCAAGATCTTGTTGGCCCGGGCCGTTGGCTCGCCCTTCTCATCAAAGAGTAGCCCTCGGTTCTGATTAGTTACCAAGAACCCTGGCGCAATGGCATTGCAACGAATCCCAACCTTGGAGAAGTGCACGGCCAACCACTGGGTGAAGTTTGAGATGGCAGCCTTAGCCCCAGAGTATGCTGGAATCTTAGTCAGTGGCGTGTAGGCATTCATCGAAGAAATGTTAAGGATATTAGCCCCCTCACGCCCTGCCATATCCTGCGCAAAGACTTGGGTCGGTAATAGGGTTCCTAGGTAGTTGAGGTTAAAGACAAACTCAATCCCTGCCTGGTCTAAGTCAAAGAAAGTCTTGGTTCCTTCTGGTAAGTCCAGCTCATGAAACTCATTGTCTGTCGTTGCCTTAGGGCTATTTCCGCCCGCACCGTTAACCAAGATATCCGCTGGTCCAAAGTCCGCTAAGACAGCCTCACGAACCGCTTCTAGATTTGCCTTGTCAAGCACATTGGCCTTATAAGCCTTAGCCTTTCCACCAGCTGCGACAATCTCATCCGCAAAGACTTGAGCCGCCTCTTGATTGAGGTCAAGCAAGGCTACTTGAGCACCTGCCTTGGCGTATTCCTTAGCTAGGAAACCACAAAGGACTCCCCCAGCACCTGTGACCACAACGGTCTTGCCTGTAAATGAAATGGTTTTTGTCATTCGTCTTCTCCTTCTCTTATGCCTTAACTGTTTTAGCGGTAATCCCAAAGTCAGGGGTCTTTCCTGCTGCGCGCATGTTGGCTTCGTAGAGCCCATTGAAATAGGTCGCTCCTAAAGCACGGTCATAAAGCCCATAGCCCGGTGTCTTGGTCTGGTCACCCCAGATGCGACGGCCATGGTCTGGACGAAGCGCCCCTTGCCAATCGTAATCGACGAGGAGTTTGACCACAGCGTTCATGTCAATATCTCCTGCTTGCGACAAGTGCGCCGTTTCTTGGAAGCCCCAATCCCCAGCGGTCACATTGCGGGTATGCATAAAGTTAATACGGTTGCGTTTCAAGGCGTACTCATGGATGGCCAAGACATCATTGGCCGGGTCTGAGGCGTAAGACCCCACACACATGGTGATGCCATTGTACTCAGAATCATAAAGGTCCAAGAAGCGCTCCACCGCCTTGAGCCCGGTGATGATCCGCGGAAGGCCAAAGATGCCATAAGGCGGGTCATCTGGGTGAATAGCCATCTTCACACCAGCAGCCTCTGCTGTTGGCAGAATGGCCTTAATGAAGTAAGCCAGGTTCTCCCAGAGGTCTTCTTCTGAAATGTTTTCCCGGTAGTTCTCAATGATGGCCTTCATCTCTTCTTTCGAGTAGGACGAATCCCAGCCAGGAAGGTTAAGGTCATCAGCCACTGGGTCTACCCCAGCCAAATCCTCTTTGAGGAAGGCTAGAGAGGTTGTCCCGTCTGGTAGGGGATGGTTGAGGTCTGATCGGGTCCAGTCAAAGACGGGCATAAAGTTATAACAGACCACAGGAATCCCTGCTTTTCCGACGTTCTGAATAGAAGTCTTGTAGTTTTCAATTAACTCATCCCGATTCGGCTTGCCCTGTTTGATGTCCTCATGGACAGGGATCGATTCGATAACCGTGATTTCTAAGCCTGCTGCCTCCACTTCTTCTTTGAGGGCTAAGAGCTTCTCCAGTGGCCAAGCTTGCCCGACTGGCACATCATAAACAGCAGTCACAATCCCCTGCATACCAGGGATGACTTTGATTTCTTCTAAGGTAACGGGGTCATTTTTTCCGTACCAACGAAAAGACATTTTCATAGGTAACTCCTTTTTTAAGTTTCAATAGATAAGATTATGGTTTAAAGAAGGCTTCGGCATTGGCATAGGCAATGCCTTCGACCAGCGGTCTCAAGAGGCTCTCCTCATCGGGCACCTCTTCGTCTGCCACCCATTGGCCGATATGGCTAGCGAGGATGCGACGGAAGTAATCGTGACGCTGGAAGGACATAAAGCTTCTGGAATCGGTCAACATGCCGATAAAGTTAGCCAAGAGCCCTTGGTCGGCATAGTGGTTCATCTGGTCAATCATACCGAGTTTGGTGTCGTTAAACCACCAGCCAGCACCAAACTGCAATTGGCTCTTAATGCCAGCTTGGTTAGCTTGGAAGTTGGCTAGGGTATTAGCCACTACGGCATTATAGACAGGGTTTAGAGGGTACCAGACCATCTTAGGCAATTGGTCGTCCTTAGCGAGGGCATCAAGGAAACGGTTCAGGTGATCAGCTAAAGCCACCTGATCCCCCATGGAATCAAACCCACTATCCGCTCCTAATTGGCTGTAAAGACGACTGTGGCTATTACGAACAGCGCCAAAGTGCACTTGGGTCACGAGGTTGTATTTCTGGTACAGACGGCAGAGGGCTAGGAAGATTCCGGACTGCCAAGCAGACGCCTCGTAGTCAGAGACGCTATCGCCTGCTAAGGCCTTGTCTAGGATTTGGTCCAATTCTGCTTCGGTCACATCCTGGTACTGGACAGCCCCAAAGCTGATATCCGAGGCTTGGCAGCCATGAGCGACAAAGTACTGGATCCGGTCCTCCATGGCAGCCACAAAATCTGAGAAATTTTGAATCGTTTTCCCAGTCACCTCAGACAAGCGCTTGGTAAAGCCGTTAAAGTTAACATGGCTAACAAAGGCTTCATCCGGCCTAAAGGTCGGTGCCACCACCACATCGATGGTGGGATCAGCAGTGATCTTCTCATGCCAGTCTAAGGCGTCTAGTGGATGGTCTGTCGTGCCGACAAAACGGACATCCGACAGCTCCAGGAGGGAACGGGGAGAGATGGTACCAGTCGCTAGGGTAGCATTTAACCGCTCATAGAGGCTTTCCCAATTCTCTGCCTTAATCACCTCATCGATCCCAAAGATAGCTTTGAGTTCCAAGTGGCTCCAATGGTAGAGGGGATTGCCAAAGGCACGGCTCACCGTTTCAATCCAAACTCGGAACTTTTCCTTCTTATCAGCCTCTCCTGTAATCAAGGCTTCTGGCACACCGTTCGCCCGCATCAAGCGCCATTTGTAATGGTCCCCGTCTAACCAGAGGTCCACAATATTGGTATAGGACTTGTCCTCATAGATGGCTTGTGGGTCTAAGTGGCAGTGAAAATCATAGATGGGCAAGTCTTTGACATAGCTATAAAGCACTTTGGCCGCATCGTTTTTAAGCATAAAATTGTCATCATTAAACGTCATCTTATCCCTCCAAGGCTGCCATAAAGGCTTTGGCAAAGCCGGTCACACTGGTATAGCCTTCAGTCGCCACCTTGGCACTAAGGGCTGAACCAACCCCAACCGCACAGGCACCAGCTGCCTTCCAAGTTGCCACATTGTCAATAGAAACACCACCAGATGGCATGAGATCAACATCTGGGATGGGACCGTGGATGTCCTTGATAAAGCTAGGGCCTAAGCTCCCCCCTGGGAAGAGTTTGATAATAGGACAACCAGCTTCCATGGCAGTCACGATCTCAGTGACCGTGGCACAGCCCGGGAAGTAGAGATTGCAGGCTTCTTGAGCTATAGTCTGAATATCGGCTGAGAAATGAGGACTGACCAGAAACTGGGCGCCCGCAGCGATGGCTTCACGCGCCAAGTCCGTCGTCATCACTGTTCCCGCTCCGATCACCACAGAATCATCAGACGAGTATTCATCAACCAGTTGAGCGATCACATCAGCCGCATTGGGTGTGCTGAAGGTCACTTCGATGTTCTTAATCCCGCCCGCGATAGCATGACGTGAGATTTCGAGCGCATCCTCTGCACTCTTCCCACGGATAACGGCAAAAGCGTAATTGTCTTTTAATTGATTTAGCATAGGGTCTCCTTGATATTTATAATGTCTGACTCAGTTTAGATTTCATTTCTTTCCTCTTCTAAACGAGTCACATGTTCTGCTTTAATACGAGCAATTTCACCCTGTATTTCAGCCATTTTTTCTTTGGTAAGTGGGTAAAATTTCATAGCAATTAAATTGCACAAATTTCCGATAATCATTAGTCCAAAAATAAGGAATAGTCCAATAAATTTTAACTCTGGGCTATAAGGTGTATCAACTGTTGGTAACTGTTCTGTAAAACCGATTGATGCACATAGTAGTCCCACAATAGTTGTAGCAAAGGAAGAGATGACTTTATCTACTGATGAGAATAATGTCCCCATAAGACCAGGGACATACCTTCCTGAACGATAAACTTCATAATCCGCACAATCTGCTGTCATTGGTATGACCATCGTACCAGCTAAACTGCGGAAGCCGCTTTCCAAAATCCACAAAACGATAAATGCCAGTGTAAAGAAGGACCATCCATTAAAGGTTTCTAATCCTGGGAAACTCATAGTAGTTGGATCAGCAATATAGAAGAGAGCAAAGAGAGCTGCATTAGTTAAAACTCCTCCCCATGATCCCCATAAGAGGGCTTGCTTTTGACCCATTCTGGTAGCGATAAAACGCACACCCATTACCATAATTAAAATTGTTGGAATAGTTGTATAGCCTGCCACAGCACCCTGAAGTCCATAATTACCTGCGACAATAGCATAGATGATAATTAGCACAGTTGCATTAGATTTCACCATTTGTCCAATCTTATCAGTCGATGCCGCAAAAACCAACATTTGAATCCCACGGTTATTTTTAAGGACTTCCCAATAATCCCTAAAACCTACCTTCACTGTTTGACCAGTACCAAAGTATTCATGTCGATCTTTCCCTGCAACCGCAAAAACAGCTAACCAAGTAAACAGTATTGTAATTGGTGCAATATAATACCATAGCTCATGGAACAAGGCTGCTGTGAAATCGCCGTGCTTTGGAACTAAGAAGTTTGAAATAACAACAGGGAACAATGCAAATAAAATAGCATTATAGATACCATCGTAAATTCCAAATGTAGGCCTCTGTTGAGGATCGTTGGTCAAACAACTCTGTGCTGATTTAGTTACAACAGTTTGAAGTGTGTAGCCTACAATATAGAGCGCATAGATAACAATAAAATACGGAAAACGTACTCCCTCAGGTAAGTGATGCGTTGTAAAAACAAGCAAAAATGTTGTTAAGATTAGTATGCCATTTCCAATGACCATAAATGGTCTATTTTTCCCAAATCTCCCATCCGTCTTATCTACTAAGTAGCCCACGATAGGATCTGTTACCGCATCCCAAATGCGCATTCCCATGATAATACTAGAGGCTAAAACCACTCCGACCCCGACATAACCCGTCATATAATAGGCTATAAAATTCATGAAGAAGAGCCAAATATTTGTTGAGGTATTATTTAGAGCAAAAAGTCCAATCTGCCATGGTTTTGCCCGATGGATACCATTTGTTGTCATAAAAACACTACTCCTTTACCAATGTCAATAAATACCTTAAATATCAAAAGTCATCTGATGAGGATTCTTCCTTAAAAAGATATTTTGTAGATGATTTTTTTGGAAAACGTTTTCTTATGGTTTAATAATATCAAATTCATCAGATAAATTCAAGCATTTAAGTTGATTTTTTTAAAAAAAATTAAAAAAACGCCAAAAATCATCTGATGAGCTTCGGCTGAAATTTAGTTGAAGAGTTTTGCATGACTTTTTCCTTGATCACATCAATATAATATAAGTATAACAACAGAAGAAATCGGACAAGAATGGATAATCCGATCAGATGAGTTCGATTCTCCCTTTTTTCATGTGTTCATTCTACTCTACAGGCCCTATCTCCAAACTTTATCTCTTCATTCGATCACGTTTTAAACACTAGAGAGGAAACTGTAAAGCTTGAAAACAAGGAGATACTATGAATCGGTTACACTAAACTAGACAGTCTTATAAAGTGTTCTACACTAAAGAAAATAGGAGAACTCTATGTCTAGAAAAGTACGCCGTCATTTTACAGATGACCTTAAACAACAAATCGTTGACCTTCATAATGCAGGGATGAAACGAAGTGCGCTGATCAAAGAATATGATTTAACTCCCTCTACCTTTGATAAGTGGGTGAGACAAGCTAAAACAACGGGCTCCTTCAAATCGGTTGATAATCTTACAGATGAACAGCGGGAGCTGATAGCCCTTAGAAAGCGAAATAGAGAACTTGAAATGCAGCTAGACATCCTAAAGCAAGCAGCAGTGATTATGGCACAAAAAGAGAAATAATCACTGCTAACAAGGATAAATACAGCATTTCAGCCATGTGTCGTTGGTTGAATCTCCCGCGCTCTAGCTACTACTATAAAACCTCAGAACCAGTATCTGAAGCTGATCTTGAAGAAAAGGTGAAACAGATTTTTCTTGAAAGCAAATCACGATACGGGGCTCGAAAGATCAAGCAATGTCTGGCTACAGACGGAATTACCCTATCTCGTCGTCGTATTCGTCGCATAATGAAGCTTTTAAATCTCGTATCGGTTTACCAGCAGGCTAGCTTCAAGCTACACTCTAAAGGGAAAAACGAAGCTCCTATTCCAAATCGCTTAGCCAGACAGTTCCACCAAGAAAAACCGCTGGAAGCGATTGTGACAGATTTGACCTATGTCCGTGTTGGTCAGCGTTGGGCTTATGTTTGCTTGATTATTGACCTCTTTAATCGTGAAATTATTGGTTTATCAGTCGGTTGGCAGAAGACTGCAGAACTTGTCAAACAAGCCATTCAGAGTATCCCTTATGCTTTAACCAAGGTCCATCTTTTTCATTCTGACCGTGGTAAGGAGTTTGATAATCAGCTAATTGATGAGGTGTTAGGAACCTTTGGGATCACTCGTTCGTTAAGTCACACAGGCTGTCCTTATGACAATGGGGTAGCTGAGAGTACCTACCGTTCCTTCAAACTGGAGTTTATTCATCAAGAAACCTTTCAGTCACTTAAAGAACTAACCTTTAAAACCAAGGACTATGTCCACTGGTGGAATCATCATCGCATCCACGGTAGTCTCAATTACCAAACACCCATGGCTAAGCGAGTGATCGCTTAACGAAAAAACACTTTATAAAATTTGTACAGAAAAGCGTTGCCTTTTCACTGAAGCAATTTGCAAATATAGATATACATTCATTTATTTTTATTTTTTCTTCCTCGTACGAATTTCCAATATGCAGAATATGGAATAACCGCAGCAAATAGAAGATAATATTTATTAGCAAACATATCGGGGATTCCTTTTGCATTGAAATGAACAGGAATTTTCTCTGGGAGAAATATGCAAACAATAAATATTACAAACATTATCCCTATCAACACCAATACATCTTTTAAAAATCTTTTTTTCATAGAACATCGCCTCCTTAAACTAAAAATTTAATTTACAAGTTTTTATATAAACACCACCTGCAATAATAAGCAAAATAAATGCTACTCCTAACAATGTTAATAATATAGGAAAATGCAAAAACCAATGGAGAAGAATTGGTATAACTAACGCAGCCATTCCAATAATTGCAGACACAATAACAGGCATACTCTGTTTTACTATCATCATCTCACTTTCCCATTCAAAGTTGGGAAATTTTTTATTCAAAGAAATTCCAATCACTGTTATAAAAACGGAATAACAAATAGGAACAATTATTAAGCTGATGGTTTGAATAATGTCCATATCAAGCTTTAGCAAAAATATAAACACAGAAACAATATATCCAATTAAATGAAGCGTAAGATTTACTGCAATCTTAGAATTTAAAATCGTTTTTACCCTAATAGGAGAACTTTGCAAAATCCAAACATTTTTACCTTCTAAAGATATGGAAAATGCTGCCGGACAACTAAGTAAAAACATTGAAGCAATACACATCGGAGCAAAATTTGAAAGATATTCATTAACATTTTCGATTCCCGAATATTCCCCTATTTGTTGTAAAGAATTAAAAAGAAGAAATATGCTGAAAACACATAAAAGTATTACACCAAGACCTGCATTCAATACTGCCATATATGAATTTAGAAATCGTCCCATTTCTTTTTTATATAGGGCAAAAAATACTGATTTTCTATTATTCGAATTTTTGTTGTCAGAATATCTTGTTGTTGTTTTAGCAAGAGTATTAAGCAACCCATACTTCAATGAAACCACTTTGGCAAATATATAAAAAAATACTATTGAAAGAACAATAAATAATCCTACTCCAATGTACATTGGAAAATTATAGTATTCCATAAATAGCTTAGATAACGGGTACAATCCGGTAATTTGCTTAGAAAGCATAATCCCAATACTATTTTCATTACCTGATTTCATAGCTGACACTGCAATATATCCAATTATCCCTATCATTGCAAATGAAAAAATTAAAGCAATAACATTTTTTCTCTTAAAGAAAGATGAAGCAACAACAATAATGATTCCCATACATGCTGCTATACACATAGGTATCAACGGAACAAAAATTATGGAAGTAAAATACAATATAATCTGTAATGCATTTAAACTTCCGTTTAACACCCAAACAATTCCCCCCGGAAGCATAAATATCAATCCTATTAAAAAATTCAATAAATACATAAACATAAACTTGCTGCTTATAATATCCGAACTTTTTACAGGCAATGACAAAAGATTTTCCATATCACGACTGCCAAAAAAAATCCCATTCGAATAAAATATTGTCAAAAATAATATTGCAAAGCTTGATACCGATACCATATATGCCGGTATCAACTCCTGCTGTCCCAGTTGTACCAATGTTTTGGCTGTTATGATATTATAAACAAAGAAAAATATAGCAAGAGTTATTATTCCAAAACTTGCAATAACAATTGAACTTTGTTTTTTATTTCCCGGCTCTTTCATTTCGTTGATCGGAAAGAAATTTATCAATTGTGCTCTAATTAGTATCCAAATTTTGCTCATTATCCTGCACCTCCATGAAAAAAGTTTCCAAAGATTTATTGCCTTTGACTTCTTCTGTATTTCCGCTCGCAATTAACTTTCCATTTTTTATAATTGCAATTTTATTACATAATTTTTCTGCAACATCCAATACATGTGTTGAAAAGAAAATAGCTCCTCCATCTGATACGCATTCGTGCATTATTTTCTTTAGTAGAAAAGTTGCTTTCGGATCAAGTCCAACAAAAGGTTCATCTAAAATTAGTAACTTTGGAGAATGCACCAATGCAGAAATAATCGCCGTTCTTTGCTTCATGCCATGTGAATACGAAGATATCATCCCCGAAAAATGTTTCGTCATTTCAAATAAATCGCCGTATCTCTGAATTCTTTCTCTGCGTATCTCAGTAGAAACTTCAAATAAATCAGCAATAAAATTGATGTACTGAAATCCTGTCAGATGTTCATATAAATCTGGATTATCCGGAATGTATGCCATCATTTTTTTACAAATAACAGGCTCCTCTTTAATGGAATGCCCATCAATAGTTATACTTCCATTCTCAAAATCATGAATCCCAACTACCGCTTTTATCGTTGTAGTTTTTCCGGCTCCATTTGCACCAATGAATCCATAAATATCTCCAGACTGTACTGAAATGGATAAGTTTTCAACAGCCTTTTTGTTTCCATAGAATTTACTAAGATTCTTTATCTCTAACATAATTTCCGCCTCCATTGACATTTTGTCAGTTATTCTTTGAAATAAAACCGATAACTTGTGTATCAGTAGCTATCGGCAAATTATTCTCCTTGCAAACATTCTATTCTTTTTTTAATTACTAAAGAGCTTTTTCGTATTTAAGCTTTGTTCAAGCATTATCTTAAATGCATTTAAGTAGTTATCAACAGGTTCTTCCTTTAAATATCTTATACTTATGTTATTTGAAACAAAAACATAAGCTGTCATAAGCAACTCTGCTGTTTCTAATGGATATTTTACAGAAAAAACTCTTTCCATTATTCCTTGATTTATAATCTTTTCAAAATATATTGTCAGTTTTTCAACAAGCTTATGGGATAACTTATCTATCATATATTGATTTTCTTGAAGGTCAATTGTTTTTTGTAGCACTGTACCCTCTGCTGAAATATTTTTTGAAGATATAATTGTAACATCTATAAATGATCTGATTTTTTCTATGGCAGTTTTATCTTCATCATAAGCAATAATATAAATATCTTTCAGTAGTCTATCTGAATATTGTTCTACAAGACAATATAAGATATCCTCTTTATTCTTAAAGTGATAATATAACAACCCTCTTGATATATTTACTTTATCAACTATATCCTGAGTTGTTGTATTAGTAAATCCTTTCTCCATAAAGAGTATCATTGCAGCATCCATAATCTCTGCACGTCGTATTTCAGGTTCTTTTACATCTCTCATTTTATACCTCCTATTTAAAGGGTATCACGCAACTGACAATTTGTCAATTATTTTTTCTCCTTTCTCTTGAATTTTATGGTATAATATATTTACAATTTTAGAGAAATGCTTAATGCTTGCTTGACTTTTGTAGCAAGCACAGTAAGGGTACGGACACTTACGGAAAAATTGATGAAGCAGCCCTTCGGGATCTGCTTCTTTTTTTATCAATTTTTAGCTTGTTAGGGAGACCCTAAGACCCCGAAAATCATACAAAGGAGGAAATACCTATGGCAAACAGAATGAAAAGGCAACACTTTTCTGTACAATTTATATAAAGTGTTTTTTCGTTAAGCGATTACTCGCTTAGCCATGGGTGTTTGGTAATCGAGAGTACTGTGAATGCGATGATGATTCCACCAGTGGACATAGTTCTTGTTTTAAAGGTTAGTTCTTTAAGTGACTGAAAGGTTTCTTGATGAATAAACTCCAGTTTGAAGGAACGGTAGGTACTCTCAGCTACCCCATTGTCATAAGGACAGCCTGTGTGACTTAACGAACGAGTGATCCCAAAGGTTCCTAACACCTCATCAATCAACTGGTTATCAAACTCCTTACCACGGTCAGAATGAAAAAGATTGATCTTGGTTAAAGCATAAGGGATACTCTGAATAGCTTGTTTGACAAGTTCTGCAGTCTTCTGCCAACCGACTGATAAACCAATAATTTCACGATTAAAGAGGTCAATAATCAAGCAAACATAAGCCCAACGCTGACCAACACGGACATAGGTCAAATCTGTCACAATCACTTCCAGTGGTCTTTCTTGGTGGAACTGTCTGGCTAAGCGATTTGGAATAGGAGCTTCGTTTTTCCCTTTAGAGTGTGGCTTGAAGCTAGCCTGCTGGTAAACCGATACGAGATTTAAACGCTTCATTATGCGACGAATACGACGACGAGATAGGGTAATTCCGTCTGTAGCCAGACATTGCTTGATCTTTCGAGCCCCGTATCGTGATTTGCTTTCAAGAAAAATCTGTTTCACCTTTTCTTCAAGATCAGCTTCAGATACTGGTTCTGAGGTTTTATAGTAGTAGCTAGAGCGCGGGAGATTCAACCAACGACACATGGCTGAAATGCTGTATTTATCCTTGTTAGCAGTGATTATTTCTCTTTTTGTGCCATAATCACTGCTGCTTGCTTTAGGATGTCTAGCTGCATTTCAAGTTCTCTATTTCGCTTTCTAAGGGCAATCAGCTCCCGCTGTTCATCAGTAAGATTATCAACCGATTTGAAGGATCCAGTTGTTTTAGCTTGTCTCACCCACTTATCAAAGGTAGAGGGAGTTAAATCATATTCTTTGATCAGCGCACTTCGTTTCATCCCTGCATTGTGAAGGTCAACGATTTGTTGTTTAAAATCATCCCCGCGTTGTAAAATGAAGTACAACAAAAAAGACATGTTCGTCTGATATACTAGAATTCCCCAACTCAGTATAGAAAGCAGATGAACATGTCCACTAATCATTCTACCAAAAATCCATCTTATTCACACCTCTCAGCCTCTGAACGAGGAGAAATTAGTGCCTATCTCAAGATGGATAAGAAACCTGCTGAGATTGCTCGCCTTCTAGGTCGTCATCGCTCGACTATCAGTCGTGAAATCAAGCGTGGAAGCGTCACTCAGGTTCAAGATAAGAATGGAAAACTCTTATACTCAAGTGTCTACTTTCCAGACAGTGGCCAACGTGTCTATGCGAACAATCGACAAAATAGTACTTATTGCAAACTAGGAGATTGTTCCAAGACCTTCTTTGAGAAGTTGGAAAAGGCTTTGAAATCCCAACCTCGCTGCCACAGTATCGATACTTTTGTCCAAACCTACAAAGCGGAATATCCGTTTGAAGTCATTCCTTCAACCAAAACAGTGTACCGTTACATCAAAGATGGCCTGTTGACGATAAAACCAATTGATTTACCTAAGATGGTGAGCATCCGAAAACGGTCTAACGTCACATCTAAGGTCGCAAAGAAAGTCCTAGGCACTTCCATAGCAGAACGTCCTGAGTCAATTAACGACCGTTCTACGTTTGGCCACTGGGAGATTGACCTTGTACTCGGTAAGAAAACCAAGGGTGAAGCTGTTGTTATGACCTTGGTAGAACGCCAGACTCGGTTTGCCCTGGCTTGTAAATTGCCGAATAAGCAAGCAGAGACGATTAACGCTACAGTTAAGGAACTTCTTTTAGAGTATCCAATTCTTTCTATTACGTCAGACAATGGTTCAGAGTTTAGTCGTTTGTCAGATTTACATGGAGTTGATATATACTTTGCTCATCCTTATTCTTCGTATGAAAGAGGGACTAATGAAAACTTCAACGGTCTTTTGAGAGAGTTTCTCCCAAAAGGTATCTCTCTAAACTCACTAACGACAGAAGAGCTCTGTTGTTATGTCTCTGCTATCAATAATAGACCTAGGCGACTTCACCACTATAAAACCGCAAATTTTCTGTTTGGGCTAGCCCAAACAGCCTAAACAAAGGAATTCTAATTCAGTATCGAACGTGTTGCACTTGACTTGACAATGTGCCGTTTAAAATCATCCGTAAAATGACGGCGTATTTTTCTAGACATAGAGTTCTCCTATTTTCTTTAGTGTAGAACACTTTATAAATTTTGTCTAGTTTAGTGTAACCGATTCAGTTAAAGGTTGGAAATAGAGCAAGCGATAGCTTGAATCAAACGTCCAGAGGGAGACGCTACCGTCTGTTAAAACGAACCAGTGAATCGTTTTAAGTTGGAGCCTGAAAATTAGAACGCGAGAAACCTAAGGAATGTTTCAAAAGAGACGTTGTCTTCAGCTGGAACAATGTTAATGTTCTGATTGATTCTGAAATCCAGAACTTACTGCATAGATATGCTGCGTCATAGCATCAGATGCCTTTACAGCGTCCCTCTCTACAACCGCTTCATAAATCATACGGTGCGTTATACGTGTACTAAGTTGCATCTTGTCATTGCTAAAATTATCATTAATCAATCCAATCGATTGGTGAATTACCGGCAATAGACTGTCCAAAGCAAGATTGCCACTCATCTTCGTCAAAAGGCTATGAAGCTGAATGTCTAATTCGATATGATCCAAGTTACCGGCATCATAAGAATCTTCAATAGCTATGATTAGACGCTCCAGCTCTTCACATTGTTGATCCGTAGCATTTTGAGCAGCCTTTGCAGCAACTCGGGGTTCCAACAATAACCGTATTTCAAACAAATCCTGCGTCAACTTATAGGTATCTTTAATAAAAGAAAACCCTAAAGGATCATCTGCAACTCCCTTTTTACCGCTGACATAGGTTCCTGAACCTTGACGTACTTCAAGAATATTACGGGCTGCAAGACGTCGTACAGCCTCCCGTACAGTACTCCGACCAACTTCTAAGATTGAAGCCAAATCATACTCATTAGGCAAACGTGTGCCTGGTTCAAATTGATTTTCAATAATATAGTCTACTAAACGATCCGCCGCTTGATCAGCAAGTGGTAAATTTGTCTTTTTCATGGTGTCTCCTTTTTGATATTATATCGCATTCGAGACGTTTTTTAAAGTTATACGGAAATACCATATCAATCAAGATTTGTATCCAAAATCAGGAATCGCTGTCCAACGTTCCTTAAAAAGACGAACAACTTGTTTTGGTTCACGTGTCCTAGAAAATAGCCCCTTGTGATTTCCTTTTACTCTAATCAGCATGACATTTGTCTCAAAATCTGCAAAATTCCAAACTTGTTCCCCTACAAAGTAAGGCAATTCATCAAAAACTTCATGATTAGCTTGGTAATAGTCACACTGGTACTCTTCTGTATATGGAATATCCCACATCGAATGGTACCCTGAAATCGTATCAGCTCCATACTCAGTAAACATGATTGGCTTATCTGGGTATAGGCGATGCCATTCTTCTAATTCTGCTCGAAGATCTTTTTTGGCATCGGCCAACTCACCATGATTTTTATACCAACCGTAGTAACGATTTAAACAAATAACATCGATTAAGTCCGTTACTAAATCTTGGTTCGGCCCCGCATTCATAATATTAACAAGAGTTACCGGCCGTTTTTGCTGATCCAAATCTCTGTACAACTGAATCAGTGGTTCAAAATACTCACGCGCTCCTTCTTCATGTGAAGATGGTTCATTTGCTACAACCCACATCACCACACAGGCGTGGTTTTTATCCCGCTCTACTAATTCACGAATAGCTAGCTCATGAGCACCATGGGTCTTCATGACTTTCCAAGTATTTTCTGGCTCTTTTTTATCTCCAAGCATGTCTAGTGCAGCAGAAAAGTTTTGGAATAATCCTACAGCTGGTACTTCATCGATAACGACGATACCTAAACAGTCAGCTAAGCGCATCATTTCTTCAGAATAAGGATAATGTGATGTTCTAAATGAGTTCGCCCCAATCTCTTTCAACAGATTTAAATCCATGAGGTTAGCTGCTTCATTCAAGCCTCGACCATTAATATGAGTATCTTCGTGCTTCCCAAAACCTTTAAAGTAGAATGGTTTATTATTGATTAAGAATTGAGCATCTCTGACTTCAACTTTTCGAACACCAAACACTTCATCGTAACGGTCAACTAATTGGCTATCACTGTAGAGTTCCACACGACAAGTGTATAAGTAAGCATCGAGTGGCTCCCAAAGCCGTACATTGTCTACTACAATATCTCGCTCGCCTTCTCCAATAACCGTTCCACTCTCATCTAATAGTCTAATACGCGTTTCCAATGCATCACCAACAGTATCAACATCTACTGTGATGATTGCTTGAGATAAATCATCAGAAAGTTCATAGTAAATGGTGATATCTTCAATGTGAGCTTTAGGGCGAGTATACAGTTTAACAGGACGGTGAATACCAGCATAATTAAAGAAATCAAAATTTTCTTTAACAATTTTTTGAACACTGCCGTCACTTTTCTTTTTCTCAAAATAATTCCCAACTGGAAGTGTACTGTAATTCAATTCATTATTAGCACACACTGTAACCTTGAGAGTATCTTCTGATAAGAAACGCTCTTCAATGACCACTTCAAATGGTGTAAACCCTCCAACGTGCTCTTTAACGAGTTCACCATTAAGATACACTTTAGCTTGGTGGGTTACGGATCCAAAACGAATAACTGCTTCCTCTTCGTTACCAATAGACGGTAGTTCAATTCTTCGCTCATACCAGTTATCCCCTATGAACAAACGTTTTTCTTTATCAACCAGAACATCATTAAAAGAAGTTGGAACGATCATCCATTCAGCGCCAAGTTCTTTAGAAAGATCAGAAGTTAAACTTGGATTATAAAAGCCCTGTTTAAAATGCCAAGTTCCATTCAAATCCATTAAACAACGTGTTTTTGTAAGTTGTGGGTATAACATAAATTTTCTCCTATCTAGTAATCTCCTGATTTGAGGAATGCAATAATTGTTCTAACTGGGATTTCGTCATCAGATTAATATCCCCTTCAATGGTATGTTTAAACACAAAACTAGTCATAGCTGTCTTTAAAAGGATCTCAGGCTGATAGCCTTCTAAATGGCCAAAAATGATACCTGCTGTAAATGCATCTCCAGTACCTATTCGATCTACGGCTAAACTCTCCTTGATTGGCGTCTCAAACAGTTCACCATCTTTGTATAAGTATCCTTTTAGTTTATAAAGGTTATTATCCAATTCTCGTTGCGTAAAGGCTATACATTTTAAATCATAGGTGTTTGCTAATTCTCTAACCGCTGTTTTAAGTATTTCCTTATTTTGATAGGGTCTACTTAGGCACAATTCATCTTTTAAATCTTGGCCACTATCTGTGGGTAAAGCAACCGGTTCAATACCGATACAAATATCTGCTCGCTCGACAAAAGGGACCATGCCTTGTCTAGCTTCTTCAAAGTCAGTCCACAAGCTTTCCCGATAATTAAGGTCAAAACTAATACCAATACCTCTAGACTTTGCCATATCCATTGCTTTTAAGGTCAGATCATAACATATGGGATTAAGAGCAATTGTAATACCTGAAACATGGAACCAGTCCGCATCTTCAAAAATCTCATCCCAGTTAAAATCACTGAAGCGAATTTCTGAAAATGACGACCGTGAACGATCATAGGTTATTCGACTTTGCCTAACTGAAAAACCACGTTCATAAAAGTACAAACCCAGTCTTTCACCTTTAGTCAAAAGATGACGCATTCCGATATTGTGACTAGCAATAAAATGTTTACAAGCTTGGCCGACAGTATTATCAGGTACAGCAGAAATAATTTCTGTCTCATAACCAAGATAACTAAGCCCTCCTAAAACATTTAATTCTGAGCCACCAAACTGACTCTCTAATTGATTCGTTTGAGAAAATAATAAATGGTTCGGAGACGAGATACGCCACAAAACCTCACCAAGTCCAACAATTTTCATACTTCCTCCTTTTATAAGCAAAAACGGATTCCATTCTATAGAATCCGTTCTAAAGAATCCGTTCTAATTAATGACCCCATCCGAACGGAATGGATAGTTTAAAAATCTACTTTTTAGGCTCCTCGACTGGGTATTTTGTCAAATCGACATATTCCATGTCACTCAACTCAACATTCTTAGCGATATCATGCGCGCGTTCCTTGTCTTTAGCAGCTTTCATTACATGAATCTTCTCTTGAATCTGTTCCATGGTTTCTTGATCAAGCTTGTAAAACTTCATCAATACTAGTGATACTAGTAGTATAGCTACTGGAATAATAGCAAACAGAGCAATTGTAGCTAATTTAAGCTCTGGACTTAAAGGTGTTTCAGCAGTTGGATATTCTTTTGCAAATCCAATTGAAGCCAATACCCAACCAACAACCATTGGTGCAAAGGATGAGGCAACTGAGTCAGTCAATGAAAAGATCGTCCCAATCATACCAGAAACATAGCGCCCAGAAACAGATGTTTCATAGTCAGAAATATCGGCACCCATTGTTAAAACTAGGCTGGAAGGTGCTGACGAAAAATATCTTCCTAAAGCATAAAGAACTACAAATCCAATACTGTAAATGCCCCACGTTTTTAGGTTTAAAGCCCCTGGTTGAGCAGAGTATAATAACACTCCTAATGCTGTTAATGCAGTGATTCCGATCTGCAGCGATAAGATATATGCTCTTCTTAAGCCTTTTTTACGAGCAACACTTGCTGCAAAAGTAGTTACCAAAATATTAGGAATTACCATGAGCGCTGAAATAGCACCAGATAAAGCATAATCCCCAAGTAAGATACCAAATAACATAACTGTTACAACAGAATCCCCAAACAATTGGGCAACAAATTTCACAAAGGCAGCTGAAATAGATAAGACTTGTAAAGGTTTATTTCCTTTAATCACCTTAAGGTAATCTGAGAATGAGGTCTTTTTGGTCTTCTCTTCCCCCAATCCAAAGAAAGCCTTATTATCTTTTTGCCAAATACCAATGATAGCCAAGGTTGCTAAAATTGCTGAAATAACAAGTACACCTGCTACTAATTCTGCAAAGAAGCCAGATGTAAAACCACCATGTTTTGGAACTAAGTAGCTTGAAATAACGATTTGACTACCCGAAAAAAGAATAGCTGACATGATGCCATCAACGATATTAAAAATAGGTCGTTGTTTAGGATCATTTGTCAAAGCTGTCTGTCCTGCTTTAGTGACCGTTTGTTGTAAAGAATACCCAATTTTATGGATAATAAGAGCAATAATAAACAATGGCATCGTCATACCACTACCCATTTTATCAATATTAAACAAGAAAATAAATGATAAAGCGGTAATGATATTACCTAAAACAATGATCGGACGATATTTACCAAACGAAGTATCTGTTTTATCAATCAAAACACCAATAGCCGGATCAATAAACCCATCGAAGATACGAACATATCCCATTAATTGACTTACAAAGATAGCAGCCAATCCTAGAACCCCTGTTGAAAAATAGGTCACAAAACTAAAAGCAACTAGGTAAATATTAGTCGATGTATTATTCATGGCAAATAAAATAATCTGCCAAATTTTTGCACGATTATAGGTAACTGCTTCACGTCTTTCCATTTTTTCTTGACTCATGCGAGCCTCCTCCTTTATAGCTTCCTTTTTTGGAAGCGTTTTATTTATGACTTCATTATAATATTCATCCGATGTATTGTCAACCTTTTTTGATATAAAATCGCTATTTTTTTATTTTTTCTATATTTATAGCTAAATTCATCTGATATTTACCAGAGCAGATCGGAGCATGACTCGGCAGTTAACTCTTCTTTTATTATTAACTATAGGATTTGACTCTGTATGAGTAAGGTTTGAAATTCATTATATACAGCGAAACTTTACAGAAAGAAAAAGCGCCTGAAACAAGATTGTTTCAAACACTTTAACAAACGATAACTATAAGACTTTACAAAGAAGGTCAGTCCAACCCAAAAAAACCTCTATTCATCTCGCTCTACTTCATAAGCCTTGATGATTTCTGCTACAACTGGGTGGCGGACAACATCCTTGGCTGAGAAGTGAACAAAGTCGATTTGCTTGATGTTTTGCAATTTCTGTGTGGCATCGATCAGCCCTGACTTTACCTTGCCTGGCAAGTCAATCTGGCTGATATCCCCATTGACAATCATCTTGGAATTAAACCCAAGACGCGTCAAGAACATCTTCATCTGCATAATGGTCGTGTTTTGGGCTTCATCCAGAATGACAAAGGCATCATCCAAGGTCCGCCCCCGCATATAGGCTAAAGGCGCAATTTCGATAATGTCACGCTCCATGAGACGGGTTGTCTGGTCTTTCCCTAAAATTTGGTAGAGGGCGTCATAAACGGGGCGCAGATAAGGGTCAACCTTTTCCTTGAGATCGCCTGGCAAGAAACCTAGACTTTCACCTGCCTCCACCGCAGGTCGGGTTAGAATAATGCGTTTGACTTGACCTTTTTTAAGAGCCGTCACCGCCAATGTCACCGCCAAGAAGGTCTTCCCCGTTCCTGCTGGACCAATCCCAAAGACAATATCGTGCTGCTTAACGCTATCCACATAAATTTTTTGCCCCAGCGTCTTGACACGAATCGGTTTTCCTGAATTGTCCTTGATAATTTCTTCTTCATAGAGGGCAATGAACTTGTCAATCTCACCATTACGGACCATGGTAATGGCGGTCACGACGTCTGTCGTATTAATAAGCATACCTCGATTAACCAGCACCAAAAGCGCTTGAATGACCAATTTGGCCTGCTCACAATGAGCTTCTTCACCGATGACCTGCACGACTTCTGTTCCCGCGTGAATCACCACCTCCAGCTCTTCTTCCATGAGTCTTAGATGGCGTTCGTTGCTACCAAAAAGGTGCAAGGCATCGTCAGGGTGTTTGAGTTGAATATCGATAGAATACTCTTGCAAATAGAGTCCCCCATTCTTTCATTTGATAGTCTCATTATAGCCTATTTAAAGCAAAAAATCACGACTCAGCGTAATTCTATAAAACGATTGTTAATGCCTCTTTACAGTTTTTGCAGATGAAAAAGGTTTTCTTCATTTTAGTGACAACAAAAAATATTGAGCTTATATTTCAATGAGCCATATACTCTTCCCAAATCTGATCAAATTCACTGAGATTGAAGGAAAAACTGGCTTCGTCTTCTAAGTAGCGACTAATTTCTTCAAAATCATCGCTATGTTTGGGAAAGGTTGTCTCTTCAAAGACCAAGTCTGCCAGAATCGCTACCGGCGCATTAGACTTAGGATTGCGCTGGGTCATCAGCCAGGTGTAAAAAGATTTGCGCACTAGTTCCAATTCCTTTCTAAGAAATCATGACGACGTTGGCTGGAGAGCGCATAGCGCTCCGGACTTTTCTTGTAAAAGGCCTGATGGTAGTCTTCAGCAGGATAAAAGGGTTGCGCTGGCTCAATGGTCGTTACAATTGGTCTTGCAAAGCGCCCTGAGGCTTGTAGAGCGTCCTTAGAAGCTTGTGCCACTTGGCGTTGCTCTTCTGTTTCGTAGAAAATCACAGGGCGGTAGTTGTCCCCTCGGTCTTCAAATTGACCAAAGGCATCGGTCGGATCCGTCTGCGCCCAATACAGCTCAACCAGATCTGCATAGGAAATCTTGGTAGGGTCAAAGATGATTTCCACAGCCTCGGTATGACCCGTCGTTCCTGAACAGACCTGCTCATAAGTGGGATGTTCCACATGACCTGCTGTGTAGCCAGAAAGGACGGAAATTACCCCATCCATTTCTTCAAACGGTTGAACCATA
This sequence comes from Streptococcus rifensis, assembly GCF_053203525.1. Classification (NCBI taxonomy): domain Bacteria; kingdom Bacillati; phylum Bacillota; class Bacilli; order Lactobacillales; family Streptococcaceae; genus Streptococcus; species Streptococcus rifensis. The sequence continues at coordinate 29,393 of NZ_JBRUCW010000009.1, read as the reverse complement.
CACCAAAAACAGCCGCCTGCAAATATTGCTCTTTCCATAACAAGACCTCCTTACATCTGATTCTTGACGAGTATTTTACACCTGTGATAGCAGTATTATACCAGAAAATGAGCTGAATGAACATAAAAAGCTAGGACTTTTGTCCCAGCCTTCTAGAATGTTAACCGCCTAGTCAATCTCTTTTTCCGTGATTAGACCGCTAACCGCATTAACTGTATAATCATATTCTTTTCCGTTTACTTTGAATTCAATCTCGTAAACAGGAATATCATTGTCCTTGTCACCATGAACCTTTAGCGACCGCACATTAACCTCTGTCACACCTGCATCTTTGAAAACGATAGCTTTGGCTTCTTCAGCTGAAATGGTAGCTTCGGCCTGTTTTTGTTGCTCTTCCTCAGCATCGGAGAGGTCAACTTCTTTTACTGTAATGGTTCCATCAATAGCACTGACAGTATAGTCATACTCTGTTCCCTTCACTTCAAATTCAATGTCGTAAACAGGAACATCATTGTCTGAATCTTCATGGACTTTCAGTTTGCTAACGTCTTGCTCAGAGACTCCGGCGTCCTTAAAGACAATGGCCTTGGCTTGAGCAGCACTTACTGCACGTTGGGCAGCAGATACCCCAGGAGCGTTAAGACCTGTAATGGCAGCACCTGTTGTTAGCGCTAGAATGGCTGGTAGTTTTTTTGTTTTAGTCATGGAATTCATCTCCTTTCCTTATGACTCCTAGACTAGAACAACACTTAGCGTTTTAAAGCTATAGTGTTGAAAGGTCATCGACAACATTTCGTTGTCTTAGGGTCATTCTACAAGGTTTTACTGAGAATGTCAAAGGCCTCAAAAGCCCATTAAATCAAGCTTCCCAGAAAAGATGACAAAGAGATGTCCTCAATAGGACCTATCAGCTAGGATAGTCGCGCTTTTTCCTCTTTAGACCTTACAAGAGTCTTACACTTGGTGACAAAGCCCTTAAGAATGGGTAAAATCCTTGTCATCTTGATACGCCGGACTAAGAAAGATACTATTTGTAACTAAAACTACAGTCACTCAACACTTATCCCAGCCGACTTAAAAACATTGGCTATGTTTTCGTAGTCCTCAGCCATTATCCTTGCTTCTTTGAGGTTGGGAAATTGTTTTAACTCGCTTTCAGTGACTGCGTTTAAACTAAAATAACCGTCCTCCCCATCCCACTGAGGGATAATGTGGCCGTATATGACATTACCGCCATCCATGTCAAGACTGGTCACTTTTTCCGCTAGACTTTGGGGAATGGCCAGTTCAGCAAAGAATCTCAATGCCGCAGGTACTGCCTCTTGACTTTCAAGATCAATGCCAGCATTTGGATATTTTTCAGCATACTCTCGCAAATCAAATTTAGGCAACAAGAGGCATTGGTTATACATCAGTTCTTGAATAACAGCCAACTTAAGATTAAGGCTAGAAAAGAGCAGACTCTCATCTTTAGAAATAGGAGACTGTTGCCTTGGAAGCTCCGGCAAGAAAGCAATAGAGAGCGGGTAAATGAGCTTTTCAACACTACCATTTACCTTGGTATCATAAGGCGCCCAGTAAATCAGCTGAAAATCGCCATGCTGCGCGCGTTGGCTAATAAAACTTAAGGGACGACCATTAATGGTTATGACGGTTTGGCAAGGCTGGGCTGGTAAAACGGTCTCATACACCATTTCTCGAACTTCATCACCAAAGTAGAGGTTAACCAAGGTGATATTGTGGTTTTGATCAATATAAACCTGTCGTCTTTTGTACCAGTCCTCGCCTTTCCTTTGCACAACAAAAACCAAGCCTAACCGGTCATAGACGTAACATAGACGATTCTGACTATCTTTTTCTGTCTTATCAGGAGCTCCTAAACTAGCTTTTAAGTCCTCTAAAGAGAGCGGAAAGGTCAGACATTGCTCATTTAAGAACAGCTTGCCTTCCCTAAAGTCAAGAATGGGATGCTGAACCTCCTCTGGCCTTCTTTTTTTCCTCAGTCGTTTTAACCAAGACATCTTTCCCTCCTAAGATTTATTAGACCTATTATAGCAAAAAATCTCAGAAAACCTGAGATTTCCAATGTTAAGCTAACCGTTTATGTCTGGAATGACTTCTTTTGCAAGATGCGTGTAATTCTGAATAAAGTCACTTTTTGCTTCTGTATACCCATCTCGGTCGTGCTCAAATTTTTTCCACAGGCTTAATTTCAGTTTTTGGTAATCCTGCGCAAGATCTGGGTGCTGGCGCAGATAATCCCTAAAATAAAGCTCATCGCAGTCGCCGCTTAGGCGCAGATGCAAATGAAACACCCTGTCTGCAAAACCATTTTCTGTGTAGCCCTTATTAAACGACATCCGATTGGACGATTCAGACATGAGCCGCCAACCATTGGCGACTAAGATAGCCTGAGCTCGCATCATATCTGTCGGATTTTCCACTTGCAGCAAGATATCGACGATATTCTTTGCCCAAATAGCTGGAATAGCTGTGCTGCCAATGTGCTCAATGCTTTTTATCACGTCAGCGCCTAATAACTTTTCTAGTTCACTCTTCTCGTCTGCATACCAATCCTGCCATTCTGACTTATGCTCAACTAGAAAAATAGGAAAGAGCTGCCAGAGTTCTTCCAAAGTCATCTCTTCAAGTGGTTTTACCATGCCAAACTCTTAAAGCAACTCTGTTCCCAGAGGATCCTGCTTAATTTTCCCAGCCTTCATGAGACCTCCCAAGGCTTTTTTGAACTGGCCTTTGGAAATGCCAAAAACAGCCTTGATGTCCTCTGGGCTCGACTTGTCGTTTAAGGTCATAAAGCCGCCATTGCTCTCTAAGTAGGTCACAATCATCTGGGCATCATTTTCCAGCATCTCAAAGGAACGTGGTTTGAGGGAGAGATTGAGGGTACGGTCAACTGTGCGGTAACCCACCACGCGCGCTTCCAGAACCTGTCCCAAACGAGGCTCGCTAAAACGCTCAGTCGGGTGGATAAAGCCCAGCATATTGTTATCTGGCAGATAGACAAAAGTGCCTGACAGTTTGAGACGGTAGACGATTGCCTTGAGGGTCTGGTTTTGCATGTTATCATAGGCTGGACCAGCCAAAGCTTGGAAGACCTCAGGGGGAGCGGGAATGCCCCAGATACGGTCCTTGCCGTCGACTTCTAACTTGATGTAGAGCTGGTCACTTTGTTTAGGCCAGAGTTCCTTCATCTCGGGTAAAATATCCAGAGAAACGACAATTTCCTTGTCTGGAAGCCCCGTATCCACAAAAACACCGAGGTCCTTACGGACTCCAGTCACCCTTCCCCAGCCATAATGGTCACGGTCAGCGGAGATTTCTTTGGTTGTCAAACGCAGCTTATGCTTGCTATCACTATAGGCAAAACCTGTCACCATGTCACCTATTTGATGAGCTCCCTCAACCTTATCAAGAGCCAGAGTCAGGCCGTCTTTTTGGACAAAATAAAAGTGGTCGTTTTCTGAGGTGATTAGACCCGTTACAAAGTTTGCAAGTAGTTGATTCATCTCTTCCTCATTTCTATAACATACGCTTGGCAACCAAAACAGGGTGGCCCTCTAAACTTTCCTTTTCCTCGATGAGCTCAAAGTCATTTTTCAACCAGAACTGTTCTGCCTGAGAATTACCCTTGACCCAGCCTAGCCGCACCTCCTGATAGCCTTTTTGTTTTAGATTATAGCAGAGCTCCGCAATGAGTTGACTTCCCAAACCTTTACCTTGTCGGGCAGCCGATAGCATAAACAGCCCCAACCAAACAATTTTCACAGTGGGATAGGCAAACACCAAATCAATCACCGCTATTGGCTCTTTTCCTTCCATCACTAGAAAGAATTGCTTATCTTCCAACCCTTTATTAGGAGGTAAATAATCAATCGTTTCCCAGAGACTATCCTTAGTCACAAAGGGAGGACAATAATGATAATAAAGAGGATTTCCTGCACAAATGTCGTATGCTAAATCAATCGACCTCTGATCAGTAATTGGCAAGATATCATAACCTGATAAACATAGTTCATTCATGCCCGTTCTCCTTTATGCGAAAACAGAGCCAATCTTTCAACTGACCCTGCCTTTTTAGACTTCCAGTAATTCTTTTTCCTTATTTGCTGTCATGTCATCGATGTGTTTGATGGCATCGTCTGTCACTTTTTGGATATCTTTTTCAAGACCCTTTAACTCATCTTCAGTGATTTCTTTTGCTTTTTCCTGCTTTTTGGCTTCGTCCATAGCATCGCGACGGATATTACGGATAGCAACTTTAGCATTTTCGCCCACTTTTTTTACATCCTTGGCCAATTCCTTACGGGTTTCTTCGGTCAAGGCTGGAATCACCAAGCGAATCACAGAACCATCAGAGGCCGGTGTGATGCCAAGGTCAGAAGCGTTGATTGCCCGTTCGATATCTTTAAGAGAGCCTTTATCAAAAGGAGATACCAAAAGTACCCGAGCCTCAGGAATCGTAATCGAAGCGATTTGATTGAGCGGCGTATCGACACCGTAGTACTCAACTGAAATACGGTCCAAAAGGCTAGCGTTGGCCCGACCGGCACGGATGTGGCCAAATTCGCGGGCCAAACTTTGGTGGGATTGGGTCATTCTTTCTTGAGCTTTTTCTACAATAGCGTTTGCCATGAGTCATCCAACTTTCTTTTATTTTTTATTTGAAACAGTTGTTCCGATAGGTTCACCAAGAACAACCTTCTTAATGTTACCAGGTTCATTCATATTAAAGACCACAAGGTCAATATCATTGTCCATGGATAGGGTCGCCGCGGTTGAATCCATGATTTTAAGCCCCTTATGAATCACTTCCACATGTGTCAACTCTGAAAACTTGACAGCGTTAGGATCCTTCTTAGGATCGGCGTTATAGACCCCATCCACACCATTTTTGGCCATGAGAATGGCTTCAGCATCGATTTCTGCGGCGCGAAGGGCTGCCGTTGTATCTGTCGAGAAGTAGGGTGAGCCTGTGCCTGCTGCAAAGATAACGATACGGTCTTTTTCTAAGTGACGAAGGGCTCGCCCGCGGACGTAAGGTTCAGCTACTTGGTGCATGGCAATAGCTGTCTGAACTCTGGTATCGACCCCTACTTGCTTGAGACTGTCTGCCATGACAAGGGCGTTCATCACTGTTCCCAGCATACCGGTATAATCTGCTTGAACCCGATCCATGCCAACTTCTGCAGCAGGCTCTCCACGCCAAAGGTTACCGCCACCGATAACTAGGGCTATTTCAACACCTGTATCATGAACTTCCTCAATCTCACGAGCAATTTTTTGAACCGTTGGGATGTCAATGCCAACTCCCTTGTCCCCAGCCAGCGCTTCACCAGATAATTTAATCAGTACACGTCTATATTTTGGTCGAACCATCTTACTCTCCTTTTTTCATCTTTCTTATTCTATCACATTTGTAAAAGAATTTGTAGTGGTGGCTTTATTTTTTGAGTTATAAGGGGAAAATTAGCCCTGACCGTTGACTAAATAGTGGCCCATTTTTTGATATTCCTTAAGCAAGAGATAGCCTGCCAATAAAAAAGCTGTCAAATCAGCAATCGGAATGGCAATGACTAGACCTTCTACACCAAAGAGTAAAGGTAGAAGTAAAAGCAAGGGAATCACTAATCCTACTTGTTTGAAGATGGAGATAAAAGCTCCTATTTTGGCTTTTCCAATAGCTGGGAAAAAGGTTGCTGAAAAGATTTGAATCCCATTAATGACTGATACTAGAAAGAAAATACGCATATAGCGAATCCCAAATTCAAAATAGAGGTCAGAACCTGATCCAAAAATGCTCAAAATGTTTTTAGGAAAGAGTTCAAAACCAATCCAACAAACAAGAGAAACGATACTAACTGCTTTTAAAGCAACTTGGATGGTCTCACGCACACGATCAAAATTTTTAGCCCCATAGTTATAACTCAAGATAGGTTGGGAGCCTTGGACGATCCCGATGACAATTGCGATTAAAATCACGTTAACTTTGGCAACAATCCCGGCCACGGCAATGGGAATATCTGCACCATACTGAGATAGTTCACCATAAGTTTTCAGCGCATTATTAGTGACGATTTGAACTAAGACATTAGATGATTGATTGATAAAAGAGGCCACTCCTAGTGAGCAGACCGTGATAAACATCGACCAATCTGGAAGAAAATCACGTCTCTCAAAAGTAACAGATTTAAAGCGTCTAAAGTACATCATCAAAATCGATGCTGAAAGGGCCTGACTCATGACTGTCGCCCAAGCTGCTCCGGCAATTCCCCATCCAAAGACGAAAATAAAGATGGGATCCAGAATCGTATTTAATACGGCTCCTGCAATAATGGCCGCCATCGAATACTTGGCTGCACCATCAGCCCTAACCAGCGGATTTGTGCCCAATGAGAATAAGAGAAACGGTATCCCAAGACTTGTGATGCCAGTATAAATCTTAGCATATTCTAAAATAGAATCAGTTGCACCAAAACTGATGAGCATCGGCTCAAGAAAGAGCCGCATGATGAGGCACATTGCAATCCCTATAATCAGTAACGTTGAAGCCGTAGACCCTGCCGCCTTCTTAGCCAAGTCAGGATTTTTTCTCCCCAACTCCAAATTGAATTTGGAAGCAGATCCAAGCCCTAACATGAGTCCTACTGCCAGACAAATAGTCGTCAGCGGAAAAGCTATATTAGTTGCAGCATTCCCTAGATACCCAACACCTTGACCGATAAAAATCTGATCAACAATATTGTAAAGGGCATTAACAATGTTGGCAACAACAGCTGGAATAGCTAATGATCTTAACAATGCGGGTATAGGTTTTCGCCCAAATGGGTGCTGTTCTCTATCCATCTATTCTCCTTTTTGACCTGATAATACACTTCAATGAGCAAAGAGAAAACGGAGCCATATGAACCGGCTTCCGTTTTACTAAAATGTTACGCTTATGCTTAGAATGAGTTCGTATCAACCTTGATACCCACACCTTGAGTAGTTGTGATGGTCAAGCTTGTGATGTAAGTCCCTTTAGCAGTCGCTGGTTTAGCTTTAACGATAACATCGTTGAAGGCTTTGAAGTTTTCAACCAATTTGTCTGCGTCAAATGACACTTTACCGATGATAGCTTGCACGATACCAGCCTTATCAGCACGGTAAGTGATTTTTCCACCTTTTGATTCTTCAACTGCTTTTGCAACATCCATGGTTACAGTACCAGTTTTAGGGTTTGGCATGAGGTTGCGTGGACCCAAAACACGACCGAGACGACCCACAAGAGCCATCATGTCTGGAGTTGCGATTACCACGTCAAAATCCAACCAACCGTCGTTGATTTTTGCAACGAGATCGTCTTCACCTACAAAGTCTGCACCAGCAGCTTTAGCTTCTTCAGCTTTAGCACCGCGAGCAAAGACCAAGACACGTTGGGTTTTACCTGTACCGTTTGGCAATACCATTGCCCCACGGATTTGTTGGTCAGCTTTACGAACGTCGATGTTCAAGTTGTAAGCAACTTCTACAGTTGCATCAAATTTTGCAAAGTTAGTTTCTTTTGTAAGAGCTACAGCTTCTTCTACGCTGTACGCTTTTGTGCTGTCGATTTTTTCAAGTGCAGCACGCATTTGTTTGCTTTTTTTAGCCATGTTTTAATTTCTCCTTGTAAAGTGGTCCTATCGATTTTCATCTCCCACATCACTCAGTGTTATGATGAAGTGAGCGGGTCTAGGGGCTACTGTTAGTCAGTAACAGTGAATCCCATAGAGCGAGCAGTACCTTCGATCATACGCATCGCTGACTCAAGATTAGCAGCGTTTAAGTCTGGCATTTTTGTTTCAGCAATTTGTTGTACTTGCGCACGTGTCACTGAAGCAACCTTAGTTGTGTTAGGGGTGCCTGAACCTTTTTCAACACCTGCAGCTTTTTTCAAAAGAACAGCAGCTGGCGGTGTCTTAGTGACAAAATCAAATGATTTGTCTTCATAAACAGTGATAACAACTGGAATAATCATACCAGCTTGATCAGCTGTACGTGCGTTGAACTCTTTAGTGAAGCCCATGATGTTAATCCCCGCTTGACCCAAGGCTGGACCAACTGGCGGAGCTGGAGTAGCTTTACCGGCAGGAATTTGAAGTTTTACAAGTTTTTCGACTTTTTTAGCCATGATATAAAATCCTCCTATTGTGGTTTTGGCGGTAATGAAAGATTTTTACCTCCCACAAGTATGTGAATATCACATACCTTTCTATTCTACACTATTTTTTTTGATATTTCAAGTTTACAAACCTAATTTTTTGGATTAAAATAGAGATATGTTATTCCTTAAAATCATTTCCGTTTTATTCTTATTTTTGGGGTTTCCTTTGGCCATGGCGATCACAGGACTTTTTCGCTTGCGCCATTTTAAAATCGGGGTCCCAGATATTGCCCTGCCACTCTACGCCTTGGCCCTTTATGTCGTCAGCGCCCAGACCTTTTACCACAGTCTATTGGCCCTCTATAGTCTCCTCTTAGCTCTTTTATTGCTGGGAATTACTATTTACTACTTGCTTAAAAAAAGAACGATTCGCTTTCAGCGCATCTTTAAAGTTTTTTGGCGACTGAGTTTTCTGCTGACCTTTCTATTCTATCTGGCCTTGGTCATCTACATCCTCATTTTTACATAAATTGAAAAAAGCGCAGCTCGCTTTCTTATCGGAAATCGATCTGTGCTTCTTTTATTTGTTCATTCATGTATTTCTAAGGGCAGACCATCTGGATCAAAGAAGAAAGCCATGGCCTTGCCATCAAAGTCATCATAGCGAAGCCCTTGATGGGGAATACCACGTTTGTCAAACATTTCCAGATAGGCTGCTACGGAATCCACCTTAAAGGCTAGATGCCTAAGACCCGTATGCTCTGGCTGGGGAAGAGCCGGTCTAACTGGCGCATCCGGTTTGATAAAGAGTTCTAGCACCAAATCACCTTGACCGACATTGATAATGGTGTCTCCCTTATCAGGCCTAGGATATTCTGAAATCACTTTAAAACCAAGCAAGTCTACATAGAACTGCTTGGTTTTTGTGTAGTCTCTGCCTATGATGGCAGTGTGATGTGTCTGATTAAACTTCATAGCTTATCCTTGCTGCAAGACCTTGCGTGGCTTGGTCCCTTCTGCTGGACCGATGACACCTGCTGCTTCTAACTCTTCCATCAGTCTCGTTGCTCGGTTAAAACCGACTGACAACCGACGCTGAATCATGGATGCGCTCGCTTTTTGAGTTTCTAAAACTAAAGCTTTAGCTTCCTCAAAGAGAGGGTCTCCCTCACTACCACCAGAACCCATATCTGCATCATTCTCAGAGACTTCACCTGGGTCAAAGGCTTCATCGTAGTCTGCCTCAGCCTGATCTTTGATAAAGTTGACAATATCTTCAACTTCTTCATCAGAGATGAAGGATCCTTGGAGACGACTGGAGTGGTTTTCATCAATGGGCTTAAAGAGCATGTCGCCACGTCCTAACAGTTTTTCCGCCCCGTTTTCATCCAAAATAGTCCGAGAGTCAGTACCACTAGATACTGCAAAGGCGATCCGGCTAGGCACATTGGCCTTGATGAGACCGCTGATGACATTGACCGATGGACGTTGGGTTGCCAGAATCATGTGAATCCCTGCCGCCCGCGCTTTTTGCCCGATACGGATAATAGAATCTTCCACTTCTTTGCTGGCAACCATCATGAGGTCCGCCAACTCATCGACAATCACAACGATCAGGGGCAGCGGAATGTGTTTTTCCTGAGAGTGTCGGTTCCACTCTTCAACCTTGGCATTGTATCCTGCAATGTTGCGGACACCAAAGCGGCTGAAGAGTTCGTAGCGGTTTTCCATTTCATCGACAACTTTTTGCAGGGCCCTGCTGGCCTTGCGTGGGTTGGTCACAACGGGAATCAAGAGATGGGGAATATCATTGTAGACAGAGAGTTCGACCATCTTTGGGTCGACCATCATGAACTTGACCTGATCCGGTCGCGCCTTCATGAGAATACTGGCAATGATGCCATTGACCGCAACGGATTTCCCTGAACCGGTTGATCCGGCCACCAAAAGATGGGGCATACGGGCTAGATTAAAGGATTTGACACTGCCGTTAACGGCTTTTCCAAGCGGAATTTCAAGCAGGTTGTCAGGGTCTGTCTTAGCCTGCTCCCAGAGCTCTCTAAAGCCAACGGTGGCAATCTCAGAGTTGGGCACTTCAATCCCAATGAGGGATTTGCCTGGAATCGGCGCTTCAATGCGGACATCTTTGGCCGCAAGGGCCAAAGCTAAGTCATCTGAAAGATTGGCAATGCGGTTGACCCGAACGCCTGTAGCTGGTTTAACCTCGTACTTGGTGACAGAAGGTCCGATTTCAGCCCGTTCAACCGTCGCCTTAATGCCAAAACTTTCAAAGGCAGCTTCTAACTTTCTAATATTATCTCGGACAATTTTCTTCTCACCCAGTTGGTTTTTAGGTTTTACTGGAGGGAGGAGGTCGATGGTTGGGAGCTTATATTGGAGTTGCGCTTTTGGTGTAAAGTCTACCAAGACTTCGCCGTCATCTTCAAAGGCTTCAGGATCCGCAACGTCACTTATTAGCTCCTGATCGGTCTCTTGGTCAAAACCTGCTGGCGCCTCCCAGTCCTCGTAATCGTCATAGACTGGCTGATTGAGGCTAATCTCTGGCTGAGGTTTAGGTGATACTGCCTTTTCAAATCCTGGAGGAAGAATCTCTCCTGTCTCCAAGTCAATTTGCCGTGATAAGTCTGAGTCACTTTGGGCCAACTCCTCTTCAGATGGCTCAGAATCTTCTAGAAGCTGCGCAGCCTCAGCCTTTCTAGCCTCAGCTTTCTCTTCCCGAATGACGGCTTTTTCTGCCGACCACTGTCTATAGCTCTGCCATTTCCCCAAAAGGAATTGGCTGACATCATAAAGACTCCAAGGGCTCATAGCCAAAAGACCGCCAAGAGTCATCAGAACCGCAAACACATAGGCGCCAACATTGGCAAAGAGTGTCGCCAAGAATTTATGCAACACCCCTCCTAGAAGGCCACCGCCTGCAAAATAACTAACCTTAAATTGACGCAGGTCCTGAGATAGGTGAGCCCAAAGGGTCGTCAAGGCATCGCCATTAGGATTTTGCGTCGCAAAATAGGCCTGGAACCCAAGTGCTAGACCTACAAAAAAGAGCAGGAAGCCCCAAAAAATGTGACGGTTTCTGCGCAGCCATTTAAAGCCAAAGAGGTAGAAAACAATTGCTCCAATCGCAAGGTAAGCCAGGCTTCCCACCACCATACGCATGAGGTTATACAAGGTGACTCCCATTGCTCCTAGGCGCAAGGCGGCAAATAACAGAATGAGGGTCAAAACAAAGCTAATGACCATTCGATTTACAGCTGCCTGCCGAGCTTGTTCTGCCTTAGTTGGCCGTCTCGTTGTCTTTCCTTTTGTTGATTTTTTCTTTTGTTGTACCATTGAGGATTGTTACTCTTTCTACCTAAAATTTTTTCTTGGGATGACGGTCAACGACCGCTTGATGATTAGCCAGGGCCTTTTGGCCTTTACCCGTTAAACCATAGCCTCGGATATCAAAATAGCTTGCTAACGCAACTTCGGTAAGATGTGTTTTGATGAGGTCATCTAGTTCAGCTGATCTATATTTTGAAAGCCCTGAAACACCAGAATCCTTTAAAATTGTCTTTTTGACAGTTGCTGTGATATGGTCCAACGAATCCACGGCCGTTTCTTTTAGGATATAACCCTCTGTCTCCAGTTTTTTCAAATGCGTTTGCCCATCAATCCCATAGGTATATTCGAGGTATTTTGGCATCACACTATCTGTCGTAAAGGTCCCAAAGGCAATGCGCCACAGCAGGATGATATCGCCTGCTAAAAGACCATCCTCTAACGGTTCCATGTTTCGTCTTGGAACAGGCTTAAATCCAAGAGTTTCTTCGGCTAAATCTCTTTCTGGAGAGATATAGGGCTTTACAGGGTAGTCATCATAATAAGTCGTTTGTTTATCAGCCATTTTCGTATCTTTTCTAAAACAGTTACCCTCTATTATACCACAGAAATCCACGGCTCTACAAATCAATGATATGGAATGCTTTCGGCGCTTGGTTTCGATCTTAGATTATGGTAGAATAAGGGCATTACTGAGAATCGAAAGGAATCTTTATGAAAAAATTTATCCCCTTTGTCTTAGCAACAACCTTATTTTTAGGGGCCTGCAGTAAGTCCTCTGACCAAGAAACGTCAACATCTTCCTCAACCTCCCAAAGCAGTTCCTCTTCTGATACAAACGCCTTATCCGCCCAGTATGCAGAAGCTTTGAAAGCAGATTCGTCCGCTTTCCCACAATTATCTGAAACAGTCGCTGATAATGAGGCCCAAGTCATTCTCCATACAAGCTCGGGAGATATTTCGATTAAACTGTTTCCTGAGTATGCGCCGTTAGCAGTTGAAAACTTCTTAACGCATGCAAAGGCCGGTTATTATGATGGGGTTATTTTCCACCGAGTGATTCAGGACTTTATGATCCAAGGGGGAGACCCACTAGGTAACGGTACTGGAGGAGAATCTATCTGGGCTGGCAAGGATGACAGCATCGATAGTGGCCGAGGATTTGCCAATGAAATCTCTGCCTACCTCTACAATATCCGTGGAGCCCTTGCCATGGCCAATGCTGGGGCAGATACCAATGGTAGCCAGTTCTTCATCAATCAAAATACCCAAGATTTCAGCTCTCGACTAGACCCAGAAGGATTCCCAGCGCCAATCATTGAGGCTTACAAAAACGGTGGCAATCCTTCCTTAGATGGCGGATACACCGTCTTTGGTCAAGTCATTTCAGGAATGGATGTTGTGGATAGTATCGCTACAACTGATACGGACGACAGTGACAAACCGATGACCGATATCACCATCAACAGCATTGAAATTGTCAAAGATTATACATTTTAAGCCAAAAACCATCCCTAAATTTTGGGGGATGGTTTTTAACATTTAGAATTTGCCTTTGTTTTCTAAAATTATTGAATGACTATATGGGTCCCTACAGATATTTTCGGTAAATCCTTAGCCTTAACGTGGATAGTTCCAGGAAGCTCCGGATCAGTTTTCCCATCAAATTTTACAGTAATGTGGCCAAGGGAGGCTAGATTTTTTTGAGCGACAGAACCAACGGCAGTTATGGGATATGCATCATGATCAAAATAAATTGTCTGGCCTGGCTTGATTTCTTCATTAATCGGATTAACTATGATAGTGTAACACATGTCTGCCAGCATGTCCGGCGCTTTGTCCCCGAACAAAATAATCATTGACTCTGACCTAAATAGTTCCGCTTCTGGCCCGATAGCAGTTACGCTTGTTTCAAAAATCGTCATTTTCATTCATCCTTTATTATTCATCCTACTGGTAAAGACCAAAACTAGCCAGCCAAGCAACTATGACACGCGGTACTCCACTCAAGAAACGTGAGTAAAGAACAGATGGCACACCAACTTCAACCGTTTCAGATTCAGCTTCTGATAAACCTAGAGCAACCGGAATGAAGTCACAGCCATTTTGCGTGTTGATTGCAAAGAGGGCTGGAAGCGCCATTTGTGGCGGAATATTACCTTTCCCAATTTCAACCCCGATGAGGGTACCGATGATTTGCGAGATAACTGCACCAGGTCCGAGCAGCGGTGAAAGAAATGGAAGTGAGCAGATGAAACCAATGATAACCAAGCCCCAAACATTACCGGCAAGTGGCACCATGAGTCTAGCAATCCAGTTTCCGATACCAGACCCATTGATAACCCCAATCAAAAGGGAAACAAATGCCATGAAGGGTAAGATGGTGTTAAGCATGGTTTGAATCGCTTCACGCGCTGCCTGATTGAAAATGGCAACAACTTTACCGGCTCCCATACCGATACGAGCAATAAAGCTCTTTTCCGCCCGCTGCTCTGTAATTTTTTTACTAGTATCATAGGTCCCTGTTTTAGGAGTTTCTTGAACGGTTTTTACAACCTCTGCTTGAATACCTGCGCTATCATCTGCTGGGGCGATCTGATCTACACCAACTGCTGATACATAAATATCTTCAGTAATGTACTGGGCCAAGGGTCCTGACTTACCAGTCGCGACAATGTTGATCGTTGGAATGCCTTTTTTAGGATAAATACCACAGCGAAGGGTACCGCCACAATCCACAATCGCCAAGGCAATTTCTTCATCCGGAATTGATGTTTTGAAACCATTCACCGCTTCCATGCCTGTTAAAGAGGCAATTTTATCTACGATATCAGGCTTTTCGCCGCCCCCTGTAATATAAATAAATTTGTGTTTTTCTTCTGTCGGCGTGATGACAAGCGGTCCGCCAAATCCGCCGTTCCCTTTAACAACTTTTATACTCTTATAAGCCATGATTTTCCCCTCATTCTTTCTTAGTTTAATGCTCTACTGAGTGTTACGCCTTGGTGTTTGCATACCCAGGCTGTTGTAAAGTCCGTCATCCAACCTGCCAAAAAGTTCATGACAATACCGACAAGCATGTAACGAATAGCCAAATCCATAGTACTCAATCCCAGTGTTTCAATACCTGAGGCAATACCAAGCCATACGAAGAGCTCACCCGGATTGATATGGGGAAAAACTCCATTTGAGGTATGGCAAAATTGCATTTGCGACGCTACATAGCTTGGTTTGTAAAACTCTGGCATGAAACGCCCCATTGAAATGGACATAGGGTTACCCAGCATAAAGGCCGAGATAAACGGCAAAATCATATAGCGGCTGACCGGGTTTTTAGCCGATACCTGGGCCAATTTGTTAACCTTTTCCTCCCCTAGGAGGGAAATCAAAGCATTCATGGCTACTAAAAGCATCAGTACAACGGGTACGATCCCAGTCATCCAAGAGATGAAGGTTTCAGCACCAGATTGGAAAAGGCTCATAAAGCCCTCGGCAAATTTAATAACGAAATCCATAATAAACTCCTTTTATCAATAGTGTTATGGTTTTTTAAACTGTAATTTCAAACGCGACAATAACATCTTAGCATGGAGACCAACATCTATGCCTGATGCATACTTAGGCACATCCTTATAGGCGCCAGCTTCCGTACGGAGAAAGATTTCTCTCGCGTCTTCAATTGCTATTCGCAGTAATTTATTTTCCTGACGAACGATCGGATTATATTTATCAAAATAATGGATGTCCTGTCCAATATAGACAGGCATGTCCTTGAATTGAGCCAGAACGGTTACGCCCTGCATTTTCTTAGCTACTAAGACAAGGCCAGTCTTATCAATCGCAAACATGACAATTGTACCAGATTGAATTTTTCCTGCACGACGACCAATAGCCACCCTACCTTTTTTTCTTAACATTTGGTACGTTTCATTAAAATGTTTCAATTGCCTATAGCCTAATAAGAATTGTCCAAGGTAGGCTAAAATCACACTTACGCCAAAAATAACCCAAACTGACATTAAAATACTCCTCTTTTTTTGGTTAAATCTTTAAAAGATTTTTCACTCTTTAATCCTCTAAGTTCATTTCTCAGCTCTTGATCAATAGCTACACGAAAAATGTCATCATATAGTTCTAACAGTTCCTCTTGGGATTTTTCTGAAAGCTGCGCTGGAATCCCAACCATAAATATAAACAACACTTCACCATGCTCCGTTTGCAAAGGAAATTCTGGTATCCCTAACATCAAGAAGGGAGCCGTTCCATGCTCATTTATCGTGTGCGGAAAAGCTATTCCCCCTCCAAAAATAGTTGATTGATTAGCTTCTCTAGACAATATCCCTTTACGAAAGCTTTCCCTTACTATTTTTCGATCAATTAATTCATCCACCATAGTGTTCAGATAAGCTTCGTAATTCTTTTCGATGTTGAGTTTTGTAAACATCAATCTTAACGTTTCAAGATTTTTTTGGTGATAAAGTCTTGCTTTTTGCCATTCATCCCTTAGCCACTGTTCGTCAAATAATTTTGTCAGATGAATGATTGGCGTTTCACTTTTTGTAAACTTAAGAGGGATAGTTGTGAAAATGGCAAAGTAACTTTTTAAATCCTCTTCTGAAAAGGCTTCCTCAGTATATCGTGAAATCTCTATATCTCCACCAAGAACACGTCTCAGCTGACGCATGATGATATTAGCTGTTCCATGGCCAGTCGTGCAAACAACAGCAATGTGTTTGCCTGCCATTCCTTCTTGACCGTAATCTTTTCGAAAAATACTTTCAAAGTAGAGAGCTAAATAACTCACTTCAACCAAGGAAACCTCATACTGATAGTAATTTCCAAGTAAGTCAGCAGCCATTCTTGCGACTTCAAAAGCTAAGGGATATTTTTCTTGGATTTCTCCCATAAAAATATCTTCTGTCTGAACTCTGAAAATCAGGCGATTGATTAAAAAATTGAGATGAGTCTTCATATCGTCATAAAGAGCATCGCTATCAAACGTTAAAGCAAAGTGTTCGCTCACCTTCTTCGTCATATGGTTAAAAACTTTTCGTAGTTCTTTATTTTCTTTTTCCTCAGAATAGTTGAGGTTCTCTATATACTGAATGCTAAGCGGTAAACTAATGAAGTCTATTTCATATTGGCTTAAACTGATTCGGTGGGAAGTTTCTAGCTGATAACACACCTCGTCCAACAATGCTGTACCATTAACCGGATTATGATAATGTTCAACAGGGCCAATCATATTGTTCTGCTCTTTTATTCTTAGACTAGCAACACACAAAGTCTTAACCAGCAGATCCCTTACCTTCAAAGGAATACGGTACTTGATAGACAGGGTTTCTACGAACATCTCTATCTCTTCTTGATTATCGTATCCAAAATATTTGTATACTTCATGAATAAAAAGCAGGCGAAGATCTAATTCATCTCCATAAAGTTCCAATCCGCGATTGGGTATTCCAATAATACTTACTCTATAATCTTTTGCCAGCTGTTTTGCTTTTTTAAGGTCTTTGGCAATCGTCCCTCGGCTGACATCCAACTCTTCAGCGAGGTCATCTATAAGTAGCGGAGTCTTTGACAGGATTAAACGTTTTAAAAGAAATCTAGATCGTTTACTAGATGAGTTAAAGTCCGTTTCCTTTCTCAATTTCCCTAAGAGAACACGTTCAAATCCTTCGTAATCACGAATGGTCAACTCTACTTTCCCCTGCTCCTGGACAACAACAAGTATATCAGACAAGGTTTCGTTAAGCTGTTCTATGCTTTTTGCCAGTGTATGAGCACTGATTCCTAATGCTTTTTGAAGCTCATTAAAGTGTAAGAATTTGTGATGAACAAGACTATCTAATATTTGATACCATCTATTGACCAAAGTCAAATCCCTCACCCCTTACCCTATCGTTTATCCGCGTGTCTTCCCACCAGCTACATTAGTGGTTATTCCTGTGATGTAACTAGATCGGTCTGATAAATAGTAGGCAACCAGATCGGCAACCTCGCTAAGCCGGCCGCTGCGTCCTAGTGGTGTCGTACTTGTTGAAGAATAACCTGCTCGAATCTCATCAACTGTTTTGCCTCTTGTATAGCCAAGAGCTTCCTCATACGCTAAGGTCCGTAAGCCTGTTTCTTCCATAATTCCTGGTGCTATGCCGACGACGCGTACACCATGTTTACCAAGTTCCTTAGACCAAGATCTTGTATAGCTATATACTGCTGCCTTGGTTGCTGCATAAGCACTTTGTCCTTCAGAACCCTCAAGTCCTGCTTCTGAAGCCATATTAATAATGACTCCTTTACCTTTAGCTACCAAGATTCTTCCAATCGCTTGGCTCACTAAATATAATCCTTTTTGGTTAATAGCCACAATGCGGTCAAAAACGTCGTCGTCTAATTCATATTGACCATGAGGTTCATTGGGATCAACAAGTAAGCGGGGAACATTAATGCCCGCATTGTTAACAACTCCATCAATCGTTCCAAAACGGTCTATGACTTTTGCCACTCCTGATTCTACTTCTTGACGAGAAGTCACATCAACTGTTACAAACAAGTAATTCTTGTGAGCTATATCATTATTGATGATATCAAAATTAGCTACTTGAACACCTAATTCTAAAAGTCCATCTACAATCGCTTTGCCAATTCCAGATGACCCGCCAGTAACAACCACTGTTTTTCCTTTAATTTTCAGCCAATCTGCCATGAGAAAAACTCCTTTTTTATTTGATAACCGTATTATAAAACGGTTTCAAAAAATAATTAAGACAGACTTTTTAAGCTTTAATCCAAAAAAACTAGACTAATTCTCAATATGGCCTAGCAAAAATGAGGGCGATAGGCAAACTATTAGAAAAACGACGGCCCTTAGTAACATGGTGCTGAACTCGAACTTAGTGCAAGCATTGACCAAAGGATTTTCAAACGACTTTGCTCTCGTCTAATGTTGATTTTTATGGCCTATCAACATTAGACGAAGAGATATAAACCATACAGGAACACGGATAGTCAACGTCAACAATACTTCATGAGACATTCAAAGAATTTCGCATCACTCATACCTGCTTAGTCTGTTTTAGATAGCTCTGATTTTGACTGACTATGAATAATGCCTCAATAGTTTGGACATGGCTATCATCATTCAAAAAGAACCACTACTGTGATTCTTTGTTGAATTATAATCGTGCATTTAACTCAGCTGCCAAATCTTCAAAGCCTGGCTTACCGAGAAGTGCGAACATGTTTTTCTTGTAGGCTTCCACACCTGGCTGATCAAACGGGTTAATACCAGTTAAATATCCTGAAAGGGCAATCGCAATTTCGAAAAAGTAAATAGTGTATCCCAAAGTGAATTCATCTTGAGAAGGCAGGGTTAAGTGTAAGTTTGGAACACCGCCATCAGTGTGAGCTAAAAGGACACCATCCGTGGCTTTTTTATTAACAAAATCAACATCTTTACCCTGAAGATAGCCTAAACCATCCAAATCTTCTGGTGTTTCTGGAATAGTAATGTTCTTGCGAGGGTGTTCGACACGAAGAACTGTTTCAAACAAGAAACGCTGGCCCTCTTGAATATATTGACCAATTGAATGGAGGTCTGTTGAGAAATTAGCAGAAGTTGGGTAGATGCCTTTTGAATCTTTCCCTTCAGATTCACCGGCTAATTGCTTCCACCATTCGCTAAAGTATTGGAGACTAGGCTCATAATTAGCTAAAATCTCTGTATGATAACCTTTTCGGTAGAGAATGTTGCGGACCGCGGCGTACTGATAAGCTTCATTTTCTGTTAATTGATCAGACGCATAGGCTTCACGTGCCGACGCCGCGCCAGCCATCAATTGGTCTATATCTGCCCCTGAAGCAGCAATTGGCAGAAGTCCAACAGCAGTTAATACGGTAAAGCGTCCACCAACACTATCAGGAACGACAAAAGTATCCCAATTATTGGCATCTGCTTCTACCTTGACAGCGCCTTTTTGACGGTCAGTCGTAGCGTAAATACGGTTATTCGCCTCTTCTTGACCATACTTTTGCACTAAAAGGTCTTTGAAAACCCGAAAAGCAATGGCAGGTTCTGTGGTTGTCCCTGATTTTGAGATAACATTGACAGAAAAATCCTTATCCTTGACATAATCCACCAAGTCAGCTAAATAATTAGAAGAAATTGAATTTCCAGCATATAAAATTTGTGGTGCCTTCCGCTCTTCTTTAGCCTGTAGGTTAACAAAGGAATTATTCAAAAAGTCAATAACTGCTCGCGCACCGAGATAAGAGCCACCAATCCCAATAACGATTAAAACATCACTATCTGACTGAATTTTAGCGGCAGCTTTTTTAATTCGTTCGAATTCTTCCTTATCGTAGTTTACCGGCAGGTTAAGCCAACCTGTCATTTCTGAACCAGGTCCCGTGCCTTCACGCAGAGCTTTATCAGCAGCTGAAACCTGCGCTTGCATAAAGTCAAGTTCATGCGGGGCAATGTACTTCTCTAATGTTTTAGAATAATCAAATGAAATGTGCGGCATAATTGTCCTCCATAGTGAAACTTTTGCTCTCGCTTTCTATGATATCGCTTTATCTTTTTTTTTTCAATCATTTTATTTATTTTGCTACCTTTTTCGCAATCATTACCATTCATCCATTGCTTAACAATCTCTCAAACATACGATAATACTTGAAAATTAATTTGAAATCCTTTACAATAACTAAAAGTAAAAAAGGAGTCCATATGATTAAAGCAATTATTTTTGACATGGATGGTGTCATTGTTGACTCGGAATATATTTTTTTAACAACCAAAACTCAGATGCTCTTAGACAGGGGCATTGATACTGATGAAAGCTACCAGTACCAGTTTATGGGGACGACCTTCGACCATATGTGGCAGGTCATGAAGGAGGAAAATGGGCTAACTGAAAGCGTCCCTGACCTGATTGCTGAGATGAATGAGCGCCGTGAAAAGATGATTAAACGTGACGGTGTCCGAGCTATCTCTGGCGTTCAAGAGCTGATTAAGTCCTTGAGGGACAACGGCTGGCGTTTAGGAGTTGCCTCATCATCTCCTAAGCATGAAATCTTATCAAACCTCAATGCCTTAGGCCTATCTGATGCCTTTGAAGTCAAGATTAGCGGTGAGGAAGTAGCCCATTCCAAGCCTGCCCCTGATGTTTTCCTACGAGCTGCTGAATTGCTTGGCATCCAGCCTGAAAACTGTCTGGTTTTTGAGGATACGAAAAATGGCAGCCTAGCTGCCAAAGCTGCTGGAATGGTCTGTATTGGTTTTGCTAACCCTGACTACCCTGCTCAGGATTTAAGCGCTTGTGACTTACTGATCAACAATTATAACGATATCTACGACTACCTAGAAAACTTGGAGAATAAATGACCAAATATCTGATTTTTGATATGGATGGTGTCATTGTGGATTCGGAATCCGTTAACATCGCTAATGAAATGGCTGTTTTAAGTCAAGCTGGGATTGATCTTTCTGAATATAACCCCTACCAATACCTAGGCATAGCCTCTGTTGCAATGTGGAAAGATTTGAAAGATAAATACTCCCTTCCCCTTCCTGTCGGCGATTATGTCAATAAAGTTGATCGGCTGAAAAAGGACATCCTGCAAAGAAAGGTAATTAAACCTATCAAAGGAATCCATCAATTTCTCAAGTTCCTGTCCACTAACCATTTTAGACTTGCAGTTGCTTCATCATCCAAAAAATATGAAATAGAAACCCTTTTAGAAAGCGTCGGAGTAGATCATTATTTTGATGTTCTCGTCAGTTCTGAGGAAGTGGCTCACTCTAAACCTGCTCCTGATATCTTCTTAAAAGCCGCTGAACAGCTTGGGGTTTCTCCTGAAATCTGCTACGTCATTGAAGATAGTCAAAATGGCTGCCTAGCTGCCAAGGCTGCTGGGACGACCTGCATCGGCTTTGCCAACCCAGATTATCCTGCTCAAGATTTAAGTGCCTGTGATTTAGTGATAAGCAACTATAGTGAACTCGAACAATACTTCCGTCTCCTACTCAACAAAAATCAAAATCAGATTAGACAATAAACCTTAGATGGCTGAAAAGATCTGGGTAACTTTTGAAGGCTGGAACTAGGCTAAATCTCATACGTACAGCAAGTTAAGTCAATGACGTAGACTAAGGTTTTCAAAGAGTGTTAGGCGATGGCTAACTAACGATAACGAGAACAAGATCCCTGGTTGAACTTTCAATCAGGGATTCTTTTTTATATTAAGGTTTCCAAAAAGCGAATAAGCACTTGGGCTGAGCGTTTGCCAGCCTCGATGACAAATTGATCGAAACTGATATTGGCATCGTGACTTGCCGTATCACTCATAGCACGGATAACAAGGAAAGGCTTCCCAACACTGTGAGCAGCCTGGGCAACGGCTGCGCCTTCCATCTCAACAGCTAACACTTCTGGGAAATATTCCTTAATCTGGTCGATTTTATCTTGACCTGCAATAAAGCTGTCACTGGTCGTGATTAAACCAACCGCTGAAGTCAGCCCAAAGGAAGACAGAATTTTTTTCATTTCAGCGATAAAGTAAGGGCTAGATTCAAAATACAAGGGCTGAGCAGACATTTGACCATAAGCGTAACCAAAAGCAGTCAGATCCACATCGTGGTAGGCTAAGCGCTCAGCCACCACCACATCGCCAACTTGCAGGCCTTCAGCCACCGCACCAGCTGACCCGGTATTAATGACAGCATCCACCTGGTAATAATCTGCCAGAATCGCCACACTCATAGCTGACATGACCTTACCAACACCACTTTCAACCAAAACCACTTCATGACGGCCGATATGCCCGCTGTGGTAAACCTTGCCTAAGTGTAACTGCTTTTGCCCGCCCTGCAAGACCGCTAACAAAGTCTTGAGTTCCTCTGGCATGGCAGCGATAATTCCAATTTTCATGACAACTCCTAAAGATAAAGAATAGCAAGGACCAGTGCAATGCCCAACAGAACCAAAACCAGTAAAATCTGATTCAGTTTACTTTGAAAGAGGCTACGTTTTTCGTTCTCAATCCGCCGAGACTTGATAATACTAGGTTCCACATGAATAGGCATGGTCTCGTCCATATCCTGCTGAGCTTGGCGCAAGCGCTCCAGATCCCTGCGGTCAAAATGGATTTCCTTGGTCGCCTCATCTTCTCCAGACCAATCAGCATAATCTTCTCCACGTTCTGCACGACGAATGATATCATCAGTTAATAAGGGTTTACCCATGAAGATTACCTCTCTTTAACTCATAATACTGAATGGCCATAATTGTTTTAGCATCGCAAATATCCCCAGACTGAATCGCTGCTTTAGCTTCCGCCAAGGTTAACTCAAAGAGTTCAATCGTCTCGTCCGCATCCTGCTCACGCGGGTTCTCGACCTTGGTCAAGTTCTCCGCCAGGTAGAGCCGAATCCGTTCATTGCAAAAACCGATGGCTGAGTAAAAATCATACAGAAGCTCCAGCTCATCCGTGGCGTAGCCTGTTTCTTCTTCCAATTCCCGAAGGGCTGCCACTTCTTCGCTCCCTGCTTCACCGACCTCGAGCTTCCCTGCTGGAATCTCTAAGCTAACCCGCTCAATGGCCTTACGGTATTGCTTGACCAAGATCAGCTTGCTATCAGGGGTAATGGCAAGGGTCGCCACCGCTCCCTTGTGGAACACTAATTCGCGCTGAGCCTGACCCAGACCATTTGGCAATTCGACCTCATCGACGGCCACGGTGAAGATATGACCCTTAAAAATCTCTTGACGCGACAGCGTTTTTTCTTCAAAATTCATGAGACACTTTTGCTCCTCTAATTACATCTACTTTTGATTCTACTACAAAAGCAGCAAAAAAGCCATTCTTCACCCACTCTCTCACTTTCCCACAGAAAAAATCCCGCCCTGGCGAGATTTTTTACAATTAAGCCTGAATATCACGACGCCGCATAATGGCAAAGGCAGCTACGAGCGACAGTAAGATCACCAAAATAGCAGTGCCAACCAAAGACCAGTCCAAGTCCGTCTTGCTGAAAACATCTGCTCCGCTGGCATAATAATAGGGCGTCAGGTATTTGAGCTTATCCAAGTCAGGGACAATACGCACCATCAAATCCATAGCATAGAGTAGCAGGGTCAAGCCTAGGGCAGCTCCCATCTGTTTGCGGTGGCTGAGGCTGGAAATGAGGAAACCGATTGTCATCAACTCGACCTGCATCAAAAAAGCGAGCAAGTGATAGCCGACAAAGTGGTCATAGGAAAAATCCATTTTCATTTGCCAAATCGCTAGAAGCTCAAAACCAACACAAATCAGATTAAAGCATAGCAAGGCGATGAGCAAACTGAGGTATTTCCCAAAAATAATCCGAGTGCGGCTGTGGGGCAAGGTATAGAGAAACTCACTAGTGTGGCCTTCTTCTTCCTTGGAAAGGCTGCCTGCCCCCAGCATACTGGCAAACAGGCCTGCACCAAGCCCAAACATGAGCGCGATCTCCGTTGCAAAGTAGCCATCCAGCGTCGCTAAGCTCACCTTATCAAGCCCCAGAGCCTTGGTCATCTCGCCCATATTGGCATACATGTCCGCTACATTGGATAGGCTACCCTCAACACTCTTATATAGAATGATACAACCCCAGCAAATGAAGCCCACAGAGAGCGACCAAATCATTAAGCTTTTGAAGGTTTGTTTCAGTTCGTGCGTCACTAAAATCATTTTGCTCCCTCCTCGTAATAATGCATAAAAAGCTCTTCTAGCGTTGGTTCTTCCACCAGAAAATCATCAGGTGCTTCCGTGACTAATCGCTCCAACAATTCAGCACTAGTCCCATTATAGGAGAAACTCTCTTGCTGACCGCCTTTCCATAAGGTCACTCGTTTGTTTTGACTGCGGGTCAGGTTTTCTACGGTGTCGATAGTAAGGATCCGCCCTTCCTTGATGATTGCCAGACGGTCGCAATTGTTTTTAACCTCTGACAAGTTGTGGGACGACAAGAAGCAAGTGCTGCCGGCTGCGCAAGCCTCCTTGACCAGACTGAAAAAACGTTCCTGCATCAGGGGGTCAAGACCTGAGGTCGGCTCATCCAAGATGAGCAGCTGAGGCTTGTGTTGGAGCGCACAGACGATGGACACTTTCTTGCGATTTCCCAGAGACAGGTCTTGAATCTTCTTATCTACAGGCACTTCTAAAATACGACAAAGCCGTTTTGCCTCTTGACTGCAATCCTTGCGGTGAGATTTGGCAGCAAATGCAATGACATCCTTAACCTTCATCTGAGGGTAAAACATGGCTTCCGATGGCATATAACCAATCTGGTTCAAGCATTCTGTCAAGGATTCATAGCGATCATTAAACAGGTTAAACTGACCCGAAGTCGCCTTGATTAGACCTAAGAGACAGCGGATAGTAGTGGATTTACCAGAACCATTGGACCCTAAAAAGCCAAAAATCTCGCCTTTGTTAACCGTAAGGGAAACATCCTCTATCCCCATATGTTTGCCGTAATATTTCCTGAGCTGGCTAATCGCAATAATCGTTTCAGACATCCTTCTTCTCCTTTCCTTGTTTATAAGTCTTCAACAGCTGGTTGAGCTGTTTACTGTCAATATGGCGTTTTATTTTGTTGGCAATAAAGATTGTCAAATACTCTAGGGCAACGAAAGTTGCAAAGTAGAATGCCACGTCCCACCTCTGGTCAAACCAATTTAACCATTGGGCAAATAAAGCATAGAGCCCCGAACAAACCAGTAGTCCTAAGAGTTTTCTTCCTTGAAGACGATCTGCTTCGTCAAAATTATGAAAAATAAAGACCTGAATTTGTGCAATTCCATAGGCAACGAGGACCATTTGAATCAGAACAAGAATGTCAGCTGTTGTTCTACCCTGAATAAGCTGATAAGCAGCGTAAAAAAAGTAGACACAGAAACAATAGATTGCCGTTTTGTATTCGATGGCAATTTCTTTACTCAAAAAATTTTCCCACTTAGTCTTCATTGCCTGCTCCTTCCTCCAAAATCTGTCGTAATGCAGCCGCATACTTACGTGAAATCAACACCTCTTCGCCATTGTCTAAAGTGGCTTGAAGGCGACCGAAGGCTTGACTTTTAAAGCTGACAATGCGGTAGATATTGATAACCATAGCCTTGGCTGAGCGAAAGAAACCCTTTTTACCATATGCATAGACCAAATCCTTAAGGGTCTGATTGACCTGATAAACAGCATCTTGTGTGTAGGCAAAGCTTTTGCCATCAATCGATTCAAAATACAAAATGGCTTCGACATCTAGGTAACGGATCCCCTCCTCATCACCGACCGCCAATCTATTCTGCCCCTGACTGAGCAAGTCGCTTATGGCTTGGATGGTGACATTCATCTGATGATAGCGGATGACTACTTCTTCCTCCCCATCCGTTATCTTTTCTAGTCTTAACTTCACTCCTGGCCTCCTTTTAGACTATTATAGCAGAAAAACCTTACTTAAAAATCCCTCCTTAGATAAGATGCACAAAGCAGCGATAAACTGCATTTTTCCATATAAAAAGAGGCTGAACCGCTCGTTCAGCCCTTTAATAAGTATGAGATAAAATCCAACCAGCGTAGCACTACTTGGTGGATTATCTGGAAAACACCAGAGCAAGTGACTCCTGTCGCAACGCCTAAAACGTAACCACTTTCTAATCAAGTCTTATTGTCTATCTGGGTGATGAGGCTTATCCTTAGCATAATCTTCTTTGTTGACCTGACGGCCACGTCCAAGGGCGACTGCATCATCTGGAACATCTGTTGTAATGGTAGATCCTGCTGCCACAAGGGCATTTTTCCCAATACGGACTGGGGCAACAATGGTCGAGTTAGACCCTACAAAAGCATTGTCATCAATCTCTGTTGGGAATTTGTTTTGCCCATCGTAATTAACTGTAATGGTCCCTGCACCGAAGTTAACGTTGCTTCCGACCTGCGAGTTACCGATATAGGTCAAATGACCTGCCTTAGTGTTTTCACCGATAGTCGAGCCCTTGATTTCCACAAAGTTCCCGATGTGGGCATCACGCTTGATCAAGCTACCTGGACGGATATGGGCATAGGGCCCCATGGTCACGCCATCGGCGACTTCTGCTTCTTCAATAACAGAGGCAGTGATAACCGTATTTTTGCCAACAACGCCGTCGACGATGTAGGTGTTATTGGTCAAGAGCGAGCCTGAGCCAATCCTGGTTTGGCCTTTTAAGGTCACGTTTGCTTCAATGGCCACATCTGCTTCAATTTCAACATCAATGTCAATGTAGGTCGCAGCGGGATCAATAAAGGTCACGCCATTGACCATGTGCTGGCCATTGATGCGCTGACGCATGACTTTTTCAGCTGTTGCTAAAGCCAAGCGGTCATTGACCCCTAAGCTTTCATTAAAGTCCTGAAGCTTGTAGGCACCAACCTTGCCTCCGTCTTGACGGAAAATAGAGATGACGTCTGTCAAATAGTACTCTCCTTGCGCGTTGTCCGTATTGATGTTTTTAAGGGCCGCAAAGAGAGCTTGGTTATCAAAGAGATAAGTCCCTGTATTGATTTCTGTAATCTTTTGCTCATATTGGTTGGCATCTTTTTGCTCAACTATCTTGACTACTTCTTCCTTGTCATTACGGATAATCCGGCCATAGCCAAAAGGATTATCAGCTTGAGCGGTCAGAATCGTGGCCACATTTTTATGGCTAACGTGGTAATCAATTAACTCTTTAAGGCTCTCACCAGTAATCAGCGGTGTATCTCCTGCAATGACAAGGGTTTGGCCTTGGGCATCTAAAAGTTCTGGCTCTGCCATCATCACCGCATGACCTGTCCCCAACTGCTCGGCTTGCTCGGCAAAAAGGGTTTTGCCCTCAAGGACTTGCTGGACCATTTCTCCTTTATGGCCGACGATGGTCACGATTTTTTCAGGTGAAATGGCTTGAACCGCACGGTAAACGTGCTCCAACATGGAGATGCCTGCTACCTTATGAAGGACCTTTGGAAGGTCAGACTTCATGCGGGTTCCTTTGCCCGCTGCAAGTATAATTGCGTAATTTGACATGATTTTTCTCGATTCTTATTGATTAACCTAGAGAGTGTTTATTTTATATGAGTAGAAGTATAGTCTAACAATAAACAAAATTCAGGTGTTTTACCACTCCCTATTATAGCATAAATCAAAAACAATGTTGAGACATACTTTCCTCAAACCAGTAATAACCCAGCTAGCATATGCAGTCTTGACAATCAGATCTTTTCACCCCGTGCTTCCACTCATATTTTGGACCTATCTTTTTGGAGGGAATACATTATTTAAAAAGTCTCCTTGACTTCAATCACATAAAAGCCACTGAGAGAGAGTTTCTTGGAAGAAACGAAACTTCTTAATCTCTCGGTGGCTTAGGGTAGCCTAATATCTCCTCATAACCGACCAGTTATAAAGGAAGTTTGATAAGTAATATATGACAGAATCATTGAGAATGATGTTACTTGATTAAAGAAGGAACCAGAGAAGGTGATATTGTGGCGCCTGCTCGTCCTATATGACCCAAACTATTCAACACACCTATACCTGTAGCAGTAGGCCCAAGGCCCTGCCCACGTGTGGCAACTGCAGCTCCTACAATACCTACTTGCAAAGCAGTACCCTGTGAATCTGTTTTCTTGGTTGTTGTTTTCGAATTTGTTACCCCATCTATAGTTTTGGTCTCAGTTGTACCACTCACAACTCCAACTAATCCTTCCTGAAGGGGGTTCCCCCCCGCTTTAAGACCAACTATATCCTGTCTTTTACTATCTCCCCAACTGACACTGCCTTCAATTTTAGGAAGAACATCGAGACTCAATCGTGGGTTCGCTGAATACTTCGAACCACTTGGACTTGTGTATTCCGCCTCCAGAGAAAGTCCTTTATGAAAATCAGCTCCCACTAAAATACCTTTGGTTTTATCCTCATAAGTTACACCCGTAATCTTGTTATTGATTGTATTAATAGTAAAAGGATGATTGGATTTCTCCGTGATCTCTTCACTCACTTCCAAAGAAGAATATCCTGTCAATTGGCTTCCTACTTTACTCGAAGACTTTGTTTCCGTTATGGTCGTTTTAATCCCCACATTCTCTTTCCATCCTTCTGGCAATGCTGAATGTAGATCTGAAACTGAGATAGTTGCGCTCTGAGGATTGATAGTGGAAACATTTGACTGCTTTGTAACAGAATTTTTAGAAATGAATTGTGCAGTTTGTTTAAGACTCGCGCCTGGCAACTCTATTTTTTGAGAAGGCACCCTTGTGCTATTGGAAAGGTAGCTTGGCACATTGTGTACCTCCTCCGGAGAAACTGTTACTGGTCCAGCAAACATATTTTGCTTGTAATTCTCAAGATCAAGGGAGCCCGGCTCAATGCTATCAAGTTCAAAAATAAGATTTTCAACTTTTTCATATTCTCCCGGTATTATAGAAAAAGACTGAAGAGGGCTTGATGAAATTAATGGGGTATCTTGTAAGTCGTCATCGATGACAGCATAAGTCCAGCCAGATGGACTCAAATCATCTACTGATAAACCACGTTCAAGGCTAGGATTAGCTTTGTCTACTTCAGTGGCAACGTGCCCATTAGGATTGACTTCCTCAAGAGTCCATCCTTCTGAAATGTCTGTTATAACGGATCCAAAATCGTCTAATTCAGCCTCTATATCAAAAATAGACCCAAAATTATCAAAGCCAAGATCAAGAGTCAAAGAGTCAAAATCTGAAATAACAGCCGTATCAGGCGTAAAATCGTCAGCTGAAACATCCTCTATAGAAGCTTCAAAGTCTGTGGCTGACGCCAAGGAATCAAAATCTGAAATAACAGCCGTATCAGGCGTATAATCGTCAACTGAAACATCCTCTATAGAAG
>NZ_JBRUCW010000008.1:0-112928 GCF_053203525.1 Streptococcus rifensis | reverse complement strand
TCCAGTTACGACATGAGGTTTGGAAAACGATATTTTTTCCAAACCGAGCGAGTAAGTCGCTTAGGCAGTCCGCAACTAGCGGCTGGCGTTGAAAAGAGAGCGGCGTTAGCAGCCTATTTTCTTAGCGAGTTAAAAAGTT
Organism: Streptococcus rifensis; assembly: GCF_053203525.1. NCBI lineage: Bacteria > Bacillati > Bacillota > Bacilli > Lactobacillales > Streptococcaceae > Streptococcus > Streptococcus rifensis. The sequence continues at coordinate 112,789 of NZ_JBRUCW010000008.1, read as the reverse complement.
ACAAAGCACTACCACGCCTAATACTAAAACCAGTTTTCATCATTAGGAATGACACCTTATCGGGACTATTTAACTCCTTTAGTCTAACATGTTTTGAAACAAAAAGAAAGAATTTATCGATAGCTTCTTTCTATAGAAGAGCTTTTTACGAAGCCTATCAGCCTCAGAACACCTCGTTACATCAGAAAAACCCCTCCCGAAGGAGGGGTCAATTAGGGTTGTCTGACTCTAATTGCTAATTTGGGAAACTTGATTAAGCTTCGATTTCAGTAACCATACCTGAACCAACAGTACGGCCACCCTCACGGATAGAGAATGTAGTACCTTGTTCTACGGCGATTGGGTGGATAAGTTCAACTGAGATAGTTACGTTATCACCTGGCATTACCATTTCAGTACCTGCTGGCAATTCGATTGAACCAGTTACGTCAGTTGTACGGAAGTAGAACTGTGGACGGTAGTTGTTGAAGAATGGTGTATGACGTCCACCTTCTTCTTTAGACAAGATATAAACTTCGCCCTTGAATTTAGTGTGTGGGTTGATTGAACCTGGTTTCGCAATAACTTGACCACGTTCGATTTCGTCACGTTGTACACCACGAAGAAGGATACCTACGTTATCGCCGGCAAGACCTTCGTCAAGTTGTTTACGGAACATTTCAACACCAGTAACAACGGCTTTAGTGATTTCATCTTTGATACCAACGATTTCAATTTCATCGTTGACACGAACAGTACCACGGTCAATACGACCTGAAGCAACTGTACCACGACCAGTGATAGAGAATACGTCTTCGACTGGCAACAAGAGTGGTTTTTCAGTATCGCGTTCTGGCTCTTCGATGTACTCATCAACAGTGTTCATCAATTCCATGATGATATCTTCGTACTTAGTGTCACCTTCAAGAGCTTTAAGAGCTGAACCTTGGATAACTGGAAGATCGTCACCTGGGAAGTCGTATTCAGACAAGAGGTCACGGATTTCCATTTCAACCAATTCAAGCAATTCTTCATCGTCAACAAGGTCAACTTTGTTCATGAAGACGATAAGGCGTTTAACACCAACCTGACGTGAAAGCAAGATGTGCTCACGAGTTTGTGGCATTGGACCATCGGTTGACGCAACAACGAGGATCGCGCCGTCCATTTGGGCAGCACCAGTGATCATGTTTTTAACGTAGTCCGCGTGTCCTGGAGCGTCAATATGCGCATAGTGACGTTTTTCAGTTTCGTACTCAACGTGCGCAGTGTTGATAGTGATACCGCGTTCGCGTTCTTCTGGAGCAGCATCGATAGACGCATAGTCTTTTGGTTGGTTAACTGAAGATGGAAGACGACGTGCCAATACAGTCGTGATCGCAGCAGTCAAAGTAGTTTTACCGTGGTCGACGTGACCGATAGTACCAATGTTAACGTGTGGTTTACTACGGTCGTATTTTTCTTTTGCCATTTGAGTAAAAGCCTCCAATAAAATATATTTTATAGATAGACAGTAGGCAATACAGTCTAACTTTACCTTACTATTTTAACAAATTACAGTTAAAATGCAAGTCTTTTACCTGTTTTTTCCCAGATTATTCTTGACTTCTACTCTTTCACTCTTGACTAAGTGTGTAATAAGGTTGATTAGGAATGCTAGCTCCGATTGATGAGGCGTAAATCCAATCTACATTTTCCAGTTGCGCAAAGTCTTCCGCCCTTCCTGTTAGGATGATGCCGGAAAATTCTAGCTTGTTCCTGTCTTCTTCTTTAGTTATATCAAGAGCCTCGAATTTTTCAAGGTACTTTTCTATATCATCACGCGGTCGCGTATCGTTATAAGTCGCATCCCCTGGAGCATCAAGAACAGCTTTAAGGTTTGTAAGAAAGGCATCTACAGCTTTTGTAGCCATCGCTTCTTGGTCTGGTTGCCCTCCTTCTTTTGCTGATTCTTTCAAAGCATTTTGGGCTGCTTGTTCATCTACATACTCTTCTCTGGTAAAGCCTTGGGCATTTGTCCCAAAAAGGCTATAAGCTGACCAGACACTACTATCCCCTTTGGAAGTCGTTCCAATCCAGTACCAGTTGGTTTTGAGGTCACTTGGAATCATGGCATTGATGTCATTGAGTGTATAGGGTTTGTCAAAGGTAATGGCTACTTCGACCAAGTGATTTTCCATTTCTTTAATCAATGGTAACTCTTGTGTCGGAGCTGCAATCACATCGCCTTCTGATTCTTTTTGAGCGTGTGTGTTATAAAACTGTGGAATTTTCTGATTGGTTTCTAGTTTCAAGAGTTTCCCATCGTGGTAATAGCCAGAGCGATGGTCTATAGCTGTCCCACCCCACTCTCCGCCAAGGAGTGAAAAATTGCTCTCATAAGTCGAATCATAAACAGGAACACCATAAATATCCTTTGCTCTAGATCCCTTGATGCCACCATGGAACATATCCCCACCGTTTGCAGACCAAGTGTAGGTGGTGCTATTGGGATAAGCAACAGACTCCAGTAGTTCTACTGTACGCACAACTGCCAAAGCCTTATTGCTGATTAAACGCTCAGTTATCATACGTGCGCCAATATATAATCCACAGATAGCCAGAATAGATAAGCCTACGGTAATTAGCCTATTTTTCCGTTTTCTTTTTTTGGTCAATAATTCAAAAGTTTCCATCCTCATATCCTTCCTTTTCTAATTGTTTTTTAAGATTTTGCCTCCCTCGCATGAGGTCTATTTTGACCTTGCTTTGAGATATTCCTAAAATATGAGCAATTTCCTTAACATTAAAACCTTGGAAATAATAGAGTTCGAGGGCAAAACGCTGTCCCTGTTTAAGTGACTGCATCGCCTCCCTTAGCCATTCCCCATCTTGAACATCATAGGTGACAATATTTTCTTTGGTAAAGAATTCTTTACGGAGAACATCATGATATGTTTTCTCCCGCCTGTAAAGATCAATATAGCGCCTGATAGCCGTCCGGTACATCCAAGACCGTAATTTTGAAGCAGGAAGGGCAAATTCACTGTCAAGGAGACGAACAAAAACATCTTGGGTCACATCTTGAGCGTCAGCTAGCGAAACGCCAGATTTGACCAAATAAGCAATGATTTCACGGGCCCATGCTATCAATTCTTTTTCATAATCATCCAGTTGAATCGCCATCACTTCCTTTCTTCACTAGTATAACGAATAAGAAGGGCATTTGGTTACACTTTTTTTCAAAAAAAGGGAGTGGGACAAAAATCGGTAACCGAATAGGTTCGATTTTGTCGTCCCACCCCCGCACAGTTGAGTAGGGCTCTAAAAGCTGATGAAATCAGCGAATTAGAGACCAATCAGCAGTGGCTCATTGGTGCTAAAGCACCTAATGACCTGTGCAGGGGTAACACTAAAACTGGCAAAGCCAGTGAGTGTTACTCCCAACTACTGCGTCTTGTTTAACTGATGATAAATTATTAGAAGGTTAGGACTTTTTTCCCAGCCTCTAAACGGTTAGGGAGCGCGCATCAACCTGAATTGCGCAGACCTGTAGCCACACCGTTAATAGTCGTATGAATCAGTTTTCGAACTTCTTCTTCAGGCATACCGCTTCGAATACGCTTGATGAGTTCAATTTGTAAGTAGTTTAAGATATTGAAATAAGGCATGCGGTATTCCAGACTAGCTTTTAAGAAGGCATTTTCTGCCAAAAGCTCCTCTTCATCTTCAATAGCTAAAATGACATTTTTGGTCAATTGCCATTCGTCTAAAATGGTATGGAAAACACTACGTACATCATCTGTCTTACATAGTTGAGCGTATTTAAAGGCGATATTCATATTGGTTTTGGAAAGCACCATATCAACATTTGATAGGAGGGACTTGAAGAAAGGCCAATTACGATACATCTTTTGAAGAAGGGCCAAGTTTTTTTCATCCTTGTCGATAAAATGTTTAAAGCTTGAGCCAACCCCATACCAACCTGGTAGCATGACACGGTTTTGGGACCAAGAAAAGACCCAAGGAATGGCTCTCAAGCCACCAATATCTGTGATGGTTTTACGGGCAGCTGGTCGTGACCCAATATTCAATTTGGAAATGGATTGAATCGGACTTGCCTCAAAGAAGTAATCATAAAACTCAGGGGTTTCAAAAACCAAATCACGGTAGATTTTGTTACTATCTGCAACAATTTCGTCCATGACATCTTCATACTGGTGCCATGGACTCACATCGCTAGCCGTGGTTGAAACCATACGATCTAGTGTTGCTGATAGCAACATTTCAAAGTTGAAATAAGCAGCATCTTTATTGCCATACTTGTTACCGATTACTTCTCCTTGCTCGGTTAAACGAATCCGATCGTTGATAGATCCAAACGGTTGTGAAGTTATCGCATCGTAGGATGGACCACCACCTCGGCCAACCGTACCACCACGACCATGGAAGAAGGTGATATTGACACCAAATTGATCGCCGATTCGTGTGAGATCAAGCTGTGCCTTATAAAGGGTCCAGCCTGAGGCAAGATAGCCTCCATCTTTATTGGAGTCTGAATAACCTAGCATGACTTCTTGATAACCTTTATTGGCAACAATCCATTTTTGAACCATTGGAATCTGTAAATATTCCGTCATGATAGGATTAGCATTCTCTAAGTCTTCGATGGTTTCAAAAAGTGGTACGATTTGAACTCTTGCTGTTTCAGCATCAATCAAGCCAGCTTCCTTGAGCATGATAGCCAGTTCCAACATATCAGAGACGCTTTCTGTGTGAGAAATAATCGTCTGCTTAATGACGTCTTCACCAAGTTTATCCTTGAGGTCACGCGCCATTCGGAAAATGTCCAATTCGCCTTCCAACAACTCTGATTTTTGAGCATGGGTAGCCGATAAAATACGAGGATCCTCTGATAATTGGTTTAGCAGGAGAGCTACCTTGTCCTCTTCGGATAAGCTAGAATAGTTTGGAACAATATTAGCTGTTGCTAACAACTCCGCCACACACGCTTCATGGACTGAGGAATCTTGACGCATATCGATAGATGCCAAGAAGAAGCCAAACACTTCAACAGCCTCTAATATCTCTGTGAATGTGCCTGAAACAAGGTTTTCAGCCTGATTGTCGATCAGGGAATCTCGAATGGCATGAAGGTCTTTTTTAAACTCCGTTACATCATCATAACGGGGCGTCAAATCTTGGTCATAGAGCAGATAAGACCGCGTGTTTTGAATGTTTTCACGAATGTAATGAAACGCTTTCCGGTAAGGTTCCTTTTCTCGGTAAACAGAAGCATCGTTAGAGATATCTGCTAAGTGCTCAACGGCCTCACTTGTCTCTACAAAACTAGATGATAAGGCAATTTCACGGTAAAGTTCGTAGAGTTTTTGATCATAAAAATTAAGGATAACTTCGGCTTGCGTAAGAGCAGACTTTCTTAAGGTTTTAGCTGTGACAAAGGGATTTCCATCGCGGTCACCCCCAACCCACATGCCCATCCGGATAGGCCGTGGATTTTCAAGGTGAATACCGTTTTGAGCGGCTAGTCGCTTGTATTCTGTGTTGATGTTTGTAATGGCTTTGATGATGGAAAAATCATAGTAGGACATGACATTAGTAATTTCATTAGTGACCTTGAGTTTTTTCTCACGAATCATATCCGTCTGTAACATGATTTCTATATAACGTCTCAGATCAGCATACCATTTGTCCTCATTAACCAACCCTAAGGCAATGTCTCGGTGTTTGCGTAAAAGCCCATGCAGGTGATTGGTCAACTCCAGCATCGTTTCGCGCTGAACCTGTGTGGGATGGGCCGTCAAAACTGGAACGACGTGAACATTTTCTAGGACTATTTCAGCATCGTCAGCCTTGGCTACCATTTCAATGGTGGAGGATAGTCTTCCGAGATAATCTTCTCTATTGTTATTTTTTCGGTTGATTTCATAGGCTAAATCAACATCCTCGGAAATGTTAATCAACAGTGGCAAAATGGAAAAGTAGCGACCAATGATATCCATTTCTTGACTTGTTAAGGATTCTACCAATCTGTCTAACTCTGGAGAATGATCCAAAGTTGCCAGTTTTTTGAGTTGCTGAATTTTGGCAAAGGTAACCGGGTCTACAAGCTTTTCTGTTGCTTCGTCCAATATTTTGGTCAAAATCTCGACTTCTTCTCTTATAATCTGTTTACTACTATTGCTCTCTAATGTTTGACTGGCCATGACACAACTCCTCGATTGTTTTTTTCGTGTTTTTCCTATCATATCATTTTTTTTGAAAATTGACACGATTTATTGTGTCGTTTTCAGAAAAAATCAAAAGCCATTTTCTTACATCGAAAATGACTTTTACCTTGAAAATTTTTAGGATGGCTTTCGTTTATTTAATATTGATTAACTTCCAACTCGCGCTCTAGGGCATCTCGCTTCTCACTGGCATCAATATTAAGGACAAAGGCAATAGCTAAAGAAAGCGTCAACAAGCTATTCCCTCCCTGTGATAAGAAGGGAAAGGTAACACCTGTTGAAGGAATCAAGCCGGACATACCACCAATATTGATGAAAGTCCCCATCAGTAACATCCCGCCGACTCCCAAAGCCATCATGGCATTGAAGGAATTTTTAGCGCGGATACCAACCAAGAAAATGCGTAAAATAAGGAAAAACAGCAAGGCCAAAACCAGACCAGCTCCAATCAGTCCTAATTCTTCAATCACAATTGAAAAGACAAAATCCGTATGAGCTTCTGGTAGAAACCCATTTTTTTGGATCGAATTGCCTAATCCCCGGCCAAACCAGCCGCCGTTAACAATAGCATAGTAAGAATTGGTCAACTGGAGCCCAGCGCCTTGAGGATCCGCAAAGGGATCAAAAAAGGCTTCAAATCGTCTAGCAACATAACCAAAGACGGGAATCCTTGTCATGACATCAACACCGACAATCCAAATCAAGCCAAGAACAGTTCCAGCTCCTAGCACGATCGACCCAAGAATGACCTGAAACCAGCGATGACCTATCCCTGATACCGAAACCATGATGGCAATGGTCAATACGACGATTACCGCATTTCCTAAGTCAGGCATGATAACAACCAGTCCGACTAAAAGACCTGAAATGATGCGCCAATCGTTGAGTGTTCGTGGAATCACCTGATTTTCCGTAATAACCTGATAATCATATTTAGCGATTAAATCCTCTTTACTCGCGAAATTATAAGCCAAATACCAGATAATGATAAGTTTTAAGTACTCTGCCGGTTGTAGCGTAATTGGACCGATACTCAGCCAGCCATAAGCACCGTTTCGTGTTTCCCCAAAGAATCTTGCCAGTATAAGCAAAATCATTTCTACAAATATAACAATGGCTATAATCTTACTGTTGCCCAAAAAGGTCAGTTTCATCCGATAAATTATCCATAAAAGCATCAGGCTTATCCCAAAGAAAAGGGCCTGATTTTTGACCAAACTAAAAGGATCTGTCCCACTCAATACCGAGCTTGCACTGGTTGTTGAATACACAATAATTAAGCCCAATACCGATAGAATCAGGTAGGGCAGTAAGATGGAGTAATTCAACAGGTGCCGTTTATCAATCTTCATTCTTCACCATGTCTCATTTCATTAATTCTAATCTTTATTATAGCATTTTTCACAGCAGAAACAAAATGGAAACGAAATTTTGTGTTAAAATTAAGAAACATAAAACATTGTAAGAACTAAGGAGATTAAGGCTATGACAGATATTTACCAAATTCCTATTGAGACCCAAGATAGTAGTCAAACAACACTGGATTCTTATCGAAATAAGGTCCTTTTGATTGTGAATACAGCGACAGGCTGCGGGTTAACTCCTCAGTATGAAGGACTGCAGCATCTCTATGACAAGTATCAGGTGCACGGCCTTGAAATTCTTGATTTTCCTTGCAACCAATTTATGAACCAAGCACCTGGAACAGATACGGAAATCAATCAATTTTGCCAGCTCAACTATCAGACCACCTTTCCTCGCTTTAAGAAAATCGCCGTAAATGGCAAGGAAGCCTCACCTCTATTTGTTTACCTCAAGGAGCAACAATCTGACCCTCTCTTAGGTAAAGCCATCAAATGGAACTTTACTAAATTTTTGGTCGATAAAGATGGACAAGTCATCGCCCGCTTCAGCCCACAAACCGAACCTGAAAAAATAGAAGACTCCATAAAGGAATTGTTAGGATTATCATAAAAAGAGGCCGAGGCCTCTTTTCAGACTATAGACAAAGTCATTTTTTGAAACTGCCCTTAAGTGATAACGGACGGTAGCGACTCCCTTCGGGATTCTAAACCTAATACTCATTTAACATCAAAATCTGAATGCTGAAAGATAGGTTTGCTTGTTTGTTGTCAGCGATGATAAGCTAAACTGTTATCATCTCTTTGTTAATGGTTTGGAGAATTAGTTACAACTCAAACACTTGGAAAATTAGCATGCATTATCAGATTTTGATTTTATTTGAGTATAAGTTTTGAGCCTAAGGTCTCAAAACTTCCAAGGGAGTGGGACAAAAATCGGTAACCGAATAGGTTCGATTTCCCCTCCCTTTTTCATTTTTAGGTTAGGGCTGAGAAGGTCTATCCCCAGACCTTCTCACTCCCACCTCCGCATAGCTGAAATAGTCATAAAGTGACTGTTTGAGGTTGGAAATAGGGGAAACGGTGTTTCCCTCTTTTGTTCGGGCTGTAAAAGTTGATGAAATCAGCGAATTAGAGGCCAATCAGCAGTGGCTCATTGGTGCTAAAGCACCTAATGACCTGTGCAGGGATAACACTAAAACTAGCAAAGCCAGTGAGTGTTACTCCCAACTACTGCGTCTTGTTTAACCGCTGATAAATTTTAGAAGGCTAGGACCTTTTTCCCAGGCTCTTTTATCACGACAGAAAGTTTCTGTTTTTGCTCGTCTCGCTCGCTAAAAATTCATTAATTTAAAATCATTGCTTTTGAATAGCATTAGCGCAGAAAACAAAGTCTGACTACGCTCCCAAAAGAGGCCTAGGCCTCTTTTTACTGGGTATCCCCTTAGCTTTAGTTAAAGGTTTCTAGGTAAAATTCGACCTTGTCATTAGCCTTTAATTCATAACTTTCAGCACCAACTTCAGCCATTTGCTCATTTACAGTGTACATCCAATAGGTGTTCTTACTAGGGTCTTGACTAATCCCATCAATCACTGTTACCATGCCATCTTCTTCTTCGATGGTGAAGTTATCTTCCAGCACATCCATGACCGATTCCCCGACTTCAAAAGCAACATCTTTTTCCCTTGTATTTCCATCCACAGTTATCAAAAACTGGGCTTGTGCTGTCTGAGTGTCACTGGTTTCTACACCTTCAGAGACCGTTGACGACGCCGATGACCCTGTGGATGGTGAACTGCAAGCCACTAAGGTGGTTAGGGTTAGTACAATTGATAGGTTAGAAATAATCTTTTTCATGGCTAAAAAATCTCCTTAAAATAAAAAATAATGCAGGGTAAAAACAGACTGTTGAGACAGCGTGAAGAACATCGAAGGACAACCCATTTAACAGATAAGGCCAAAGCCTTCCACCGTAGGTTAAACAGGAAAAGATTCCTATTACCAGACTATAGATAAAAGGCATCACTCCAGAAAGAAGACTTTGTATCAGAAGTGTGCTTTCTTTTTGTCGAAGCACTACCATGTTGAGACCCTTCCAAATCACTAACACGACTACATAGGCTATGATTTGCCATAAGACCCATATCCCAAAGCCTAAATAAAAACCCGTCACCAACATCGTTAGGGCTGCAATGGTAACCACATGCCAAAAGGGCAGGTAGCTAAGCAGAAGTATAAAAAGAGCTGTAATTGGCTTGATATTAGGAAAAGGACCAAATAGCAAACGTAAGGCAACACACAGGCTGGCTAAAATTGCAGTCCTCGCCATTTCTCGTACTGTCATGGTCTACTTTTATTCCTTTCTCATCTAAATGTAGAGGAATTCGCTAAAGATGTCAAGAACTTTTCATGATATCCCGCTGTTTGTGCTCTTTTTTTGATTTATTTGTGAAATTAGGATAGAATAATAGGGATGAAAAAAAAGATTAAACCCTTATTTGTGGTTGCTTTCTTTGCTCTTTTCACTGTGATTCTTTTATTCACAAAGATTAGCAGCGATCGCTTGAAAGCCCAAGAAGAGGCTGCTCGCATCGCTGCTGAGAAAAAAGCTAGCCAAGCAGCAGCAAAAAAAGCATCTTCAACGTCGTCAATTGAAATCACTGAGGAACTTGTTTCTAAGCCTATTATCGATCTGTCTGGCTGGCAATTGCCAACTAGTATTGATTACGATGTCATGTCTGAATACATCTCAGGAGCTATTATCCGTGTCCAAAGTGGCATGAACACTACTAAAGACAATAATGCATCTGATATCAATGGTCTCGATAAAGCCTACAAGACTCATATTGAAGAATTTCAAGAGCGCCAGGTGCCTGTGGCTGTCTATGCCTATGTCACTGGTAAAAGCGAAGAAGAGATGCGCAAGGAAGCCCGGACTTTTTACAAGGCAGCTGAACCTTACAATCCAACTTTTTATTGGTTAGACGTTGAAGAAAGAACAATGTCTAATATGGATGCTGGAGTTGAAGCTTTCCGTTCAGAGTTGGAAAGCCTTGGAGCTAAGAAGATCGGTATTTATATTGGTACCTATTTTATGGACGACCACTCCATTTCAGTTGATAAGTTTGATGCTGTCTGGATGCCAACCTATGGTTCTGATTCAGGCTATTTTGAAGCCCTCCCATCAACAGACATTGACTACGACCTCCATCAGTATACCTCCCGTGGATGGGCTGCAGGTATTAATGAAGTTGTTGATTTAAACCAACTTTCCCCTAACAAGGATAAGATTGAAACCTATAAGAAATTATTTACCCTTGAGTAAAAGGTCTTCATTTTTTGTTGAGACAAAATCTTAGTCTTTCAATGTCATATTAAAAACTGCAAAACAGTGTGGTTAAGTTGGAAAAGACTAGTTTCTCTTCTATAACCAACAACCAACTGCAAGGGGGTGGGAATCTGAACTCTTTGACTGGAGTTCTATCCCACTCTCTTTTTATTGGGACAACAAAACATAAACGGTTAGTTGCTAACCGTTTACGAATAATTGAAAATAACCCTTATGGCTAAAAAAAGTAAACTAAAAAAAACACTGGTTGAACAGATTTTGGATAAAGCAGGGATTGCTTATCAGTCTGTTGCCTTTCATCTCATGGACGAGGACAGTAAAAACGATATCCCTCGTGAAACCATCTTTAAGACCTTGGCTCTGATCGGAGATAAAACAGGTCCCATCATCGGAATCGTCCCATTGACAAGCCACCTTTCTGAGAAAAAACTGGCTCAGGTTTCTGGCAACAAAAAGGTTCATATGATTCCACAAAAAGATCTTCAAAAAACAACTGGCTATGTCCATGGGGCTAATAACCCTGTCGGCATTCGCCAAAAACACCGATTTCCAATCATCATTGATCAAACTGCCTTAGACAAAGACCACATGATTGTCTCGGCTGGCGAGTTGGGACGAAGCGTTTCCCTCAAAGCTAGTGACCTGGCAGCCTTTGTTCAAGCTGATTTTGCAGATATTTTGACTGATTAACCCTTAATACATTAATGACTATACTATAGGAGATATTATGACCTTATTATATTTTGTAAGACATGGCAGAACAGAATGGAATTTGGAAGGGCGCTTCCAAGGAAATCAGGCTGATTCACCCCTTCTTCCAGCAACATTGGAAGATTTAGAAGTTCTCGGTGAGCACCTGGCCAGTGTTTCTTTTGACCATATCTTTTCAAGCGATCTTCCCCGAGCTGCCAAGACGGCTGAGGCAATCCTAGCAAAGCAACCACGCTCGACAGAGCTAACCTTAACGCCTGAATTACGGGAGTGGCAGTTAGGCAAATTAGAAGGAACTAAGGTTTCTTTGATGCAGAGCCTCTACCCTAAGCAACACCATGCTTTTCGTCATAATCTGGCCAAGTTTAACCCACGATTGTTTGAGGCTGAGAGTGTGTTTATGGCGACTCAACGGATGGGGAATTTTGTCAAAGCTCAAAAAGAGTTAGGAGCTGACAATCTCCTCTTTGTCAGTCATGGAGCCATCTCTACTGCTTCCATCCGTAGCCTCTTAGGCTATGATACTGCTGAGCTTCGCAAGGCCGGTGGTCTAACAAATTCTAGTGTAACGATTTTAGAAACTGATGATTTTGAACACTTTAATCTGAAATTATGGAATGATATCAGTTTCTTGCATCATGAGCAGGAAGTGATGCAGTCAAGCCTTTCCAAATAAATCTTCTAAGAAAAGGCTGATTTTTCCACTTATTTATGATAAAATGATACGGTGTTAATGAATTGAACAAAGGCTCGTCAACAAGTCTTTGTTTTTGAATAAGGAGAGTAAAACGCATGTCGACTGAACATACTACTGAACTAAACGACCAACAACTGGTTCGTCGCGAAAAAATGACCAACCTTGCTGAACAAGGCATCGACCCTTTTGGCAAACGCTTTGAACGCACAGCTAACTCTGCACAATTAAAAGAAAAATTTGCAGATGCTGATAAGGAAGCTTTGGAGGCTTTAGGAGAAACCGCTACTATTGCTGGCCGTTTGATGACGAAACGTGGCAAGGGGAAAGCTGGTTTTGCCCATCTTCAGGATCGTGAAGGTCAGATTCAAATCTATGTGCGTAAGGATGATGTTGGTGAAGAAGCTTACGAGATCTTCAAAAAAGCTGACTTGGGGGATTTCCTGGGTGTTGAAGGTGATGTGATGCGGACAAACATGGGCGAGCTTTCCATTCATGCTCGTCAACTCACGCATTTGTCCAAAGCTTTACGTCCTCTACCAGAGAAATTCCATGGATTGACCGATATCGAAACCATATACCGTAAACGACATCTTGATTTGATTTCAAACCGCGAAAGTTTCGACCGGTTCATCACCCGTTCAAAACTGATTTCAGAAATCCGTCGTTACATGGATGGTCTTGGATTCCTAGAAGTGGAAACCCCAATTCTACATAACGAAGCTGGCGGAGCGGCTGCCCGTCCATTTACAACCCATCATAATGCTCAAAACATGGACATGGTCCTTCGTATTGCTACAGAGCTTCACCTCAAACGCTTGATCGTTGGTGGTATGGAACGGGTTTACGAAATTGGTCGTATCTTCCGTAACGAAGGGATGGACGCAACTCATAATCCTGAATTCACCTCTATTGAAGCCTACCAAGCCTATGCCGACTACCAAGACATTATGGACTTGACAGAAGGCATTATCCAGCATGCTGCAAAAGCAGTCTGTGGGGATGGTCCTATCACCTATCAGGGAACTGAAATTGCCATTCACGAACCATTCAAACGTGCTCATATCGTTGATTTGGTCAAGGAGCAAACTGGAGTTGATTTTTGGCAAGAGCTAACGCTTGAAAAAGCTATCACCCTCGCTAAAGAGCACAAGGTGCCCCTTGAACAGCACTATACGTCTGTCGGCCACATCCTCAATGCCTTCTTTGAGGAGCATGTCGAGGAAACCCTTATCCAACCGACCTTTGTCTATGGACACCCCGTTGAAGTCTCTCCACTTGCTAAGAAAAATGATGAGGATGCACGCTTTACAGACCGCTTTGAGCTCTTTATCATGACCAAGGAGTACGCCAACGCCTTCACAGAGTTGAACGATCCTATCGACCAGTTGGAACGCTTTGAAGCACAAGCTAAGGCAAAAGAACTCGGTGATGATGAAGCAACAGGAATCGACTATGACTTTGTGGAAGCTCTTGAATACGGTATGCCACCAACTGGGGGTCTCGGTATCGGTATTGACCGCCTCTGCATGCTCTTGACAGATACCACAACCATCAGAGATGTCCTATTATTCCCTACGATGAAGTAATCTAGCTTAAAATCCTTGATATCATAAGGTTTTTGGAGATAGAATTGCATAATTTAACAAACATTTAACAAAAATTATTAAAATATTGTTAAACCAAAATTAAAAGATTTAAAATAATAAAAAACGAACATTCTTCAAGAGAGCAGTCTCTAGATAAAAGAACGTTCGTTTTTTATTTTCCCTAAGCATCACGTTTATTTGAAGGATCGATAGAAAAGCGGAACCTGAAATCATGCCAATTGTCTGAGACAAATTCTTGAATGGCAGTTGAGATAAAGTCGAGGCAATAGTTGTCATTATCTCGTAACTGTTCTGCATTAAAATTTAAAAGAAATTACTGGACGAATTGGGTTGGTACACTCTATAAGAACTCTATCATCTTCAGAGAGTCTAAAGTTAATTATGAACAGAACCTGATCTAGAGCATTTTATTACCATTTAAACCAAACTTATTAATTAAACAACTTCTTTTTGCTATAACCAATCTGTCCAACTTAGACCCCTTTGTATTATATCGTTCTATTTTAAGCCCAATTGCTTTTTTCATTTAGAGGGAGTGTAAAGCGTTTTTGAAGCCAGGCTTCAGCAAGATCTACCCACTGTCTTGCGTCAGCATTCACTTCCGCCAAAGCTGCCGCTGTCGCTTGTGTTGCGAGCGCTAATCCATGCTGACCTTCTTCAAAAATATGCAATTCAAATGGGATGCCAGCCTCAGCAAGGGCTGTTCCTAGGCGTGTGGATTGACTGACTGGAACAAGCATGTCCCCAGCGGTCGCCCAGATAAAGGTCGGCGGCGTTGTCTGATCAACTAAGCGTGCTGCGCTAGCTTGGAGCAATTGCTTTTCTGAAGGACTCTCTGTACCAAACAATGAGATGTTAGCCACTCGAAAGAGGTCTTGAGCCATGTCATCTTGTGTTTTAACATGTGCTTCATGAGCAAAATAATCTGTAATAGGATAACCTGCGATAATCGCTGCAGGCTTAATTTTTGTCACATCAAATACATCCGTAATGATAGGTTTATTCCAATGGACACTGTAGTTTGTCACATTATTGCCCCCAGCAGAAAATCCACAAAGAGCAATCTTATCCGTGTCAACCAACCATTCTTCTGCATGATCATGGATGAGGGTGAAGGCCTGTGCTATATCATGAATGGCTGCAGGAAATACCGTATCTGCTCTGCCTTTTACCTGACCTGAAAAGACCTTGTCAAAATCATCATCCGCTTCTAAGAGGACATGGTAACGAAGGACAAAGGCGTGGTAGCCCATGCTCGCAAAGCGCAAAGCGACCGCTTCACCTTCACGATCGGAACAGTTCAGATAAGCCCCACCTGGACAAATCAAGACAGCAGGACGCTTTTTCCCATCGAGCAATTCAGGAGAATCGCTAATAACATAGGTTGTTAAATCAACATTGGTTCTGTTTTGATCTAAATTAAAGGTTTCAATAATCATCTCATCACACTTTCTAAATAACGTCTGTCATTTAATCGTTTCACAAAACGGTAGAGCTGGTATCCCTGCTTGATTATATAAATTGAGGGTCATCCAGTTGGAACATCCCAAACTGACACGCCATTCTTTAGGAGCCTTGGCTACAGCGAGCGTCAAGATTAGCTTATCTTGGTCAAGACTCTCTGTAAAGGAAATCTCCTCACCATCAGCCTCCAGTTTCAGAAATGCTACGCGCTCACCCTTAATCACTAATCCTTCTTCAGCATGATTAAAATGAAGTACCAATTGCCCCGCATCATAAGTTACACTTGCGATAGTAGGCCCATCTGCCTCTATCAGATGTCCGTATGTGTGTTTTTGAGCCAATAAAGCTAACCGTTTCCCAACAGTTTTTTTATTTTTAGGATGTATATCAAACTGCTCTCCGACATCAGAAATTGAACAAAGATAGGTCAATTCTGTTTCCTTAACAGCTTTCTCCTGAGAGTCACGAATCATATCGTATCGAATAGCTCTATTATCTAGCCAAGACTCATAGCCAGGTAATTGCACAACATAAAAAGGTATTTCTTCTCCAAAAACCAAACGCCAATCTTTAATGAGTCCCATTAATAAAGATTTATATTGGCACTGCTTACCCTCTATGTCATTACTTTCTCCCTGATACCAAAGAACACCAGCTATTGCAACATGCTCTAGTTGAAGAACCATATTATTATATAAACTTGCAGGGATTGCTTGTGGCTGCATTGAACCCATATAAGATTTGATCTCCTCAGAAACACTGGTAAGGAAAGTGCCGAATTCTTCTGCTTTAATGGTCCTAGGCATAACCAATTCTCCAAAAGCATCTTCAAAAGGGAGCCCTCTGTTATTTAGTGAGGAGTTCTTCTGTTTATCCCAGTATGCTGCTACATTTTCTGTATCTAACCAATCATGGTAAACATCGATTGTATCTGGATCTAATTGTTGAATGGTCTCCAGTTTCATCCAGGATTGAATCTGAGTACCACCCCAGTTACAACCGATAATGCCCACAGGACAATCCAGTGCACTTGATAAATTTTTAGCGAAGTAATAGCCAACAGCCGACCACCAGTCAATATCCTCAACACTTGCTTGTCGCCATCTAGCCATCTGAGAAAAATCGAAAGCCTCTTTAGCTTCTGGGAAAGCTATTTCAGGAACGTCGTAAAAATAAATATGCTTAGGTAAGTTATTGATTTCTTCTTTACGATGTTTCTCATAGCGCATGTGAAATTCCATGTTTGACTGACCACCGGCTAACCACAATTGCCCTATTGCAACCGTAAGCTCAATCTTACTCCCATTAGAAGAGACTAGAAGTTTTTCACAATAAGAGTTGTCTAAAGGTGGGAGCTCTAATTGCCAATTGCCTTCGGAGTCAGAACAACAAACCACGGAATGGTTTTGTAGAGTCACATTTATTTTACTATTTGCAATAGCATTTCCCCAAATCTTTTGGGCAACTCCTGACTGAATGACCATATTTTTTTGAAAATATTCTGCTAATCTTAACATCTCATCACCCTTTCTTTAAGCTACTGTCAGAATATAGCGTTGGTAGGCTTTCAATGGCGTTTCTGCTTGATTAGCTACCTCTAGCAAGATATGGAAGGCATTTCCTGGCTGAGCATCGGCAGGAATCATCAATGTCACCTCCGAGCTGTCACTTCCAGGCATCGGTAGTTGGGTATTTAGGAGCATTCGTTCAAAATACTGGGCAATTGGAATTTTCATATCACATAGTTTTCCATCACCAATATAATCAATATCGCGAAAAGCTTCTACACCATCGAGTATAACTAGTTTTTCATCACGTTTACAAATCAGATTCAATTCTGACTTTCAAAATATTTCGCAAAATACTGACATTTTTACCTCACAATACCTATTAAATCTTCAAAATTTGAAAGCTGGAATGTTACATTTGGATGGCTTTTTGCATCACCTAAGCCAGCACTATCAAATCCCCCCCTACTCGCTGCCTCAACGCCAGAAATCGCATCTTCTACCACAAGTGAACAGCTTGGTAAAACACCTAACATCTCGGCTGCTTTTGTAAACACTTCTGGATTTGGTTTTGCATGAGAAATATTCGTACCATCACTAATTGCGTCAAACATATTAATAATTTCAAGTTTTTCAAGTATTCTTTTAGCATTCTTACTAGAAGAGCCAATTGCTATTTTAATACCAATATTCTTTAAATCTCTTAATGTCCTTAGTACACTCTCATCTAAATCTTGAGGTGCCATGTAATCCAGTAAATGTAAATAATAATCATTTTTCGCCTCTGCCAGAAATGCTTTTTCATTTGGAGACAAGTGACATATTCCTGACTCCTTTAAAATGATATCTAAACTATCTAGTCGTCCTACACCACGTAATTTCCCATTTATTGTTTCATTAAATGTCGCACCAATCTTATCTGCAATAAATTTCCATGCTTTATAATGATAAGAATCTGTATGGCAAATCACACCATCTAAGTCAAAAATCACTGCTTGATACATTTTTTCACTCTTACTACCTATAATCTTAAATACTCTTTTTGACAAAAAGGATCTACAGGACTTTGTCCCACGAACTCAGTTCGTCCCATAATTTTATCCATAATTTCTTTCATGATAATTTCACTATTGCTATATGAATTTATTAATGTTTTCGCCATAGGAGCATCAAATAAGTGATACGGATTTGCGGTACTAATAAATAAAGTTGGTATTTCTTTTGTAAACCAAGGGACATCATCTCCTAGTCCAAAGATGACATTCCAATCTAACCGAGCAGTAGTATTATTTGAAGCATTTTCAATATTAAAAACGTATACATATAAATCCTTTGTTGGAACAAATTCATGAATACTTCGATATAACTCTCCAATCAACTCTTCCTTTTCTGAAGTTAAGTTAAATCCCATTAAATCTTTAGCCTCTAACGTTACAGATCGATCACGAACGGTGACATCAAACCCCTCTCTTTCAAATAATTTTCTCCATTTTTGAACTTCTAAATCCTGTGAATCCGTTAATTTCCGCTGAATGACATTAAGATAAATTCTTTTATATTTCTTTGGCGAGATAGGCAAAAGCTGTTGAGTGTCTTTTACCAAAGTAACAGATTGCTCAGCGACTTTTTCAGCCCATCTGTTGTGTTCTTCACAGCCCACAACAGATAGTTGTTCTTCCGGAGGAACTAGCTCACCTTTCTGTTGTCTTATATGTAATTTCAAAGATGCCTTTAATGCTAACACTCTGGTGACTGCATCTTCAAATCGCTCCTTCGTTATTCTTCCGTCCAAAATTCCCTTTTTCACAAAATCGATATCTTCGTCCAAACTTTTGTTAAAAAGGATTATGTCACAGCCTGCAGCTATGGATGCAACAACAGACTCTTCTCGCTTCATCGCTGTTGTATATCCTACCATACACGTAGAATCTGTTGTGATTACACCATTGAATCCAAGCTTCTCTCTTAACAATCCAGTAACTAACTCACGCGAAACAGATGCTGGATAATACTGTTCCTCCACAGTTGCATTGGGATTCATCTGCTTCACATAAGCGGGCTGGGCAATATGACCTACCATGACACTTTGTGCACCCTTGTCAATCAATTCCTGATAAATATCACCATAGGTTGCATCCCATTCCTCACAAGACATAGGATTTACAGAGGTTACAATGTGCTGATCTCGCTCATCGCATCCATCTCCTGGAAAATGCTTAATAGCAACGGCAACATCATTTGCCTTAGCTCCCTCCATATATGCAGCTCCCATCTCCTTTACACGATTTGGATTTGAGCCAAAAGTCCTTACATTAGTAATTGGATTTTTAAAATCATAATCAATATCAACAATTGGTGCAAAGGACCAATTCAAACCAACTGAAGCGCCCTCTTTACATGCCACATAACCCATTCGATACGCATTTTTCGAATCATTTGTAGCCGCAATCACCATTGGTTTACCAAAGCTTGTTCCTTCAAAACAAATACCATCACCACCGGATTCAATATTGGCAGCTAATAAAAGTGGAATTTTTGCCATCTTTTGAATACGTTCATGAGTTGAACGAACATCTACTTTTTTGCCAGTACGATACATGATTCCACCAACATGGCAGTCATTAACCAAATGCCGCAAATACTCTTCTTTATCAGAGAGGCCCAGTGGAACAAACAATTGACCTACCTTTTCCTCAAACGACATTTCACTCTTTACTTTCTCAATCCATTTAATATCCGCATCATTTAAAAAAAAAGGATTTTGTTTTAGTCTTATATCCATATTTGTTTCCCCTCATCTATATACGTATGCGATTTTTGTCATAAACAATATTGCCTTTAGCATTTGCGAAATCCGAAAAATCAAAATCCTTAGCGATTAGCCCTTGTGTTCCCATAAACTCATAAGGAATATCTGCTGTTTTTCCATTCTGAATATCTTCGCAAACCGCAACTACATCTTCCATGAGTCCAAGGTAACCAACTCCATTGCCATGGGATAAGAGAACTTCATCATATCTTCCGTTCACTTTTTTAATAAGCGATTTCACATGTTTCTCATATTCCTCTACGGAAGTTGTATACTCATCAAACAAAAAAGTAAACGTGTTACACGCATCTCCAGTTAGTAAATAATTTTTTCCGTCATGCTCCTGAATTAAAAAGGTTAGACACCCTTTCGTATGACCTGTACAAGCAAATGTTTCTATTGTTACATCACCCAAATCAAATTTCTCACCCTCCTTCAAATCCAGAAAATCATCAAAAGATGGAGATTTAATATAATCTTCTTCAGCAACAAAGATTCCCAATCCATCCACTTGTAGCATCGAAATCCCCTCCATTCGGAATGAATCCTTTGCATGCTTTTCAAAAACACAACGATCCTCATGATTTAAATATACAGGACATCCTGCGTTAAGAAATTCTTGTGCTCCCATGGCATGATCTAGATGTCCATGGGTAATTAAAACTTCAAGTGGCTTTCCTAGTCCTTTGTGCTTTCTACGGATATCCTCAACCGCAAGATATAAACTTCCGAATCCACTTCCGGTATCTATCAAGATATCCTTTTTTTCACCTTCTACCAGATACATCAGTTCAGTGGAAAAGCCATAAATTCTTGTAACATGTTTCGATACTTCTTCACTTCTAAATTCCAACATTGTAACTCCTCCTATTTTCTATGCTTCAACTCTAATTCGTGCTGCATCTGTGCACTATATTTATCCAAATCTAACAATAAACTTAGAATAATCAACAATACTCCTACAATAGCTAATAACCATGTATAAGAAAATACAATCGCATTTTTTGCAGCCTCTGTTTGTACCATTACCAAACCGTCATAACCCCCAGCTGCTAGAATCCAGGTGGCCACTGCAGGACCAAGACCCATACCAAGTTTTTGTCCCAAACTAAATCCTGCTATCGTAATACCTTCTGAACGGACTCCTAATTCCCACTCACCATAATCAATAACGTCACCAGTGAGTGCAAAAGCACAAGAAAACATACTACCCAAAAAAAATCCTTTGATAATGGTGAGCACGACAAGCAACGGAATATTTATATAAGTCAATCCCATTAGAACGGATGTTACTGTAATCACTATCGCACTCAAAACCATAATCTTCTGTTTTCCAAACTTTCCAACCAACTTAGCCACAATCATATTCATAAATAACGCTGGTAACATACCAGCAACGGAAAGGAGACCAACTAAATTTGCATTATTTAATACACTGTTGCTGAAATAATATCCCACTGCCCCTTGTGCCATGTTATGAAATAAGAGTAAACTAAAAACAGCCATTTCAATCCAGAAATATTTATTGCGTATTATTACTTTTAAAGAAGCCTTGAAGGATTCCTTTGACTGTCCAATCGGAACATGTCCTTCATCTTCATAGATGTTCTCTCTAGTCCCCCAGAAACCAACTAGTATGAATATTGCAGACAAAATTGCATACACACAAGCCGTATTTCGGAAGCCAATTCCCACCGTCAATGGAACCCAAAAAATGGAAACCGCCATACCTAATATCTGGTTAACAATTTGTCCCATTGCCGCAATCTTCTGTCGTTCGACCCCATTAAATGTAATAATTGACAGCAATGCTGTATGTGGAATCACAAAAGATGTAAATCCAATACAATTAATAAAAAAGTAAGTAATATACGCATAAATTAATTTGCCGTTCATACTCAAATTTCCAGGTGTACTAAATTCAAAAATCAACGCTACAAAAATAAGTATTGCACTAACCAAAAGCCACGGTCTTGCTTTTCCCCAACGTGTCTTCGTACGTTCAACAATTGCCCCCATTAAAAAATCCGTTACAATATCAGCGAAACGCATCAAGAGCATCATTGTCCCTACAGAAGCTGCAGTAAGTCCTACAGAATCTGTTAAGTATGCAGCGAGGAATCCTCCAATTATAGTAGTGACAACATTTCCTCCACCAGATGCTAAAGAATAACTGATTTTTTCTCTTGTATTTACATATCCGGTTTCTTTGATTTTTGTTCCAGACATTATTATTTCCTCCATAATATTTTTACAAATTTAGAAAACGTTTTCTTTAAATATTATTATAGAAAAGTCTCTTTATCATTACTCTCTTACTAACATCTATTTTTCCCGATTATTTTACAAAAAAAAAATACAAAACCTGACAAATAGATCTTTGTCAGGTCATAAAAACAAGATTTTACGTCAATTATTAGTGACTTTTTTTCTCATGCGAATCAATCGCACCTCATGCTCATCGATGGTTCCAGATATTTTCAGTTTCTTGTCCAACATTCTGCGTTGCTCCACAGTGTACCCTGGTTGTGACACTTCTTCCAAATACTTTTGTTTCTTCGCATTTAGAATCGAAGGAGCTCCCATTCTCCGCCAATAATCATACGAACTTCCAGATTCTCTGCAAATACGCGTGGTTTCAATCTCCCAGATCTCATCAGTATCTCCAAAAAATTCAATACAGAAATTCTGAACACCACAACTCTGAAAACTATAGTAACGATCAATAGTCAGTTGCTCTTCCCTCGAAACAATTTCAGACAAATGAATAGCCGGATCGGGTGGACAATAATTATATAAAAGAATTGTAAAAACACTTCCATCCTTTGATTTTGAAATTGCATAACCATTATTACGGTCGACATAGTATCCTTCCATCTGATTCAATAAACCATAAGTATGATACATTGCCTTAGGCACATTTTGAGTAAATAAAGCTGGCGTCCCAGTAAATAGCTGATTCGAATCCTCGTCACTATACACAACTGAAGCTACTAATGATTCCACTTTTCCCAAATTCTCCATTGCATGTTTAGCAAGAAAAGCTGAATTATAACAAGTATCACTCCCCAAATCTTTATACCAAATCGTAGAATTCCAATACAAAAAAGTAATGGGAAGTCCTTCTAATCCTTCTTCTTTTAGAACTTCTTTAATTAAATCTTCATCTTTAGCTAACAGATCCGGATCTGCGCAAAGTGGAACTGGCTCTTCTGTCATCGCATCAATCTTTTCTAGAATCTTATCGCGATTTGTTTTATCATAGTCCACAAAAAATTCCTGTAGACTAAGTAAATTCGGAATACAATTATTTTTTTTACAAAACACTAAAAAAGAAGATAGTTCCTTTGTCCCATCCAGTCGGAGTAGACCACAGTCAAAGGTCCCTCCTGTAATAATCGCTTCAGGAAGGAATGCGCGTATTACTTCAAAGGTTTGCCTATAATATTCTAAATAATCCTCCATGGAGTAAAATCCATATGATACATACAAGGCAGGTGTAATAGAAAATCTCCATTGCGAAATTTCCGCTACTCCATAGCGTTCACTTATATGATCCATAAACGAAGACACCAAATTGCTCCAACGATTCAAATCATTCGGGAGTTCCATGTATGCTCCGTAAAATTCATTTTTACGCTTGGAGGTCAATTGACCTGGAATTCTACCAATCTCAATCCAAGGTTTCATCGAAACAGCACGAATACGATCCAACACCTGATCGATAAGGTAAAAATCAAAATTTGCGCTACCATCGCCACCTAGAAAATAGGCATGCATCGTATCATCGAATATTCCCTGAATCTGGAGATATTCCGGCTTTATTTGACAACTAATGCGCTCGACTGTCTTAGAAAATTCGTCACCCAATAATAATTTTGCGTATCCACACCCAATTGCCACATTTGTGACAGATTTTCGATAGACGCCGGGACTTTTAAGTGAAATCGAAACATTCATCATCGGACGCTGAGGCTTAGAAAGAATTTCCGTCTCTGCTTCTATTCCAGCATATTTCAACAAGCCGATATCATGCATAGATCGATTTTTTGCCTGTGCATCTTCCTGGTACAATTGACGGGAAATTTTATACTTATAAGGGGTCATGCCATATTGCTTTTTAAAATTATAAATCAATGTATTAGGATTTCCAAAACCGACAGATAAAGCAATTTCAGTCACCGATTTGTTTGTCGTACTGATTAATGAAGCCGCCACTGACAAACGAAGTTTCCGAAGGTAATCTGAAAAATGTATCCCCATCACTTCATGAAAATGTCTAGACAAATAACCTGTAGAAATATGACAGTCCTTTGCTACTTTAACAAGATTTATATCATCAGAAAAATGATGGTTTAAGTACAGCAAAACTTCAGAAAGCGTATCTCTTCGAATATCCTCATCCACAGCAAATTTTTGCTTTAATAAATCTAAAATACCAAGTAGATGAGAAAGACAATACACTGCTCGGTTTTTCCGATCTTGAGTATACTCCTTATAAATTATTGCGAGTTTCCCTCGAATTAATTCGTAGTACTCTCCCAATTCCTTGCGTTCAGAACTGCAACAAGCAACACTCGGCATATCTAATTGCTTTAATAAATTATAGGAAATGTAGAGTGAAACTGTGTGAGCTCCTGGTTCTCTATAATGTTCATGGTGTTCAAAAGGATTAAAAACTATAAACTCTCCTTCTCGGACCAAAATATTTGTTTTTGTCTGCATCACACCTATGCGCCCACTCATTACATAGAGAATTTCCATACAATCGTGAAGATGCGAAAATGTCATATCACAATCAATTTCAAATTCAAATTCTTTTATCATTCAAATAGCCTCTTTCTAAGATTGAAAAATACAATAGTTCTTACTAGTGTAAGAATTTCTTTGCTAGATTCGCGAATAGTATTTATAGATTCTGAAGTCCATTTTTGATCGATTAACTTTTGTTCATATATTTTCCAACTTGAACCACGGTTAGTTGCAATCTCAATCTCTTGTTTATTTTGCCCAAGTTTAACAATTTCAATTTTTTTATGTTGTTCAAAGTAAACTTCAACATAACAATTCCAAACCTCTTCAATATTTTTCCCTTCTTTAGATTTGATATAATCAGGAATCTCCCCCTTTATTTTCGAAAATTGCATCTGCTCTAGTGTAAAATCTTGAGCCATGATTTCAATCATTGATATTAATCTATCATATTTTTTTCGTCATACATAGCATTTCTCCTAAATTAACCATTTGTTAATATTATACAATATTTCCTTTTTATTTAAGTACATTATCGATGATTTAATTTATTAATTCTACATAACCCAATTTGTAAAATTAAGCTAGACAGAAAAAAGCCATCTATGTTAGTCTCAGATAAACACCACATTTTTCTGAGAGGAACTAACATAAATGACCTACACTCATCTTACCACAAACGAACTCGTAATGATAGAGGCATATTACCAAGCAGGTAAGAAAGTTTGCGACATTGCAAAGTCACTTGGTAGATCGCGACAAACGATCTACAATGTTCTTTCTTTTCTGAAAGCTGGTTATTCGGCTTATGACTATTATGAGCGTTACAAAACTAATAAGAAGCGTTGTGGACGGAAAAATACTCACCTCACAAAACCAGTACAAGACTTTATCCAATTGTATTTAGAATTAGATTGGAGTCTTGATGTGATAAAAGGTACCTATCCTGATAACATCCCTTGTTCTATGAGAACCCTCTACCGCTTAGCTGACCGTGGCTTCTTCCATAAAAATGATTTACCCTGGCAAGGGAAACGAAAACCCAATGGGAAGAAAGAAATGCGTGGAAAACAAGCTTTTCGAAGAGATATTCGTGAGCGTGCTGAAAGGTATCCAGAGTTCGAAAATGAATTCGGTCATCTTGAAGGGGATACCATTGTTGGCAAGAATCATAAAAGTGCTGTCATTACGCTGGTTGAGAAGCAGTCAAAAGCTATTATCACACTTCAAACAAATGGAAGAAAAGCGAGTGACATTGAGGAATCTGTCAGCCAGTGGTTGTCACAGTTTCCAAGGCATCTCTTCAAGTCTATTACCTTTGATTGTGGAAAGAGTTTTCCAATTGGAAGTCCATTTCCAATAAACATGATATTGATATTTTCTTTGCGGATCCAGGGTGTCCAGAGCAGCGAGGTCTTAATGAGCATTCTAACGGCTTATTAAGACGACACGGACTTCCTAAGCAGATGGACTTCAATGATATTTCTCAAAACTATTTATCAGCTATAGCTGATAAAAGAAATAGAATTCCTAGGAAATCATTGAACTATCTAACTCCGTATCAAGTTTTTCTGACTAACTTGAAATTGTCTAACTTAATTTGACAAATGAGGTAATATAAATTCTTTCCATAAAAGTTCGTCTTTTTATAAAAAATCTCTTGCCATTTCTCTCAAAATAGCGTCTGTTAGAAATGGAAGTGGGATATCAAGAGTAGAATACTTGTAAAAATCTTCTTCAAACTGATAATAAGAATCTGTGAAATAGTCTATCTGAAGCTTATTCTCATATACGTCTTTCTTTATCAAAAAGATCACCTTCCCATAAAGTAAGCATCATCTTCCAATTCCAAAAACTAAAAACCTTGATTTAATAAGGTTTATAGCTTTATGATTTTTTATAAAATTAGAGGTTTCTTTTCCCTACGATGAAGTAATCACGCTTAAAAACCTTGATATTATAAGGTTTTGAGAGATAGAATGGCATAATTTAACAAAAATTTAACAAAAATTCACAGATTTTAAGTCAATAAAAACCGAACTGACCTAACTTAGATATTCAAGTCTAAGTATGGTTAGTTCGTTTTTAATTGTTATCACACTAGATCGTCCAATCCAGTTCTGGTCCTTTTGGAACAATACCTGTTGGATTGATGGTTTTGTGGCTACCATAGTAGTGTCGCTTGATATGATCAAAATCGACAGTCTCTGCTATCCCTGGTAAATTGTAAATACGTTTGGTATACTCCCAAAGATTTGGATAGTCGACCAAGCGTTTGAGGTTGCATTTGAAATGGCCATGGTAGACCGCATCAAACCGCACCAAGGTCGTAAAGAGACGAATATCTGCCTCTGTCAGCTGATTTCCGACAAGATAATCCTGATTTGCCAGACGGTTTTCCAGCTGGTCCAAGGCATCAAAAAGGGCGGTGACTTCTTTTTCATAGACGGCTTGGTCCGTCGCAAAGCCGGCCTTGTAGACACCGTTATTGATGGTATCATAGACAAAGCTATTTACTGCATCGATATCCGCACGCAGTTCTTCTGGATAGTAATCCTCTGTATTCCCTGTAAGGTCATTAAAGGCGGTATTAAAAATCCTTAAGATTTCTGAGGATTCGTTGTTCACAATCGTATTCGTTTTTTTATCCCAGAGAACCGGCACCGTCACGCGCCCTGAATAATCGGGCTGCGCGGCGGTGTAGACCTGGTAAAGGTAATCGCTGTGGTTGACCGTGTCCTCAACCACCCCATCACTCGTTTCAAAGGTCCAACCATTTTCCAACATCAAAGGATGAACGATAGAGAGACTGATATGGTCTTCTAAGCCCTTGAGTTTTCGCATCATCAAGGTTCGGCAGGCCCAAGGACAGGCGAGGGAAATATAAAGGTGATAACGACCAGACTCGACTTGAAAGCCAGACTCCCCTGTCGGTCCTGCCGATCCGTCTGGTGTGATCCAATTGCGAAATTGAGTGGTCGTACGGACAAAGTTTCCGCCTGTTGATTTGGTGTCGTACCACTGGTCATGCCAGTTTCCATCAATAAGTAATCCCATTTTTTCCTCCTTAGCGGTTGTTGGCAAAATACGCTCGAACTTTAGGCGCTACTTCTTCACCGTATAAGCATATCGCTTTTAGCACTTCTTCATGCGGCATTGAACCCAGGGGCAAATGAAGCATGAAGCGATCGAGACCCAAACTTTCGATCAAACCAATGACTTTTCGAGCAACGTGGTCTGAGTCCCCGACAATCATAGCACCGTCTGGCCCGATTGCTTGCTCGTACTGGGCGTAGGTCATCTCTGACCAATGTGGTCTGGTTTTTGCGATCCCATCGACGGTTTGCTTAGTCGGGTAAAAGTATTTAGCGACGGCTTCTTCTTGACTGTCTGCAATAAAGCCCCAGGAGTGTGCGCCAACCTTAAGAGTTTCTTTAGAGTGACCTTCATTTTCAGCTACCTGATGGTAGGCATCGATTAAGCGTTTAAAGTACATGGGATTTCCCCCGATAATAGCATAAATAATTGGCAAACCAAGCTGGGCAATCTTAATAGTTGACTCAACATTGCCGCCAGTTGCCACCCAGATTGGGAGTTGTTCCTGCACAGAACGCGGGTAGACGTCTTTACCAACTACGGTTTGTGTTAATTGGCCTTGCCAAGTAAGTTTTGGAGCTTTCCGTGTTTCAAGGAGCATGGCCAGTTTTTTATCAAAGAGGGCTTCATAGTCCTTGAGGTCATAGCCAAAGAGAGGGAAGGACTCTATAAAAGACCCACGACCAGCCATGATTTCTGCTCGGCCATTTGACAAGGCATCAATCGTAGCATATTGCTGGTAAACTCTGACTGGATCCGCACTCGACAAGACGGTCACAGCAGATGTCAAGCGAATGTGCTTAGTGTTGACGGCTCCTGCTGCTAGGACAATCTCTGGAGCTGACACTGCAAAATCCTCTCGGTGATGCTCTCCAATCCCGTAGACATCAAGCCCGACTTGGTCAGCCAGCTCAATCTCCGCTACTAGCTGGCGAATCCGCTCAGCATGGCTAAACACCTCACCACTGCCCTCTATGGGTGTTGTCTCCCCAAAAGTTGAAATACCTAATTCTATCATATCATCACCTCAAATTGTTATAACCTTATAATATCACTAATTATTGATTAAAACAACTCATTGAACTAAAAAGCGATAGGATTCCTCCTACCGCCTATATGCTCTATAGCAATGTCATAATATCATTTACATGTCTGAAACGGCAAAGTAATAGCGTTCCCCAGTCTCACTAATATAGCTATACCAATACTCACCATCTTGTTCAAAATACTGATCACAAAGGACATAGCTACCCGCAGGGTAGTCAAAAACTGGCTCTGATAGTCTATCAGGGAAAGCATAGACAGGAACATCTCTGATAATGGCAATACTGCCTTCAGGAATCGTTGTTGTTGCGTCACTTGGATTTGAAAATGGTTGCGCAGCAGTGCTGGATGAAACTTTATAAAATGGATGGTTTTCAGATCCAGCACTCTGTCCAGCTGTCATTGCATCCTGTCCAAAGTTAAGTCCTGACGGGCTGTTCTTTCCTTGAGGGATCATGTAAAGCCCTGCACCCCCTACAGCTGAATGCACTGGTTGCAGGCCAAAGCTAGCTAATCCTTGATCTGAAAGACCGAGAAAGCCAATAACATTTTCATCGGAAACAAGTCCGTTGTTATTAAAGACTAAGGTTTGGCCGAGGTCATTTTGCCAAGTTCCCGCTATACTTGAAAAATCTCCCTTTGCTATAGCCTCCACATTCATCCCAGTAACTGGGGTTGCCTCAGAATTGCTAGCCGTTTGTGGATTCGAAGTCTCGGTTGTTGAAGGTGTGATTGATGAGGAGGTCTTTGATTCTGCTGTTTTTTTTGCTGAAGGCGACGACTTGGTTGTCGCTTCTTTTTTAGTTTGATTACTACTTTTTGATTTTTTTTCTGACGAAGAAGTACTCTTACTTGTTTTTGCTTTAGATTTATCCTTTGCTTGAGTTGTTACCGCACTCGAACTGGATTGACTTTCTTTCTTGTCACCCTTACTACTACACGCGCTAAAAAGAATGATCCCACTCATAAGGGTCACAATTGCTGCTAACGTTTTTCCTTTCATTTCAATCCTCCATGTTAAAACACTTTTCTGATTACTATCAATCCTATTATACCAAAAAATCAGATTTTTTCAAGTCGCTTTGTAACTTTTTTGTAATGTTTTTGAAATATATTTAATTTCTTTTAAATAATACAGAAAATAGCGAATATCTTAACCAATCAAAAACCAAGCGTCATCGTTTCAGGCCACTTGGTTTTGGTTCTTAGTTACTTTCCCAATTAGATGGTTGTCGCATCCATTCAGCTGTCTCTTGATCCATCTCAAAGCGTATATCTCCAATGATTGGTAATTTCTCAAGGAGCAGGTAATCATAATTATTATAATTATAGAGATTGACCACATGACCGCTCTCTCCAGTAAATTCAAAGTGATAGAGGACCTCAGCATCGTCTGGTATATCACTAAAAATTTCTGTCCCTTCTGCTGTTCCTCCAGCCTGACCGATGTATTCTCCAAAAATATCGAGCACGTCTTGGTTGGTCGTCTCAAAAATTTTGGTATTTTCCACATCATAGACAGTAATTTTCTCTTGGCTAGTTTGTTTTGTGCTTAGAAGTGAGCAACCGGCCAGACAGAAGACTGTCAAAGCAAAGTTAAGACAAACAAGAATTTTCTTCATTTGAGACTCCTTCCTCTCCTATTCGTAACGTAGAGCTTCTATCGGGTTGAGCTTGCTAGCCTTGTTGGCCGGCAAAAGTCCAAAGACTATACCAATAAGGGCTGAAAAGGCAATAGCTCCAAGAGCCACATCAATAGAAACACTAAGTGGAATAGCCATATCAGGATTGCTAGCCATGAGGCCTTCAATGATTTTAGTCATGGCAAAGGCAAAACCTAGACCGATAGCACCACCAATCATGGTCAAAACCATGGCTTCGATTAAGAACTGGGTCAAAATTTTAAAGCGTGTCGCTCCGAGGGC
This sequence comes from Streptococcus rifensis, assembly GCF_053203525.1. NCBI lineage: Bacteria > Bacillati > Bacillota > Bacilli > Lactobacillales > Streptococcaceae > Streptococcus > Streptococcus rifensis. The sequence goes on along the minus strand of NZ_JBRUCW010000008.1, from coordinate 82,256 downwards.
TTTACGTAGACCAATTTCTCTGGTCCGCTCAGTCACGGATACCAGCATGATATTCATAACCCCAATCCCTCCAACCAAAAGGGAAATACCTGCGATGGCTCCAATGATGGTTGTCATAAGACCAAAGGAAGCATTGATCTCATCCACAAAACTACTGATGTCAAAAGTGGTAAAACGACCACCTTTTTCAGCAACTCCAGAGACCTCCGTTAATTTAGCGGCAGCCATATCCCCTATCTCCGTTGCCCTTTTAGGATCTGAGATATGAACATAGGCTGACCCGACTTCTGAACTGCCAAATTCTGCAGCCAATTGGACGTTGGTCATTAAGGCGCTTCCTTCTGAGGCCATACCGTAGATTGCTGTCCCGGCATTCGGGTCTTCGTAAACTCCGATAATAAGGAAGCTTTTACTGCCAGCCGTGACAATCTTATTGATGGATGATGCCATGTCGCCAAAAAGTTTTTCAGCCAATTTTTGATCGATCATGATGATGCTAGAAAAAGTAGCGAAGTCCTGAGCTCGGAAGCTACGTCCTGCCAGGACCTTATAATCCTTGACTTCAAAGTAGGTTTGGTTTCCACCTGTTAGGGTGACAGACTCCGCTGATTTATTTTCGTAGCTAACCGTGTCCATAGTATTATTAGTCACATAATAATTCTCAACACCTTCAATATCTCTGAGAGGAATCAACCACTCTTCCTTGATTTCAGGGGCTTCTTCACCATAAGCCATACCCATAAAAAAACCATCTGCCGACTCTTCTGTAGATTCGTAGTAGAGTTGCAGGTCTTGTTGGTCTTGGGAGAAACTGTTGATGACCTGATCGGTCATCCCGCGTCCTAGTGCCATAATAACTACGACCGCTGCGACCCCGATGATAATACCTAGCATGGTCAGGAAAGAGCGCATTTTGTGGCTCCAGATTGAGGAAAGGGCAAATTTCCAATTCTCCATTAAATCACCTCTCCTTTCATTATGTCTTCTGTGATAATACCATCTCTAAGCACAATTCGTCTGGTCGCATAGTCTGCAATCTCAGGCTCATGGGTGACCATGATAATGGTTTTACCTTCACGGTTTAAGTCGGTCAAAAGATCCATGATTTGCGCACCCGTCTTGGTATCAAGGGCACCCGTTGGTTCATCCGCTAGGATAATAGCAGGACTATTGACCAGAGCTCGTGCAATGGCTACCCGTTGTTTCTGGCCACCAGATAACTCTGAGGGTAAGTGATGCATGCGCTCCGCCAGTTCTACTTTTTCTAAATATTGTTTGGACAGTTCACGACGCTTACTTGGCGAAACACCCGCATAGATCAAGGGTAATTCCACATTTTGAAGAGCATTGAGTTTGGATAGGAGGAAGAATTGCTGGAAGACAAAGCCGATTTGCCTGTTGCGAACCTTCGCTAATTCTTGATCGCCGAGGCTATCAACTTCCTGACCTTCTAAGTCATAGCTGCCTGAGGTTGGCTTATCCAAGAGGCCAATAATATTCATCAGGGTTGATTTCCCGGATCCGGATGGCCCCATGATGGCGACAAACTCACCCTCATTAATGGTTAGACTAATGTCTTTGAGGACACGAAGTTCTTGGTCACCGTTTTGATAGGATTTGTTAATTTTTGAAATCTCAATCAGTGGCTTTGTCATTGACTGTCACCTCCTGACCGTCTTTAAGGTCCATGGTCGGATCAGCAAGGACCACATCTCCTGCATTTAAGCCAGTGGTCACTTGTTGGCTCTCACCATCTGCGTTACCAACTTCCACATCAACACGTTTGATTTTCTTGCTAGACTTATCATAAGAATAAACATAGAAGTTGGTATCATCATCCGTCAAGACTGCTGCCACAGGAACGACAATCCCTTTTTGGTCCGTGTTGACTTGGATACTAACGGTAAACCCTTGCTTAAGTTCGCCCAGTTCGCTGGTCAAGGCTACTTTGAAAGGATATTTAGAAGAGGATCCAGATGAGCTTGCTCCTGCAACGGCTGATGCTGCTTCCCCGGCATTAGCAGGATAATCAGAAATATAGCTGACTTTCCCGTTCCAGGTTTTATCAGGATAGACTTTAGAGGTAATGGTGACGTCTTGATCTTTTTTGATATTGGCCAAGTTGTATTCGGACATCTCACCAGCTACAACCAGACTGTCACTATTAACAATATGAACCACTGTCTGCGCAGAGCTGGTCGTGCTCTTGGTCACATCGCGGTTCACTTCTACCACTGTCCCTGCTACGGTACTCTTAACATTGGCATCATCTAGGGCTACCCTAGCTTTATCAACTGCAGATGCTGCATCAGCACGCGCATCTTGAAGGTCCTGCATTTGCCCATCAACGGTACGCTGAGCAGAAGAGAAGGCCTCTTGATCAGTTTCGGCATCTCCTGTTTCACTAACGACAACACCGTAAGTGTTTAATTCATAAATTTGCCGATCGACCTTGTTGAGTGCTCGAACAGCGGTGTCGTAAGCTGCTTGAGCATCAGCTGATTCATAGGTGACGATGGTTTGACCCACCTGAACCTGATCGCCTACATTCACAGCGATTGAAGCGATTTCCCCTTTAGTCGCATCATAGTAGATATACTGCTCTTGATCAGCCTTGACCATCCCTGTTAAGAGGGTCGAGGAGGTCAACTGCCCTTCCTTAGCTTCTGCTGTTGAATAGACCTGTTCAGCTTCTGCTTGCTGACTTGTGCCTGTTCCCTTAAAACCTAAATATAGAATAGCAACTACAATTGCTGCAACAAGGGCTGATAGGCCTATAACTGCCGCCTTAAATCCCTTACTTTTTCCTTTAAACATGGGTAACTCCTTTTTGTATCTTTGTTCTGTTTATATAATACAATTTTTAAAACCGTTTGGCAAGTCTTTTCCAAAAATTTTTAAGAAGATGAGACGTAGCGGATTTTTGACCTCTTTTTTAAAAAAAGCTACAATGAAAGAAACGTCAAGATATTGGAGGATATTATGGTAAAAGAATTTGATGCCATTGCAATCGGCGGTGGGTCAGGCGGTTCTGGCTTTGTCAACCGCGCAGCCATGCATGGGGCTAAGGTCGCTGTCATCGAGGGCGGACTTGTCGGTGGGACCTGCGTCAATCTGGGTTGCGTCCCTAAAAAAATCATGTGGTATGGTGCTCAAGTTGCTGAGACCATTCATCAGTATGGCCCTGACTATGGCTTTACTGCTGATAAGATCCAATTCGACTTTGCCAAACTCCGTGAAAATCGTGAAGGCTATGTGAGTCGGTCTCGCAATGGCTACGCCAATAACTGGAATCGTAATGGCGTGACCCACATCGAGGGCTTCGCCCACTTTGTGGACAGCAAAACGATCGAGGTCAATGGTGAACACTACACAGCCAAGCACATCTTAATCGCAACAGGTGCTCAGCCAGCTCTTCCTGATCTTCCAGGTGTTGAACTGGGGGAAACTTCTGATGATTTCTTTGCTTGGGAGAGCCTGCCAGAATCAGTAGCGGTTATTGGTGCTGGCTATATCGCAGTTGAACTAGCGGGTGTCTTGCATGGACTTGGGGTTAAAACGGATCTCTTTGTTCGTAAGGAAAGTCCTCTGCGTACCTTTGACCCTTATATCGTAAAAGCCTTGGTCGAGGAGATGGAGCGAACTAAGCTACCACTCCACACCCACAAAGTGCCTTCCAAGCTTGAACCATTAGAAAACGGTCACCTGCAATTGACCTTTGAAGATGGCACGACACACACAGCTGAACGGGTGATCTGGGCTATTGGTCGCCGTCCCAATATCAGCTCTCTTAATCTGGAGGCGGCTGGTGTCACCCTGACGGACCGAGGGTTTATCGAAGTCGATGAATTCCAAAATACGGCTGTCCCAACTATCTATGCCCTTGGTGACGTGACGGGTGAAAAAGAATTAACCCCTGTTGCCATCAAGGCGGGACGGACCTTGGCGGAACGTCTCTTTAACGGGCAAACTAATGCTAAAATGGACTACAAGGATATCCCAACAGTTGTCTTTTCTCACCCTGCTATCGGTACCGTCGGCATGACTGAACCTGAAGCCATCAAGGCTTATGGGGAAGAGCAAGTCAAAATCTATACCTCAAGCTTTGCCTCTATGTATTCAGCTGTCACCCAACACCGTCAAATGACCAAGCTCAAACTAGTTGTTGTTGGCGCTGATGAGAAAGTGGTCGGCCTCCATGGTATCGGTTATGGTGTGGACGAGATGATTCAAGGCTTCTCCGTTGCCATGAAGATGGGCGCAACCAAGGCAGACTTTGATGCTGTTGTGGCCATTCACCCAACAGGTTCGGAAGAATTTGTCACTATGCGTTAAAATGTCTGATATGAAAAACGACTATCGAGCTCGATAGTCGTTTTTTGCTATAACCCTAGGTCTTTATAGGCTTTGCGATAGCCAATTTGAAGGAGTTTATCGCCATCTGCTAAGATAGGCCGCTTGATTAACATGCCATCCGCTGCTAAGAGCTCTAAGGCCTCGTCCTCAGAAAGGCTCGGTAACTTGTCTTTGAGACCAAGAGCTTTATAGGAGTTGCCACTGGTGTTAAAGAAGGCTTTAAGGGGGTAATCGCCTGAGTCTAGCCAAGCTTTCAGCTGTGCCTTACTCGGTGGGGTTTCCTTGATATTAATGGTGTCCACTTCAAGACCAAGCGTTTTTAGTTCCGCTTGTGCTTTCTTGCAGGTGGTGCAAACTGGGTATTGGTAAAAGGTTAGCATAGGGTCCTCATTTCTTTGGTAAGATTGCAGAGCTGGTATCTAAAGAAACCTGCTCATGGGTTAGAAGCCAGATTTTCTTGTCAAGGCCACCAGCATAGCCTGTGAGCTGGCCAGATGCTCCCAACACGCGGTGACAAGGAATAAAGAGACTTAGGGGATTTCGACCCACTGCTCCTCCTATGGCCTGAGCGGATCGGCAGTTTAGGGTTTGAGCCAGTTGACCATAGGTCACGGTCTCTCCCTTGGGGATCTCTGAAAGCAACGCCCAAACCCTGGTCTGAAAGGGGGTACCTGTAGGAGCTAATGGTGGCAGCTCTGCCATTTCCCCTTTAAAATAAGCGTCTAGCCAGTTCACGGTCTGGTTCAGTGGTGAGTTGCATTCTGAAATAAAAGAAGCCGTTTCAAAACCTTTTTCATAGTGCTTTTGGCCGACAAAGTAGGCACCTAGTAAGGCCTGATCATCAGCAATCAGGCTCATGGGACCAAGGGGTGTCTCATAAACTGTCCGGTAGAGAAGCTTAGTCGGTTTCATAAAAATCGCCAACGTTTTGTACTAGGGCTCTTTCGTGCTTGCCCTTGATTTTTTGGTAAGCGAGACGCTCACCACCGATTGGCACTTTGCCACAGTAAACATAGCCTAGCTTGGTCAAAATGTGTTGCATAATGGCATTTTTCTCATGGGTATCACAGCGAAAATCCCTAGCATTGTGCCCTTCAATCAACCCTTGCAAAAAGGTCTGGGCCACCTGTTTTCCAGAATAATCGGAAGCCACTGCAATCCGATGGAAAACGGTATAGATTGGGTTATTATGGGCCCATTTGCCATCGTAAATTTTCTCATAAGCAGGATCTCCGCTGTCAATGACAGCTGCATAAGCAACAATCGTGCCCTCAATCAAGCCAACATATCCGTATCCTGCTAAAATATCATCAATGACATTATCTGCATTAGGATAGCCATCCTCGCCCTGCCACTGATCGCTCCCTGAGGCTGCTAAAAAAGCTCTCGCATGTTCAAAAATTTCCACAATCCGATTCACTTCATTAGGGTGTGCTAATCTGATCTCCATCTTATCGTCTCCCACTGATTTAGTATTCTTCTATGATACTATTTTTAAGGCCGAGACGCAAGAAAACCCAGACGAAGCTGGGTTATAGGTCTATTTTTTCAACTCAATCAATCGCACACGGATGATATCTTGGTTATCTTCAAAGGCTTGAACCAAGGAATCGACTTTGTCCTTGTTGCTTTCATCTAAATCAAGAAGCGTATAGGCATAATCCCCGCGTGAGCGGTTGAGGATGTTGTCGATATTGATGTCCAAGTCAGAAACAGCTGTTGAAATCTTAGCCACGATATTCGGCACGTTTTTATTGATCAAGGTGATGCGGTAAGGTGCATCTTGCACTTGGTGCATGTTAGGGAAGTTGACAGAGTTGGTAATTTCACCTGTCTCTAAGAATTGGCGAACGGTTTGACTGGCCATGATGGCACAGTTTAACTCAGCTTCTTCGGTCGAGCCTCCAACGTGCGGGAAAACAGTGATTTTGTCTTGGTGGAGGAGATCCTCGGTTCCAAAGTCAGTGATGTAGCGTTTGACCACATCGGCTTCCAAGGCTGCAAAGAGCGCCTTATGGTTAACCAGTTCATCCCGGGCAAAGTTGACCAGAGTCACGCCTTTTTTCATTTGAGCAAAGGCTTCTTCGTTAAAGGTTTCTTTGGTGTCCTCATTCAGCGGAACATGGACCGTGATGTAGTCAGCCTGGCTAAAGATCTCTTTGAGATCATTGACCCGCTTGACATGGCTTGAAATGCTCCAAGCTGTCTCAATAGACACATAAGGGTCATAACCAAGAACATTCATTCCTAAACGACGGGCGTCGTTAGCAATGCGCGCACCGATGGCCCCAAGACCGATAACTCCGAGGGTCTTGCCAGAGATTTCAGTTCCTGCAAACTGGCTTTTACCAGCTTCGATTTGCTTGGGCACATCAGCCCCTTTTAAGGTGTTGGTCCATTTGGTTGCTGAGAAATAATCACGCGCCGACAGCAAGAGCGAAGTGATAACGGCTTCTTTGACCGCATTGGCATTAGCCCCAGGCGTGTTGAACACAACGATTCCTGCTGCTGTTGCCTCATCGATGGGGATATTGTTGGTCCCTGCACCAGCCCGAGCAATGGCTTTAAGGTTTTCAGGGAAGGCTTTGCCATGAAGGCTCTCGCTACGAAGGATATAGGCATCAGGATTATCAGACTTGTCCCCATCAATTTGGATGCTATTGCCTAGTTCAGCTAAGCCAATCTTGTTAATATTGTTAAAGGTTTTTACGCTAAATACCATGGTTTTCTCCTATTTATGTTTAGCTTCAAAATCTGCCATAAAGGCAATCAAGGCTTCAACACCTTCTAGCGGGAAAGCATTGTAAAGACTCGCTCGCATCCCACCGACAGAACGGTGCCCTTTGATGTTTTTAAACCCTGCTGCGTCAGCTTCCTTGTTAAAGAGAGCGTCCAATTCATCGTTTGGAGAGACAAATGGGATATTGCAGAGCGAACGATCTTTAACGTCCTTAACAGGGCTAGTGTAAAAGTCTGACTGTTCGATAAAGTCATAGAGCAAGCCTGATTTTTCACGGTTCTTAGCTTCCATGCCAGCAACTCCACCTAGGGATTTGACCCACTCAAAGACGAGTTTTGCCATGTAAATCCCGTAAGTTGGCGGGGTATTGTAGAGAGAGCCATTATCAGCCTGAATTCTGTAATCTAACATAGAAGACAAAACAGGACTGTCATTCAAGAGGTCCTCACGCACCACGACCAAGGTCACACCGGCAGGGCCAATATTCTTCTGAGCCCCGGCATAGATTAAACCAAAATCAGACACCTGATAGTCAAAGGCTAAAATGTTAGAACTCATATCGGCTACTAGTGGCACACCGTTGGTATCTGGCAGGTCATAGACAGCTGTCCCTTCAATGGTATTATTGGTCGTGATGTGCACATAGGCCGCATCAGGGTCAATGGCTGACGCCTCAAAACTTGGAATATGATCAAAGTTGCTGTCTTCAGAAGATGCCAATAAAATCGGCTCAAAAGCGATCGTTTTAGACAACTTAACCGCTTCTGTATAGGCTTTTTTGCCCCAAGAACCTGCCACGACATAGTAGGCTTTCTTGCCTGGCGCTAAGTTAAGGGGCAACATGCTAAACTGAGTGGACGCGCCACCTTGTAAAAAGAGGACCTTGTAGTTGTCTGGAATGTGCATGAGCTCTCTGAGGAGGCTTTCTGCTTGCTGAATGATCTCTTCAAACGGTTTGGAGCGATGCGACAGCTCCATAACACTCATGCCAGTGCCCGCATAATCTAAGAATTCAGATTGCGCTTTTGTCAACACTTTCTTGGGCAAGACCGCAGGGCCTGCAGAAAAGTTATAAATAGCCATTCGCTACCTCCAAAAAGTAAATTTTGACCATTGTATCACAATCTTCTGAACATTTCTACGATATTTACTATTTTTTTAGAAAATATTAGGAAAATGAGCATTTTTAGCCTCATATCAACTAAATGCATAGGAAACCCAACTAATTTCCTATTGTTGATTGATGCTCCAAGGGCTATAATAAAGACAGCAAGTGCACTTGACCATCAGTACAAGGAGGTCTTCTATGAAAACCATTGGAGATACGATTAAAGAATTACGTTTAAAAGCTGGTCTTAGTCAATCACAATTAGCTGAGAGATTAGGCATTTCCAATCAAGCCGTTTCCAAGTGGGAAACCCAGTTTAGCCAGCCAGATATCAGCCTCTTGCCGGAACTAGCGACGCTGTTTGGTGTCAGCATCGACTCCCTCTTTGGCTACACCAAAGAAAAAATGTATGCCCGTATTGACAGTCGGATTGCTAGCGAATCCTGTCTGACCAATAGTGAGTTCGTTGAATTTGAGCAATTTTTATTAGATGAGATTCGAGACGATTCAAGCCATTACGATGCTATCTCAACGCTTGGCTATCTCTATTTCAAGCAGTCTGAAGGTTTGGCGCAAAAAGCCACTATCTATGCTAAGAAAGCGCTGGAACTCTCCCCAGATTCCAAGGCTGACCTGACCATCATTAACAATGCGTCACGCGGTGCTCTCTATGATTGGGACACCAAAAATCACCATGAATTGATCGATTACTACCAGAAAATCTTACGGATCGCCCCAGAAAACAAACGCATCTACGCTTTTTTGCTAGATAACCTGATTGAAGATGGGCGTTTAAACGACGCCAAAGATTACTTAGAGGAATCCTATCAGAAAAACCCTGACCGCCTCAATGATTATTACAGCATTCTCATTAGGGAAAAGGAAAGCCGTTTTTCTGCTGTCAAAGCGCAGTATTTAGACTTAGCTGAGCGCTATCCTGATGATTGGCGTGTCCTTTTCTCCGTCGCCAATAGCCTTTCCCAGCATGAATGTTACGAAGAAGCCATTCCGATTTGGCGAGCAGCCTTTGAGGCACAAGAAAAACCACGCTATACGGACTATCATTATGCTATCGCCCAGTGTTACTTGAGACTTGGCGACAAGGCCAATGCCATCAAGGCTTATCAGGACATGCTTACGGTCCTAAAAGAAGACTGGGACTACCAATTTGGCGCCGAAGTCGACAGGATCCAGCAAAAAATCGAAGCCTTGGCATAGACGGCCTACAATCTTTGAAAAACAGACCTAAACCACGCTGACTTCATCAGAGTATTATCAGGTCTACTAGTAGTATGATCACCTATTCTCATCTGAAATGCCATTGAGCATACATTTTACTTTTAGGTATAATGAAAAATCCTCTCATTGATTCTGTTATCGCAGAGCCAGATGAGAGGGTTTTCTAATGGTTAAAATGGCTTCACCAACTCTTCAACCAAATAGAGAATCAGATTGACCAAAAGACTAAGCCCTACAGTGAGAAGAATGCCCCAGAGGAGTTTTGGCATGCTCATGGTCCGCAAGCCATCGAATAAAATCGTCCCGAGACCTCCAGCATTAATGGTCGCAGCAATGGTGCCAATCGCAATGATTGCAGTGGCCGCAATCCGGATACCTGCGAAAATCGCTGGGACAGCCAGTGGCAACTCCACTTTCCAAAAGACCTGCCAAGGCGTCATGCCCATACCGATAGCAGCTTCCTTGACACTGGTATCGACCTGGGATAGACCGGCCAAAAAGGTTCTGACAAGACTATACTGGGCATAGATGACCAATACGGTAATAGCCGTGGTCCGCCCGAGACCGGTCCAGGGGATAAGAAGGGCAAAGAGGGCAAAGCTTGGGATGGCATAGAGCAGGCTTAACACATAGGTTGAAGCTCCCTGCCACTTGGGGTAAAAATGGAGGACAAGCGTCAGCAAGCTAGCCAAAAGCAAGGCTAGCCCAAGACTAATACCGACTAGAGACAAGTGCTGGCTAATAGCCGTAACGAGTTGCTGGGAGGCTTTTTGGTAATAGTCAATCATGGGCAATCTCCAAGAGCCCTTCTTGCTGACGGGCTGTCGCAATCAACTTCTCGACAAAGGCGCTATCAGGATTGTTCAAGATGTTTCTTGGCGTATCGTACTGGCAAATCTTACCCTGGTCCATAATGATCACCTTAGTCCCCAGCTTAAAGGCCTCATAAATGTCATGGGTAATAAAGACAAAGGTCTTATCCCCCAAGGCTTGGTGAATGCTCTGCAACTGCTCCTGCAAGTCACTGCGGGTAATAGCATCAATGGCACCAAAGGGCTCGTCAAAGAGCATGACGTCAGGATCCGCCGCAAGGGCACGCGCAACTCCTACCCTCTGCTGCTGCCCACCAGATAAGGCCTTGGGATACCGATTGGCGTAGTCCTTAGCTGGCAACTGAATCAGGTCCAACAAGTCCGTCACCCGCTGGTCAATGGCAGCTTTATCCCAGCCAAGAAGGTTTGGAACCGTTGCGATATTCTCAGCAACAGTCATATGAGGAAAGAGGCCAATCTGCTGGACCACATAGCCGATTTGCCGGCGAAGGACAACAGGATCAAGGCTACTGCTGTCTTTTCCGTCAAAGAAGATTTGGCCCTCAGACGGCTCAATCAAGCGGTTAATCATCTTGAGAATAGTCGTCTTCCCAGAACCTGAGGTTCCAAGGATGGTGATGAATTCCCCTTTATCGATCTTTAAATCCACCTGGTCAACCACCCGCTTGTCTCCATAAGACTTGCTGACCTGGCGTAGTTCTATCATTGCTTTGTTCATTCTTTTCCTTACTTGGTTTTCAAGCTATCATAGTAAGCCTTGGCAACGTCGGTGTACTCTTCGCCATCAACGTCAACCTTGGCATTTAAGGCAGTGACTGTTTCGGTGTCAAGCTGCGCAGAAATCGCATTGAGAATCTCAGCGATGGCTGGATTAACTTCTAAGGTAGCGTCGCGGACAACTGGGGCTAAGTTATATGGTGGCCAGAATTGTTTGTCATCTTCTAACAAGGTGAACTTGTCCGTGTTTACCAATTGCCCTTCAGTGGTATAAGCTGGTGTCACATCTGCTTCGTCATTTTCAAGAACTGAGTATTTGAGGCTGTTATCGTAGACTTTTGACGATTTCCATGCAAAGGTACCGTAGGTCTTTTCAAGGCCTGGAATACCGTCTTCACGTTGGTCAAACTCCCCTTGGGACGCGAAACGCAATTCAGTCGCATGCTCTTGAAGGTCTGAAATAGTCTTAATGCCCAATTCCTCAGCCACTGCTGTACGGATCACCAAGCCTTGGCCATCATTGGCCGCAGCATAGTCCAACCAAGTTACCTGGAATTGCTCCTTGTACTGGTTTTTAACAGTCTCATAAACCTTATCAGGGTCTGTTTGCATTTCCGCTTTTAGGATAGACAACAAACCAGTACCAGTATACTCAGGGTAGAGGTCAATCTCATCACTGATGAGAGAATTATGGATTAGGGAGCCTGAAATGTTTGGGACACGTTCAACCATATACCCCTTATCTTCCAAGGCCAGGGCATAAATTTCAGCCACCACAAGGTTTTCCGTAAAGTCTTTAGAACCAATCCGAATCGGCTCACTCGATGCGCTAGATGTATTGTTGGCTGTATTGTCGCCTTTGTTCAAAAAGGCAAAAACTGCGACGGCGATAAGGATGAGACCGAGTAAAAGGCCCATAAGTGTTTTTTTAGATGTCATGTGGTGTTACTCCTTTAATAGTAAGATCAAATAGAATCATGGTTAAAAATGATAAGAAAGCGACAGAGCCGCCACCGATGACCAAAAGGTCCATGCGGTACAGGCCAAGTCCTGTAAAAATGAGTTCTCCTAGGCCCCCTGCTCCAATATAGGTCGCAAGGGTCGCACTGGCAATCACCTCAACCAGTGCGAGCTTGATGCCGTTGAGAATATAAGGTAGGGCTAGGGGCAGTTGCACCCGCCATAAGAGTTGCAAACGTGTCATCCCAAGGCCCAGACCAGTCTCAGTCAGGACTGGAGAGACTTCCCCAAAGCCAACAACGGTATTGAGCAGAATAGACGGTAGTCCAAGGATAACCAGGGCGATTAAGGCAGGAACTTTCCCAACACCCATAATGGGAATCAGGATAAAGAGAATCCCCAAACTCGGGATAACCCGAAGGGCCTGCACACTGCCTTGACTTAACTTGCGCACCAGTGGGGATTGGGACGACCAATAGCCCAAGGGAAGCCCGATCACAAGGGCGGCTCCCAAGGCTAGAAAGCTTAGGCTCAGGTGCTCCCAGACAGCAGTCCAATAGGCTGAACTGTTTTGGCTAAGATAAGCCAGCATATCATTGAGCACCTAGTCGACCCCCATTTCTGCTTTGAGGTATTGGGTAAAAAAAGCGGTTCCCTTTAGCAGAGCATTCATTTGCTCTTGGTTAAGGTGAGAGATGGCTTGCTCCTCCATACGGTCTAGGGGCTCGACAATCCCAGCCACATACTCACGCCCAACTTGTGTGAGCACCACAATCTTACTGCGCTTGTCTTTTTGCGATGGCTCCATGGTGGCGTAGCCCTTTTCGATATAGCCATGGATAATGGCGTAGACCACCTGCTTGGTCGAGTAAGTCTTGTCACAAAGAGTCTTTTGTGAAATGCCTTGGGGATTGTTGTAGAGCCAAAGGAGCACTAACAAGCCCTTGTAGTTCATGCCGTGCTGTCTGGCATAGTGTTCGTATAAGGCAAACTGCTCATCGCGCAGTTTGGCGTATTGCTTAGCTAAGTTCATCGGTGTCCTCCAATAGTACAATGTTTTTCCCAAAACTATCTGTGGCTTCCATGCGACCATGGGCCTTGGCTAGCTCCTCGAGTCGGTAAATCTTCTCTGGTTTGACCGTGACCTGATAACGCTCGATAAAGTCAAACAGTCTTTGAAGACTGCCCTGGGAAACCCTACCTGAGTAGGCCGTGGTGAGGTAGCGATTGCCCTGTAAAGCCATGATGGGATCAAAGTCTTCCAAAAACCACTGCCCACCCAACTGACCAGCACTGCAGACAATACCAAAATCCTTGGTGTGTTCGAGGCTATTGGCAATGGTTCTTGGCCCAATCAACTCCAAGACCTTGTCAAACATCTCCTCTGTCTGAAGCTTATCCTCCTGATCCAGCAGGACTTGGTCAAAACCAACTGCTTCTAGCTGGCTCTGCTTGGAAAGGCTTCTACTTGTTCCTGCAAGACTTATCTGAGGAAATTGGGCTTTAATCAGTTGAGCGAAGGCCACACCGACCCCACTCGTTGCCCCACGGATCAAGACCCTATCTGACGGTTCAATTCGTAAGCTTATCAAGGCCAGATAGGCGGTGTAATAGGTTTCTGGAATCGTCGCGAAGGTTGCCCAGTCAAGACTTGTCGCAATCGGATAGATTTGCGCATTGGGCAAGAGGACATATTCTGCATAGGAACCGTCAAAGTCCCGTCCCATCTCCCCCATCAAGGAGATAACTCTTGTTCCAACTGGCAAACGCTCAGGATCTGTTGTTTCCGCAACAAGGCCAACGCACTCAATCCCTAAAATTCTCGGAAATCGAACACTGGGAGAGAGTCCTTGCCGTGTAAAAATCTCGGAGCGGTTGATGCCAAAACCCTTAACCTTGACCAAAGACCAGCCAGCTTTAAGCTCTGGCCTTGCTACCGTTCGAAGTTGTAGGACCTCAGGTCCCCCAGGCGCATCAACAAGGATGGCCCGCATGGTATTTGCCTTAATCATTAACCGTCACCTTCAAATCCTTGAAAAAGCCTCGAGTGCCAATGTCTACAAATAGGCCTAAACTGCCCCGGGAATCTGCACCAAGTTTTAAATCAGACACCCGCAAGATTTCTTGACCATTGACATAAAAGACTGCTTCTTGACCAGCAATCTCCGCTCGAATCCTGATCCATTCGTCAAGGGCAATATCTGCTGGCGCTTCATAGGCCGTGATGCCCTGCTCCCTAAAGTAATCAAACTTGTAGTCCGGATAGGCAAAATATTGACTGGCACGGTTGGCGCGAACAGGGTCTTCCTGGTTGCCATTGGTCGGACGAACATAGAAGGATTCAAACTGGTCATCGTCCTCACTAATGCGAAAGGCGATACCGATGAAACCTCTAGCAAAATCAGGTGCTTCAGGTAAGAATTGGCTGCGCACGCTGACCTCAATCACCCCATCTTTAAAGGTTAAGTCCTTGAGCTTGGCATAGGTGTTTTCGTCAAAGACCATGATCTTCTCAGCCTTATGCACCTCAAGGACAGCTTCACCGTCCAAAGTTGTTTCCAAGACCTTGGTATTAACCGCTTCAAAACGGTCTTTTGCCATTGCAATCAGCTTTTCCATAGGATTCTCCTTGCTAAATTAGTAAAACTTTTTTACTTTTATGACACTCAGTTTATCATCCATTTGGCAATTAGTCAAATAGTTTTACTAAATTTTGTTAAGAAAAAGAAGAACTCATTTTCATTCATGTCGAGTTCTTCTTCAATCCGTTAGCCTTTTTCTGTTTTCACCGATGGTTCTCTCTTTTTAAGTTTTTTTAAAATGATTTACCAACATATCCAGCTAGCAACTCCACTGTCTTGGGGTCATGGTGGTCATTAAAGACAGTCGTATCCGTATTTAACCCTTTAATAGCTGCCATGTCATCTACCGATAGTTCAAAATCAAAAATGTCAACATTTTGTCTGACACGCTCTGGATTAGCGGATTTAGACAAGCTGACGATTCCTCGTTGTAATTGCCAGCGTAACATCACTTGCGCAGTTGTTTTCCCGTGTTTTTGAGCAATAGCTGTCAATACAGGGTTGTTAAAGACATCAAATTGCCCTTCTGCAAAGGCACCCCAACTCTCTACTTGCACCCCCTTCGAAGTCTGATAGGCAACAGATTTTTCCTTTTGATGAAAAACATGGAGTTCAATTTGATTGACTGCTGGCGTGATCTCATTAAAGAGGGATAAGTTGGCAATTTGATCATCCTTAAAGTTTGATACACCTATTGCACGGACCTTTCCTTCTTTGTAGAGTTCCTCTAATGCCCGCCAGGCTCCAAAGGTATCTCCAATAGGCTGATGAAGGAGATAGAGATCAAGGTAGTCCAAATCTAATTTTCGTAATGACTCTGCGAAGGCTTCCTTAACCCCCTCATAGTTGATATGTTGGATAAAGGCTTTGGTGGTGATAAAAAGTTCTTCACGTGGCACACCTGCTGCCTTTATTGCTTTGCCGACTGCTTCTTCGTTACCATAAGCTTCAGCCGTATCAATCAAACGATAGCCAGTCTTAATCGCTGTTTCAACTACTTCTTGACAGACCGCAGGATCCGGAATCTGAAAAACACCAAATCCTACCATAGGCATTTTGATGCCGTTATTTAAAGTCGTATATTCCATAGTATGACCTCTTTTCATTTGATAAGACCATTATAACCAATAGGTAAATACTTGAAAATGACTTAATAATTATGGTAGTATACTATAAACGTATGCTTGAGAAGGAGGAGTAAGCAATGATTGATAACTATTTATTAGAAGAACTAGTCGCCTTTGAAAAGTTTGGTACTCTGGCAGCTACCGCAAAACACCTCCATGTCACTCAACCGACGGTCACAAGAGGAATGCAAAAGTTGGAAGAAGAGTTAGGAGTAACCCTCTTTAACCGCAAGCCAAATCGTATTTCTCTGACTGAAACAGGACAATTTACAGCCCAACAGGCTAAAAGAATCCTGCAAGCGCAAAAAGAGTTTTTGACTCAGGTTCAGACATTTGACAGTAGTCGCACCAAAACGATTATCGCTAGTGTGGCACCTGGGCCTCTCCTCCTCTTAAATCAGCTTCCTGAATCCAGCACCATTCAACCACTCGAAACCTTTCTTGACCCCAATGTTATGGAAGAAGCACTGCTGACGCATCAGGTGACTTTAGCCATTTCAAACAGAGAACTTGAAACAGACCAACTCTCTTCTATTTATCTTGGAACAGAGCATTTATCCGTCAATGTGGATCGCATGACACTGCCCTCAATCACTGAGGAAGTTTCCTTTTGTGACTTGGCTAATTTGAGCTTTGTGGTTCTCTCGAATATCGGCGTTTGGAAAGACATTATCCAAACGGAAATACCAGATGCAACCTTTCTCTACCAAAACGAGTCCGACAACTTTTCACTTATCTTAGACCATTCGAGTTTTCCTTATTTTGTCACTAATCTGTCGACAGGAGCCAGTCATCATCCAAAAGATACTCGGAGAACGACCCTCAAAATCCGAGATGAAGCTGCTCAGCTGGACTTCTATGCCACCTATCGTAAAGAGGACAAAGCGTCACTACTCCCACTGATCACCGCCTTGCAAAATAGTTGGAGGTATGAGGACTAAAGCAATGATTAAAGCCCTTCCTGCGGGCTTTTTCTTGTTAGTTAATTCATCTGGGATCGCTCATTGGCAATAAAGAACTGAAAACATCCAAAAACTGACCCTTTCGAATCAATTTCAACAATTCTTCTTAAAAAACCACTTACAACCGCCATTTTTTATTGGGTAATTCTGGATCAAAGGACTGGAATTGGACCAAGACATCGACCAGGTAATAAGGAATGATGAGGCTAAGCTGGTGGCCAAATTGGGAAACCAAGACCGGTCTCCAAGCAGCCCTTGACCATGATTTAGAAAGCCTGGCTTTTTGCTGCATCAGTACAGGAGAATTTCGCTTTCCAAAGGAACTAGCGGCTCAAGTCGCTATCAAAACAGTCCGTCTCTTCCAGGCCAAACACCCCCAGCTCACGGTCATCTTTGATGTCTTTACCGATGAGGATTTAGCCATCTACCAAAAAACTTTGAACCTGGTCTAAGACGCCGCTCAGATAAGACGAAACCCACCTTCAGAATCGTTTCTAAAGGTGGGTTTTCTCTTATCGTTAAAGCAAGCTTTCCTTGTAGTCAAAGATTTTTTGGTCGCAATAGGCTAAAAGCGCCTTGGCCTTCTCATCGTTATAGCCCTTATAGGACACGCGCTTTATGGTCTTAGTGTCAAAGTAAGCGCCGCTTATCGCAGCGACCTGATCCGACAGGGCTAAAAAGTAGCCCGTCTCAATCCCCTCATCAAGACTTTGATAGACTGACTTGATCACACGGCTCACGAGCGATTTAGTCTCTTTCTTCTTCCCATTGGTATTGCCCAAATTTGTCGCGATCAGACCAGGATGATAGGCATTGATGGTGATTTTAGAGCCTTCCTGTTTGAATTGCTGGGCTTGGTAGCAGGTTAGCCAAATCAGGTAGAGCTTGGCATTGTTGTAGGCCTGTTTAGCACTGTAATCTTTTTCCATGCCAAAGTCTAGGTCCTTGACAGAGGCAAAATGGTGCATGTAAGACGATGTGTTGATAACACGACCTTCAGGAGCAGTTTCCAACAAGGGCCGTAGTTCTGTCGTTAAGATATAGGGCACCTGAACGGACAGCATAAAGGTATGTTCAATGTTTTCTACAGTGGCTAGACGCTCACTACCTGCAAAGATGCCAGCATTATTGATCAAAACATCGATCCGGTCAAAATCCTGCTGAATCGATGACGCAAAGGCGTAAACATCAGCCATCTTAGAAAAATCCGCTAGATAGGCAGAAAGAGTGGCGTTTGGGGACACATCCATGATCTCTGTTACCGTTGTTTCTAACTTTTGCGGGTTGCGCCCATGGATGATGAGACGATGGCCTTCTGCTGCCAGTTTTTTAGCTAAGTGTTTTCCGATGCCGTCTGTCGCACCAGTAATGATAATGGTCTTCATGGTTTTATTCTCCTAAAAAGAGCTTGACCTCTCGTGAAAATTCTTCTGCGTACTGAAAGATGGAGCCGTGACCAGCATTTGGATAGATGATCAGCTTGCTGTTGGCAATCTTGTCATGCATGTCATAGGAGTTAACCGTTGGGACCTGCCTATCCTCATCTCCATTGACAATCAAGGTGGGCTGCTGAATAAAAGATAGATCATCTTGATTATCCTTTCCCCAACGTTTGATTGCTAGCAGTTGTGTCAGAAAAGCAGGCACAGTTATCTTTTTATCTGCAAAGGCTGTCTGACGCTTGCCCATACGGTTGAGCACGAATTGCGCCTGCCTGCCCCCTTCTTCGTCATGATTGTAAAAAATATAGCGTTTCGGGTCAACCTTTTCAAGACCTGCCTTTAACATGAATTGAAAGGTCTTGCTTGTAACCTTATCGACCCCAAGACCCCCACGAGGAGCGGTTCCGGCTAAAATAAGGTGATACACCAGCGACGGCTTTAGACGAATCACTTCCTGAGCCACCATGCCCCCCATAGAGAGACCTAGGAGGTCGATTTCTGAATAGCCCAATGCCTCCACCATGGCAATGGCCTGCGCAGCCATTTGGGGAATACTCGCTGGCACCCGACCTTGACTAGCACCTACACCTGGTAAGTCAAGCAGGATAAGATGGCGCTCTTCTGCCAATCGGTCAACTAGCAGAGGATCCCACTCATCTAAGGTTGCTGCCAAATGCGTCAGTAAAACCAAGGGACGATCGGCATGCCCCTGTCCTAACTCTCTGTAGGCCAGCAGCTGACCCGAGACCGAAACGAATTGATTCGCCGTTTTTATATAGCTCATCTTATTCCCCCTTCATGGTCAAAACCGTTTTCCCGCTGGAGCGCCCATTAGCAACCTTGTCCAGAGCAGCATTGACCTTTTCAAATGGGTAGACACTATCAATAGACGGTTTGAGTTTAAGACTATCCATGATAGCAGCAATTTCTTGGAGTTGGGCCCCATTGCTCTCCACAAAAATAAAGTCATAGCGGACACCGTATTTTTTAGCCATCTGATCAAAGGTGCGACCAGCAAGGCTAAAGAGAAGTTGCTTCCATGTTGGCAGCTTCATTCGTTTGGCAAAAGCACCATTCGGCATGGCACGGAGCGAGACCAGATGTCCTCCTTTTTTTAGGATAGTCATCTGCTTCTCTGTTTCCTCGCCACCTAGGGTATCAAGGACAAGGTCCACTTCGCTCAGCACTTGGCTATAATCCTCTGTCTGGTAATCGATAAACTGATCTGCACCGAGGGCTAGGACACGCTCCTCATGACTTCCATTGCCATTGGTGATGACGCGCAAGCCTTTGGCCTTAGCAAGGGGAATCGCCATCCCACCAACACCTCCGGTCCCTCCAGAAATAAAGAGGGTTTGGCCAGCCTTGGCCTCCATCAGATCAAGGGCCTGCATGATGGTGAGTCCCGTCAAGGGAACCGCTGCTGCTTCCACATCTGTCAAGTAATCAGGGACATGGGCAAGGGCTGCACTATCGACAGCGACGTACTCCGCAAAGGCGCCGATCGCATCCAAGGGCAAGCGGGCAAAAACACGGTCTCCCTGTTCAAACCCCTGAACGGCTGCGCCGACTTCTTCGATCCGACCAACCAGCTCATTACCAGCTGTTTGGGGCATCTCATAAGGGACGATCATCTTGACATCGCCACGGGAAATCATATTGTCCAGAGGGTTGACACCCGCTGCGCTCACCTTGACCAAAACCTGTGTGGGCGCAATCTGTGGGACATCTAAATCGGTCAGATTAAGCGTGAGGGAGCTTTTGTTATAAGTGGTATGTTGTGCTGCTTTCATGGATTTTTCCTTTTCTAATGGTAATGGTTATACTTGTATCTAATACAGGTATAGGTTGAGCGATTTAAAACACTCTTTTGCTTAAGAGTGTTTGCTTAGACCAGCCTGGTCATAGAGATTGTGGATAACGTCTGCGAGGCTATGGTCTTTTAACTGCTTGGTCAAGGCATCTTCGATGTCTGAAAAGACTGGCGTCAGGGCCTGGTCAATGTGCTTTCCTACCGGGCAATCTTCGTTAGGCGACTGGTGGACCTGAAAGAGCTTGACCTGGCTTACCTCCTGGGTAGCATAGTAAACCTCCAAGAGACTAATCTCTGAAACGGCCTTGGTCAGCTGGTAGCCGACCTTGCCCTGATGGGAGACAATCAGTCCTGCTCCTTTTAAGAGCCCGATGACCTTGCGGATATAGCTGGCATTGGTCCCGACACTTTCCGCTAGAGCCTGAGAGGATAGGGTTTTCTGACTCTCTGAAATCATAGCCAAGATGTGCAGGGCCACAGAGAATTTGGTATCCATTGTACGAATCCTCCTTTCTAACTTGTTCTTGTTTGTGATACAAGTATAACTGATAATGAGAAATTTGTCCAGAGATTGACTCACTTTTTTTAAAAAAGTAGACAGGCAATCCAGAAGATTGATATGAAAAATGATGCTAAAAGCGCCTAATAATGGTTTCTTGGCAGCGTTTAGTATGTGATTGCTAAAGGTCGCTCTCATCTTTAAGCGCTTCTCCTTTCTAGCACCCCTCCTTAATCACTTCCGCCAAAAGCTGATAGGAATAGGCCTGTTTTTCCTGATCGAAAATATACGTGTTAGCCATTAATTCGTCAAAATCTACTTGTTTTTTCATGGCTTGTAGCTGGGCTGTGACAGAGGCTTTACTCCCAACAAAAGAGCCTGCCGTCATTTGGCTGACGGCTTGTTTGACCCGATTCAATGATATCTGAGCATTGAACGACACCGGTCCAAAATGGGGTACTTCTGAGGATGGCAAAATATCTTCCCACACCTCATCGTCTGAATGTTTCGGTGGCTGTAACTTTTGCCCTCTATTAGTCACAATCCCTGCAAAACTCATGGTCTGTGTAGTCGCTAAGCGCTGGGCTTCCTCGTCCGTATCGGCCATAATGACATTGGCACAGAGGATGACATAAGGTTTAGCCAAGGTAGCTGAGGGTTTGAATTCCCTACGGTAAATGGCTACCGCTTGGATCAGCATCCGTGGGGCAAAATGGGCCGCAAAAACATAAGGCAAGCCGAGTTTGGCAGCCAGGTGGGCACTGTCCGTGCTAGAGCCTAAGATAAAAAGTGGCACATCCTGCCCTGCAGCTGGGTAGGCATGAACAGGCAAGGTATCTGCAAAATAGCCTTGCAACTCTTGAATATCTTCCTCAAAATGGGGATTGAGGTTGTCTGTCCGTCTGATGGCACGCGCCGTTTGTTGGTCCGTTCCCGGTGCCCGACCAAGGCCCAAATCGACCCGATCAGGGTAGAGGGTCTCCAGGGTCCCATACTGCTCAGCTACGATGTAAGGCGTGTGGTTAGGGAGCATAACCCCACCAGAGCCTACTCGGATACTCTCTGTATTGGCTAGCGTCTGCTGGATGAGGAGTTGGGTGGCACTGCTGGCGATAGTTTTAGAATTGTGGTGCTCTGCGATCCAATACCGCTCATAGCCCATCCCTTCGACCTTTTGGGCCAAGACCACCAAATCATCCATGGCCTCTTTGAACTCTTGCCCTTCCCGCAACGGGGCTAAGTTTAAGACAGATAGTTTCATCCTGATTCCTCGCTTTCTTTTGGAACATTTTGCTTTAACAAACCACACTAGAGTACTGGTTTCGGGACAGTACTTTACCTTTACTCTGTTTACTATATCACTTTTTGAAATTCTTTTCTCAGCTTTGCTACGGTTTTCAAATAGTGGTTTTGGAACTATTATCCATACCACCCCTACAAAAAGAGACCTGAATCCTTTCGGCATTCGAGGTCTGATTTTTTCTGAGTGTCGTTTAAAAGGGTCGTATTAGACAGCTTTGACTGTGACCTCAATGTTGCCTGCTACTGCGCGTGAGTATGGGCAGACTTTGTGGGCTTCTTCCAGCAAAATTTGTGCTTCATCCAAAGACAAGCCTTCGATGTGGCCTTCGATGTCAACACCGAGCGTCACATCAGGAACTGGGCCTGTGCTCAAGTTGTACATAGACACAGTCGCTGAAACGGTGCTGCTGTTGGTCAACTGTTTGCTAGAGAGAACATAGCTAAGAGCACTGTTAAAGCAACTGCTAAAACCTGCTGCAAACAACTGCTCAGGGTTGGTTGCACCGTCCACCTTTTGCCCTGGCTGAACAATCTGGAATTGGATCGAGTTGTCCGGTGCATGGACTTCACCCGCACGGCCACCTGTGTTGATCATTTTGGTTGAGTAAATTTTCTTCATCGCAGTTCTCCCTAGTTATTGTTTTTTCTATTATAGCAAAAAGATGGCCTCTTGCCTTGAAAAAAATATGGCTAGTTACCTTTCGAGAAAATAATTTTAGAAAAGTCACCCCTATCCAAAAACCGTCAGCCTCAAAGGCAAACGGTTTTCATTGTCACTAAAGTTACTGTTCCAGGTTACCTGTCCAAGCGATGGTACCCCCATCGACATTGGTCACATCATAGCCTTGACCAGCTAAAAATTGGCAAGCTCTAGCGGAGCGTCCCCCTGAATGGCAAATCAGGTGATAAGGCGTGTTCTTGTCTAACTCAGTATAGCGTTCTGCCAGTTCGCTCAGCGGGAGATTTTTAGCGCCAGGCACATGACCAGCTTGGTATTCATCTACTTCACGAACATCAATCAGGGCGAGGGACTGGCTATCAATGGCAGCGACTAAGTCTGCTAGGTCTTGGCTTTTAATCATGAATCAGGTCCTCCGGTTTGACCATTTGGTAGAGGGCATAGGCCCCATCTAAGTTAGCAACCTCAAAGCCTGCTTGCTTGAGGAGGCGTTCTGCCACATAGGAGCGTAGGCCACTATGGCAACTGACGATATAAGATTGGCTCTTATCGAGCTCCCCGAGGCGATCTCGCAATTCATCCAAAGGAATGGCGATGGCATTCGGGAAGCGCCCTGCGGCAAGTTCGCCAGGATTGCGGACATCCAGGAGCACTTTGCCTTTAGCGAGTTCATCCGAGAGGTCGTACCACTGAACGTTGTGACTCAAGCCCTGTGCCAGGTTCATAGCGGCATAGCCGATCATATTGACAGGGTCTTTGGCAGAGCCAAATGGCGGTGCATAGGTGAATTCCAACTCTGGCAAATCGTCAATTGTCAGACCAGCCTTGATGGCCGTTGCCAAAATGTCAATCCGCTTATCAACCCCTTTTTGGCCAACGGCTTGGGCTCCATAGATTGCTCCTGTTTCAGGGTTAAAAATCAACTTGAGGGTAATGCTGGTCGCTCCTGGGTAATACCCCGCATGGTCATTGCCGCTGGTATGGACAACGGCGACTTTATCAAAGGTCTGACGGGCCACACGCTCACTCAGCCCGGTTGAGGCAGCTACCATATCAAAGACACGAACAATAGCTGTCCCGATACTGCCCTTATTCTGAGCAGGAAGCCCAGCAATCACATCTGCTACTTGACGGCCCTGGCGATTGGCAGGACTGGCTAGGGCAATGAGGGTGTCTTCTCCGGTGATTTGCTGTTTAACCACAACGGCATCACCCACAGCATAGATGTCCTCTTGACTGGCCTGATACTGCTCATCAACTAAGATTCCACCGCGAAGGCCAAGCTCAAGACCCGCTGACTCAGCCAAACTGTTTTCAGGTTGCACCCCGACTGATAAAATGGTCAAATCAGATGGCAGACGGCGACCGTCCTCTAAGACAAGGGTCTTGCCTTGGTCTTCAAAAGCTTGCGCTGACTGACCTGTGATGACCGTAATGCCTTGTTTGACCAGCTCGGCTTCCACAAAGGCGGCCATTTCTTGATCCAGAGGTGGTAGAACATGGGGAGCTTTTTCAATAATGGTGACTTCAAGGCCTTTTTTAGCTAAGTTTTCAGCCATTTCCAGTCCGATAAAGCCCGCACCAATCACTGTTGCCACACCTGCTGTTTTTCCTTCTAGCTGAGCCATAATCTGGTCCAAGTCAGGAATACTGCGCAGGGTAAAGACATTCTCAGCCTGATCAAGCCCCGTCATCGGTGGGACAAAGGGTTTGGCACCCGGTGACAGGATTAACTTGTCATAGCTTTCGGTATAGATTTCTGTCTTGGTTTGGACCTTAATCAATTTGTTTTCAGGGTCAATCGAGAGAACCTCAGACTCTGGTCGAACATCCAGATTAAACCGCGCCTTGAGGCGCTCTGGTGTCTGTACCAACAAGCTAGACCGCTCTGCTATTTCCCCAGAAACATGGTAGGGCAAGCCACAGTTGGCAAAGGAAACATAGGGCCCCTTGTCAAACACAATGATTTCAGCGTCTTCCATGAGGCGACGCAAACGCGTTGCAGCAGACATACCGCCAGCAACACCTCCAACAATCAGAATCTTCATCTTACTTTCCTCCTTGTATAGTTCCAGTATAGGCAGACATGCCGCCCTTGACATTAACCACTTGATAGCCCTTCTTTTGAAGGACACGCGCCGCGCGCTTGCTCCTCACACCTGACTGACACAGAACATAATGTACCTGGTCTTTAGTGCCTTGAAAATGTGATAGTTGCTCCAAAGGGACATTGCGAACTCCCTTTATATGCCCCCTCTGGTATTCCTCTTTCGTCCGAACATCTAAAACAACTGACTTAGGTTCTTGTAAAACCCTATCTAAGTCATTGATAGAAATACTTTTCAGCCTATTTTGACAGAGCCGTTGAAACAAACAGATCATGACCACAGTCCTTTCTTATTTGATGGGTAATTCATTGAATACCCCTATGGGTATATTAAAAGAATACCAAATAGTGACCTCTTCGTCAAGAAAAGACTTTCCAATTTGACAAAAATACCCCTAGGACGTATAATGGTCCTAAAGTGAGGTTCCTATGCAAACAGATCAAAAAAATATTCTCAACCGTCTCAAGCGGGCTGAAGGCCAGCTGAGAGGCATCCAAAAAATGATTGAAGACGAACAAGAATGTATTGACATCGTGACCCAGCTGACAGCTGTCCGCTCCAGCATCAACCGCACCCTTGGTCTGGTTATCAGCACCAAGATGCACCAAATCTTTGAAGACCCTGACCAAAAACCAGAGGACTTTGAAGCCAACCTGGAACAGGTCATCGACATGATCATCAAGAAATAAGACATACTAAAACCCTCGCCCACATCTGTGAGCGAGGGCAGATTGAAGACAAAGTCTCTTTTGAAACTTTCCTTAGGTGATAACGGACGGTAGCGACTCCCTTCGGGATTCCAAACCTAAGTTTTGAGCCTAAGGTCTCCAAACTTCCGAGTGCCTGAAACTATTGCGTTTCAGGCACTTTTATCACAGCGGAAAGTTTCGATAATTGCTCGCTTAGCTCGCAAAAGACCAACTCTTTAAATCCTTGGTATAACTTCGTAATGTCCTGTTGACAGAAAAACTAGGGTTTGTCTACGTTCTCACCTCGCCCACAACTGTGCGCAAGGGTTATTTCTCTTTCTGCTTACAAATCCCTATAATCAATCAGCTCAACGCGCTGCTCCTTCAACCACTCTTTGGTGGCAGGAGCGATGAGCATGGCAACTTCCTTAGGCCGAGGTAGGGTCAGGCTGGAATGATCTAGCAGGTCCTGATCGAGGTAACCTGGGTGAAAGACGAAGAGTTCGACCACATCCTCAGTCATCTGACCAACCACCCGCTGAACCATCTCAAGTGGGTCATAGTCTGGCCTCATGCACTCCATATTCATCCGAACCTGAGACTGGCCGATGGTCAAGGGCTGACTGAAATCCAGCGGTAGGCCTGAGTAGGTCAGATCATATTTCTCAGCGATAGCTTCTAAGGCTTTGAAAAAGTTGGCCGAAGCGACCGCATGACCTTCAAAATAGTCTGGTTTTCGTCCGAACAGCTCAATAAACCTCTGGTACTGAGCTTCGACCTCTAGGAGAACCTCCTCATAAACCACGAAGTCCTCAGTCGCCGAACGATAAACTGACGATGACTTGAACATCCCATCCGCTGTGACCAAGCTAGGAATTAACTCAGGATCGGTCAAGGGACGACCACTGCAGATATTGGCATGGACACTAAAGGCAATGTCATAGCCCTTGACCAAGTCCACCCCATGTTGGGTGGCTGGCATATTGACCATAACCCCTTGACTCCTGATTAGGCCATCTCGGATGGCCTTTTCAATCCCATAGTTGACCCCCTCAGAGTAGCCCAGATCATCTGCTCGAAATACTATTTTTTTAGGCATAATATTCCCTTCTATCTTTTATTTTGTAATATAGCCATAGGTATCGCCCACCTTGACAAAGTGGACAGGGACTTGGTGCCCAAGCACAGCAGGAAGGTAGTCAGCCATATAGGCCATGCCAGGTTCTTCCAGGTTGAAATGGCCTGCGCTGATAGCAACCTTGTTCTGCCCCAGGAGACTAGCATCCTTGATGTATTCAGCTAGGGTAAAGTCCACCATCTCCATGGGCAAAATGGCGTCAAAGTCTTCCTGATCGATTTGAATGATGTCCGCATTGGCATCGCCAAAAACATGAAAAGGAATCTTGACACGTCTCACTCGAGTCTCAGGATCTCCAATCACGCGCACCCCGTCAAGGCCAAGCTTGTGAATGAGGTGGCTCGCCAGCTCGCGACCAGAAACCTCAGGGATTTCAAAGAGGGTGGGCATGGGGTGATTGCTGATGTCATAGCCCTCCCAGCCCAGCTGTTTGGCCAAGCCATAAAAGATCCCGTCCTTGTACTCCCCCGTCTCAATCGGCATGCCCGAGTGCACATAGTCATGGCACCGCCAAACGGTCAAGCCATACTGGTCCAGCAGGGCTTTCTTGCCCTCATAAGCCTGAATCCCATTCTCCTGCAACCAGTCCTGATGGTCCCCGTGGTTCCAAAAGAGGGCCTCGTGGCAGATGATGAGATTCGCCCCAAGCGCGTGAGCCTCCTCAATGACCTGAACACTGGGCCAAATACAGGTTACAACACCTGTACAGTCCTTGTCCGTCTGTCCGTAAAGCACCTGGTCCCGCGTCGTCTCTTCTGTGATACCAGGATCCCCTTGATAAAAGGCCTTAATCGTCTCGATTACTTCTGTAATGGTCATGACAACCTCCTTGACGTTGATACCATTAGCATAGCATAAATTGGGAAAAATGTATTATCTCAACTGAACTCCTATAGCCAATATTGAACGCTTATATTTATGACAGTCTAAAAACCAAGCCAGATTCTGACTTGGTTTTTTGCGTTACTAGTTTTGCGCTTCGATGGCTTGATGCACAGCGTCTTTTTCAGTTTCGATCAAGGCAACGCGGGCTGCGATTTCCTTGATACCCATGGAGATGTTGCGGCTGATGGCCATGTCGCTGAGTTGTGGCTCAAAGAAGGCCTTGAACTCTGCCAAGCGCTCAGCTGTCTTGAAGCTATTGGCTGGGTAGATGACAAACTTGTCAAAGCTCATGTCCCCACCGAGGGCTGACTTGATCCAATCCCAGTTCTCACGCGCCCAGGCCCAGACACGTTCTTGGGTAAATGGACGACGAAGGAAGAAGGCATACCACATGGACAAGTCCTGAGGTTTGATGATATCCTTGTCCTTGAAGCTTTCTAGGATGCGGTTGACCGTTTTCTCGCTGTTGGTGCGGGCTAGGGCCAAGGCCAAGTCACGCCGGAAGTTGTTGTCGTTGGTTGCCACATAAGCGTCCAAGTATTGGTCCACCAAGGCGTCTGTCTCGGCATTTTTCATCTGGTTGACAAGGACCAGAGAACGAAGGCTGGCTGGAAGACTGGCAAGATTGTCCTTGTGAGCTTCGTAAAGGGCTGACGCTTTGGCAACAGCATCTGCTTGGTCGGCATAGAGTAATTCACCGAGGACGATTTGACGGATCATTTCATCTTCGTCAGGCTCTCCAGCGACTTTTTCAAAACCGAGACGGGCATAATCAGCACCATAAATCTTGATTAAGAAGTCCTTATAGGCCTTCTCAACAGCACTGCCTTCATCAACAAAACGATGTAAGCTACCACTGATATAGCTAATTCCAGCAGCTACCATGTAGGATTTCTCAGCAGTTAAGCCAGCGATTAGACCAACCAGGTCAGCGGTTGATATATGACCTGCTTCTGCCAACAAACGGCGTTCTTGTAAGACTTGGTGAACGGTTGTTGGGTCCAATTCAGGTAACTCAGCTAAGAGAGCATCGAGCAATTCCCCACGGTAATTTGTAATATAGTGAGCTGTGTTTTCCGTATTGAGGCGGAAGGCACCTGTGTTTGTAGTAGCAAGCTCCCCAAAGTTTGAAACAGTCGTTTCGGCTTCTGTGAGGGTATCTGGAAGACCAGACCAGTTGCTGTTGAGGGGCACTTCCCAGAGACGATCTTTAGCCTCGTGTTCTCCGATAAAGAACTGCTCTTGGCTAAGGCTAAGGGTGTTGTCTGCAACTTTAGCCTGAACAACTGGGTAACCCGGTTGCTCCAGCCATGAGTCCATAAAGCTGGCTACGTCTTTGCCAGAGGTTTGGCTCAGCGCATCCCAAAGATCACGACCAACGGTATTACCATACTGGTGTTTTTCAAAGTAAATCTTGAGACCAGCAGCGAATGCTTCATCGCCTAACCAACGACGAAGCATGTGCATGAGACGGCTTCCTTTGGCATAGACAATGGCTGAATCAAAGAGGGTATTGATCTCATCTGGGTGATTCACTTCGACATGGACAGACTGAACGCCATCTGTTGCATCGCGTTTAAGCGCATGCGGACAACCTGTCGTCTGGAAGTCTTCCATGATATTCCAACTTGGCTCAATGGCATCAATCGCCACATATTCCATCATATTGGCAAAGCTTTCGTTGAGCCAAAGGTCATCCCACCACTGCATGGTCACAAGGTTACCAAACCACTGGTGCGCCAATTCGTGGGCGATGACAAGGGCTACCTGCTGACGGCTGGTTACACTTGAGTTTTCATCGACCAAAAGATAAATTTCACGGTAGGTAATCAAGCCCCAGTTTTCCATAGCCCCTGCTGAAAAGTCAGGAAGGGCCAACTGGTAAGATAGCGGAATCGGGTACTTGACCTTGAAGTAATCCTCGTAGAAATCAATCACACGAACGGCAATATCAAGTGCAAAGTCAAGCGAAGACGCTGGGTGTGCCTTGGTTGCAAAGATTCCCACTTCTGTTCCGCCTTTGGTTTTAGCAAGTTTAGACTGAAGGTCACCAAGACCGAAAGCGAGGAGGTAAGAGGACATACGAGGAGTCGTGTCAAAGGTCCAGATGCCTGTCTCTTTGCGCTCGTCGCTCTTGATTTCTGGCATGTTAGAGAGGGCAATTTCAGTCTCACTCTGGTCAAATTTGACAGAGAAATCAAAGGTTGCCTTGGCTTCTGGCTCGTCCACACAGGGGAAGGCTTCACGAGCAAAATGACTCTCAAACTGGGTTGAGATGACTTCTTTTTTAACACCATCTACTGTATAGTAGGATGGGTAAATGCCTGTCATGTTATCCGTAATTTTCCCAGCAAAATCGAGGGTCAAGACCACGTCACCAGTCACACCAAGGGCGATATGCACTGCTTCATGCTCGTCATCCATGGTGAAGTCAAGCGATTTGTCGCCAGCCTTGACAGAGAGGATATTCAACTCGTGCTGGTGGAGGGACACTTGCTCTGTAACAGCTTCCCCTGTGATGGTCACTTGACCTTTGAAGGTCTTGGACGGGCGGTCAATATCCAAGAAAAGCTTGTAGTTTTCTGGGACAAAGGTTTCGATTAAACGTTGTACTTTTGACATAAGGTCTCCTTTTCATCAGTAAGTTGGGCAATGTTTTTTAATGCAAAAATAACGGAATGTCCTATCCTTTGCGTTAGAAAAAACTTACCACTACTGTCTTCTATTGTATCACAAAAAAATGCTTTGAGGCCAAAAAAATCAGGGTTTGCCTGCTTAAGAAAAGATGGTCTCTTGACTCAGCTTTGCAAACCCTGATGAGTGTTAGGATAATGGTTCCCGCTCAAGTGGCATGGACATACAGCGAGGACCCCCTCGACCTCTGACTAATTCACTGCCTCCTATCTTGATGAGGCGTAAGCCACGGGATTCTAAAATGGTATTGGTAATGGTGTTACGGTTATAGACGACAACAACGCCAGGCGAAATGGTCAAGGTATTGGAGCCATCGTTCCATTGTTCCCGACCTGCTGCGACCCTGTTATCACCTCCACAGCGGATGAGGTCTACTTGCGGAAGATTGAGATGTCGGGCTAAAAGTGTGGCCAAGTCGCAGTCTTCTTCAACGATTGAGAGTTCGCCATCTTCTATAGTTAATGTATAGAGCCTGAGATCTTGTTCAATTTCAGGATGAATGGTGAACTTATCCCTATCAACCATGGTAAAGACCGTGTCCAAGTGCATGAATTTTCGGTTATTAGCAATCTCAAATGCAATAACAGTCTTAAAACCAAGACCTTCTTGGTGACAATTTTGCAAGAGTTTTTCAATGGAGGCAGCATCTGTCCGCTGGGAAATCCCAATAGCCAGAAGGTCTTCTGACAGCACTAAGATATCCCCACCTTCAATCCGTGTGCGTTCCTCGCGTGAATAAACCAAGGGGACCCCTTGCCCATAGATGGGATGGTGGGTAAAAATGTATTTCCCGTATAAGGTTTCACGGTTTCGCGTGTCAGTATACATCCGATTGAGAGAAACCCCTTTTCCAAGAGTCGCAAAGGGATCGCGCGTAAAGTAAAGGTTAGGCATAGGATCCACAGCAAAGGGATAATGAGACTCAACAAAGTCTGTTAGCCCCTTTTTCTCCAATGGAATATCAGGTAATTCGACCTTTTGAATACCGGCCATCGTCTTATCGACCAACTGACGATTATCTGGTATCGCAAGCAAGAAGGTTCGAATAGCATCTTGCATGGCTTGGCTACGGATATGAGCCTCCGCTATGTATTCTTCGATAAACTGTTGTCTAATCTCAGGTGTAGTCAAAGATTCCGCTGCCAAGTCTTCTAGATAGAGAACTTCCACGCCTTCGTCTCTTAGGGCTTGCGCAAACTGATCGTGCTCTCTTTGAGCTTCTTCTAAAAAAGGAATATCATCAAACAATAACCGCTCCAAATAATCCGGCATGAGATTGTCGATTTCCTTGCCCGGACGGTGCAGCATCACCTTTTTTAATCGGCCAATTTCTGAGCTAACCTGAATCGGAGTGGTATTTCGCATAGACAAGTCCTTTCTAGTTATCCTGGTTAAAAGCCGTGAAATGCTTGATAGACATTCTGCCGTTCTAAGCCATAACGTTTGGCAACAGCCTTGATGGCCTGATTTGGTTTTTGCCCGTCATCGATAAGCGTCTGAACAGCCTGAGGGATATCCAGATCGTCCTGACTTTGCTCGGTGTGGTCAGAGCTATTGCCTGAAACAATTAACAAGCATTCCCCCTTTAGCGGGGTTTCCGCAAGGTAGAGGAGCAATTCAGAGATAGGCCCTCTCTGATACTCTTCATAAATCTTGGTCAATTCCCTAACGATAACCACCTGACGGTCCCCATAGACAGCCTGCATATTGGTCAGCGTGTCTGAAACACGGTAGGGTGACTCGTAAAATATCTGAGTTTCTGGATAAGTTTTCTTGCTTTCAAAAAACTGTCGTTGTTGACCC
Organism: Streptococcus rifensis; assembly: GCF_053203525.1. Taxonomy (NCBI): domain Bacteria; kingdom Bacillati; phylum Bacillota; class Bacilli; order Lactobacillales; family Streptococcaceae; genus Streptococcus; species Streptococcus rifensis. Next base: position 50,580 of record NZ_JBRUCW010000008.1, on the reverse strand, counting down.
GCTTTGCGGGGCAAAAACCCATAGAAAACATGGGGCTGGGGCGCAAGACCAGAGGCGATCAGAGCTGTAATGCCTGCTGAAGCACCAGGTAAGGCCACCACCGGAATCTCTTCAGCAATGGCAGCCTTGACCAGATCATGCCCAGGATCTGAAATGGACGGAAGGCCAGCATCCGAAACCTGAGCAACAGATTTGCCCTCTTTGAGGAGGGCCAGAATGTCAGGTATTCTAGCTATGGCGTTATGCTCATGAAAGACTATTTGTTTAGTCTCAATCCCATAGTGCTTTAATAAAATACCTGTATTTCGCGTGTCCTCTGCTGCAATGATATCCACTGCTTTCAAGATTTCGACACTGCGAAAGGTCATATCCGCCAGATGACCGATCGGTGTAGCGACGAGGTATAGGGTACCATAAGGCGTTTCGCCTTTAAAAGAGCGTTGTATTTGCATGGTTACACATCTTCCCGATAAATGACTTCCAAACACATCAAACAAGGCTCATCATTATCTCGTCTTTGTCCGAAAAAATCTTTGCAGATATGAAAGCCTTCGTCATAATTCTTTTCAATCACACTGGTATTGCGTTGTCGTTTTTTAGAGACATCCACCGAGCTCTCCTCTTGAAACAAACGTTCTCTCAGTTTGTCATTTTCAAGCCTTAAAGCTGTATTTTCTTGGGCCAATTCTTGTAAATGAACCTTGATGGACTCTACTTCTGCTAAGGTCTGCATGAGGTCCTGTGAAAAAGTGTCTAAAGCATTAAATAAATCGCGTTTGTCCATATACCCCCCTTACGTTCTAGCTTCTAAAACCATATACTCTAAAGCATTTTGCAAACTAACGTTTGCCTGCCACATGTCTTTTGCCCTTAAGAGTTGGCTAAGCCCATCTTGTGCCGCTGTTGACGGTAACGCTTGAGCCAACAAGAGGGTCAATAAATCCAAAACCAAGGCCTGTCCTGCCTTATCGTCAATAAGCTGGCATAACTTAGCCGTTAAGAGATAATCTTGTCCATCTTGAGCAAGATAGCTCTTAACCCACTGGTCAGCGACACTCATCAGCGTTGGAAATTGTTGCCCTTTGTTCAGATTTAAGGCCTGCTCCGTCGAAAAAGATATCGCTGCTAAAAGCTGTGCTTGGGTCTTCAAAACTCCGGCTTGTTCTAGTTCTTCTCTCATTAATTCTTCATTTTTAGGAAAATGAACTATCTGGCAGCGGCTTTTTATAGTAGGAAGAATCCGTTCTTCTTGGTCACTGATTAGAAAAATATTGACCTTACTCTGTGGCTCTTCAATAAATTTCAACAAGCTGTTAGCAGCATTGACATGAAGCTTATCAGCCCCTTCAATGATTAATACCTGATGATCCGTCTCAAAGCCTGACTGTGAGAAATCTTGCATGACCTCTCGAACCAAGTCTGTCTTAATGACCTGATTGGTCGGGGCTAGGCGTTTAACATCCGAAAACGTCCCCGCTTCAATTAACCGGCAATTGCGACACTCTTGGCAAGGTAAGCCTTCTTTAAGGTCTTGACAATAAAGGGCCTGTGCCAAAAAGAGAGCCATCTCTAAGCTCGCAAAGTTCCCTAAAAAGAGATAGGCATGCGCCAACCGACCTGTCTGTACTATCTGTTGAAATTCTGAAAATACCTTTGGTTGCTGTTTTTTTAGATCTTCTATTTTCATAAGGAGTCCTTAAAGAATCGGTCTTCAATAATGGTCCAAGCATCGGAAACAACTTGATCTAACGGCTGGCTAGCATCAACAAGGACAAAGCGTTTGGGATTCTTTTCTAAAATAGACAGATAACCTTGTCGCACACGCTCATGAAGGTCAATTCCCTCAAGGTCCAAACGGTTCACCTCATGCCCACGGGTTTTGGCAATCCTATCTAATCCAAGCTTGACATCGATATCAAAATAAAGGGTGAGATCAGGAACCAAGCCATCAGTCGCAAACTGGTTTAACCAATCCACATCTGAAGGATTCAGGCCTCGACCAAAGCCTTGATATGCTACAGAGGAATCAATAAAGCGATCTACAAGCACGATTTGACCAGCTGCAAGAGCTGGCAAGACCCGTTCTTTGAGGTGTTGACGTCGCGCAGCGATGTATAAGAGCAGTTCTGTCTTGTCGTCCATGTTGGTGTGTTTGGTATCTAAGATGACCTCTCGAATTTTTTCAGCAATGGGGACACCGCCTGGTTCGCGAGTCATAGTAACATCACCATAAGCACGTAGTTTGGGGAGAAGCTCCGCTACGACACTCGTTTTTCCTGCCCCTTCTGGGCCTTCTACTGAGATTAATAATCCTCTAGTCATCATATTTCCTCTTGATAATCGTCTTTTTAGTGTTAGGCTCTGTGAACATTTAAGGCAGATCCTTATCGGGCCTAGATAGACTTGCTTATTCTGATCCTGATGGCTCTCAGCAAGTTATTCTAGTACCTCTTCACAACATGTCAAGACAGGCTCTTAACACATTCTCCCTTTTATTGTACCATTTCACAGGCCGTTTGACCCTAAAAAGCTGTTCTGATGTCAGGAATTAAAAGCTTCGTTTGACCAGAGAAGCCCTCAGCAGCATTCCGCCAGTATAGAGAGCAATAAAGACAACCAATAGTTTTAAATGGTTGACATCTAACTGAGTCAAGAACATTGCGGCTGTTAGCACACCTAAAATCCCTCCGACAATAATGCCTAAAACCCCAGGCCAATGGACCCGGTCAGATTGAATAAAAGATTTGGCTCCTGCAACCATGATCAGCGCAGCATTTAACATCATGACCGGTAAGGCGACAGCAGGATTAATCCCCATCAATGAAAAGAAAATCAACTCTGGCGCATAATTGCCTAGCCCCATGGTCATTAAGAGTCCGACACAAAAATCAAAGACCATCCCGATAATCAGCTTGATTCCTCTCAAGCCTTGGACTGATTCAGACAACCCTTCTCCAGGATTAGTAATGAGCCGATAAACCATGATGATGGCCGCGATGATAAGCAAGGCCCCCAAGATTTTTTGGACCCGACGGGTATCCCAGGATTTGGTCATTCTTGCTCCGACCAAAGCACCAGAAAAGGCCGACAAGGACATGCAAATGAGGGTCGTCATGTCAACTTTCACAATGGTAATAAAGCACAGTGCCTCTACGATAACTGGGATAACATGGGCTGTGGTCAAGGTCGCTGGAATTTTACGATCATCCTCAACCAGACGAGTCGCCTTAAATAGGGCTGTGGTTGTCGCAAAGGTACCAATTCCCAAAGTATCCAGCAAATCCGTGACATAACCAATGAAAAATCCTGTCCAAAACCGTTCCTTTAGGTTAATCTTATGGGCTAGCACATGGGTTCTAATCAGTAGAACGACCCATATAATCAAGCCAATCAAAAGTAATTGTATACTTCTTAATATCAGTTCATTTGTCATTTTATCATTGTATGTCAAATCTCTTATTTTGTAAAGGTAAAATTGAGCAGTGACAGGTCTAAAAAAGAGGTTTATTCCCCTATTTTTCACCGTTAAAAAGGATAGTATTCTTTCTCTTTTCAAGCATCAAGATGTGTTATAATAACAGCAAGGAGAACTACCATGATTATTAAACCCTTTAACTATAAGGATGAAAGCAAACCTGTCAAGGACCTCTATAGAGCTGTTGGATGGTCCACTTATTTGCAAGACGCCAGTCTCTTAGCACCAGCCTTTGACCAGTCGTTACTCGTCCTAGGGGCTTTTGTTGAAGATCAGCTGGTGGGCTTTATTCGTTGTGTCGGAGACGGCCAACATATCGTTCTAATCCAAGATTTACTGGTTGACCCTGACTATCAAAAACAGGGCATTGGTCGCCAGTTGTTGCAAACCGTTTGGGAGACGTATGCCCATATTCGCATGCTCCAGCTCAACACGGATCTCTATGATACCACGGCGAATGCTTTCTACCAATCCATCGGTATGGTTCCCATCTCAGAAGGGCAAATGATTTCCTACTATAGGAAACCAACTCCCTAACTCAATGATTACAAAGGAGTTTTTATGTCTTCATATAGCGGCTTTCATAAAAAAACACGCCAAGAACGGATCGACTTGCTGAAAAAGGGGCTTTCAGAAGAATCCTACCTTACCCTAAACCAGGACGATAATCTTCCTGAGAGCACTGCAGGTCAAATGGCTGAAAACCATGTCGGTACCTTTGCTCTACCCATGAGTGTCGTTCCCGAATTTTTCCTTAATGGCCAGTTTTACCATATTCCCTTGGTCACAGAGGAGCCCTCTGTTGTTGCTGCCCTCAATTACGCCAATAAACTCATTGGAAAATCAGGCGGTTTTAAGGCAGAAATACACGAGCGCCTCATGATTGGTCAAGTGGCTCTCTATGAGGTGACAGATTTAGCTGAAGCCCTCTTTCAACTCCAGCAACACCAGAACGATATCTTGACCATTGCCAATGAAGCTCATCCCTCTATCGTTGCGCGAGGTGGCGGTGCTAGGTATCTCACAACCGAAGTCAAGGGTGAATTTCTCATCGTCTATCTCCACACAGATGTCCAAGAAGCCATGGGTGCTAATATTCTTAATACCATGCTCGAGGCCATCAAAGGTTACCTCACCCAGTTAACTGGCGGACAAGCCCTCATGGCTATATTATCAAACTACGCAACAGACGCACTAGTTACCGCTAGCTGCCAAATCGATCCTGCAACTCTACCCGGTGGCATCGAAACAGCTAACCGAATCGCTCTGGCGAGTCGCCTAGCACAGATTGATCCCTACAGGGCAACAACCCACAATAAGGGTATTTTCAATGGTATTGACGCTATTGTTCTAGCGACAGGAAATGATTGGCGAGCCATTGAAGCCGGTAGTCATGCCTATGCGTGTCAAGACGGCCAATACCGAGGGCTTGCCAAGTGGGAAATGACCGATGGTTACCTGATCGGTCAACTGACGCTTCCTATGCCGATTGCCACTGTTGGTGGCTCCATCGGCCTTAATCCAAAGGTTAAGGCAGCCTTTGACCTCCTCAATCATCCAGATGCTAAAACCTTAGCTGGTCTTGTCGTTGCAACGGGCCTTTGCCAAAACTTTGCGGCTCTCAGGGCTCTTGTAACAACGGGAATCCAAGCGGGTCACATGAAACTCCAAGCCAAGTCCCTAGCCATGCTTGCTGGAGCTGAAGGAGACGAAATTGAACAAGTTGCCCAACACCTGCGGCAAAGCCAGCATACCAACCTAGCCCAAGCTAAAGCTATCCTAGAAGACCTGCGACAAGGTTAACTGAAATTATATTCCCCGTCAAATGATGAATTGCTTTGACGGGTTTTTTCTATCAAGCGGATTTAGTCTAAACCCTATGGATCGTATTGGCCATGCCGATTCTAAGACGACTATTCAAATCTATACCCATGTAACCAAAAAGATGAAGACAAACATCGCCGAAATCATGGAAAACTACTGATTTCATGCCCCAAAAATGCCCCAAAACATATAAAAAAGCCCATTGCACAGGCTATAAAGCTTGATACAATAGGCTTTTTCTTATTGAATTACTTAACTGCGTCTTTAAGAGCTTTACCAGCTTTGAATGCTGGAACTTTTGAAGCAGCGATAGTGATTTCTTTACCAGTTTGTGGGTTGCGACCTTTACGGGCAGCGCGCTCACGTACTTCAAAGTTACCAAAGCCGATCAATTGAACTTTTTCACCAGCTGCAAGGTAATCTGATACTGAAGCAAATACTGCATCTACTGCTGCAGATGAATCTTTCTTAGTCAAACCTGTAGCTTCTGCTACTTTTGCAATCAAATCTTGTTTATTAGCCATTGTGCTAAATCCTCCAAAAATTATTGATGAGCTTTCGCTCTAACAAATACTATCATATCTTAAAAAACCTATTAGGTCAAGCAATAAAAGTCTTTTCTGGATTATTTTGGGCTATTTTTTGAAAAAATTCCAAAATTGATAGTACAAAATCCTGAAAATGTTTCCTGTCGATAAATCTGAAGGCCGTTTATTTATGGAAGATTTCAAAAATCAAATGATCATTGTACAGGTCGATGCTGCGGGCTTTAACGGCCATGTCAAATTTGTTTTCCAGATTAGGAAGGTCTACAGTTATCTTTCCTGTTTCTGGGTCAATTAGAATGGCTTTGGGTAGCTTGTAGTTCTTGCTGATGTATTTTAAAATCTCCGATTTTGGCAAAGATAAGGTGCCTGCTGAAACCTCATTAACCTCTAGGACAATCGCACCCGAGTCCTCGCGATAGGGTGAAAAATAGACGTAAAGTGGTATGCGAGCACCGAGGATTTCATAAGCCCCCTCAAACACAACCCGCTTTTCGGTGACGTAAACATCATAGGTAAAGGTCTCCGACTGGAAGTCTTCTAGATAAGCATCTATGGCCGCATTAAGCTGATCCCGTGTTGTTGAAAAAGTCCCTACTTGAAAGTTAGTTGGAACCTCTTGTGGTGTGCGCACTGCTTCTCTAGGCGTCAGCGCTCTTAGAAAAAATACTGTCACTAGGGCCAACTGCACGCCGACTAAACCAATAAAGAGCCACTTCCAACTATTAATCCTCTTGCCAAATGTGATGCGTCTCATCTATTTTCTCCATAATTGCTGCTTGCATGATTTGATACCCTACATTATTAGGGTGAAAATGATCCCCCTCAAAAAGAGCATCGTTCACGACGACGGTCTGACCTTGTTGATTCTCGGTCACCCCTTCTTGGCCATCGATTCCCCGATAGAGGCGATCGTTGATCGGCACGAAATAAACCCCTTCAAACGTAGCCACCGTCTCTTCAGTCGTTGTATTCCAATTATCTATGACCAACTGCATTTCCGTCACTTCCGGGAAATTGAGATAAAAAGGGTTATAGATGCCTAGGACATAGATAGATAGTGACGGATTTTCAGAGCGTGCTTGAGTGATAATCTGACTTAGGCGTTTGCTATAAGCTTGAGCGGGTTCTTCGAATGTTTCTACCGTCAGGCTATCGAGATTGTCTCGAATCACCCGCATGACATCGTTTCCCCCAACCGATAGGGTCATCAAATCGGCTCTAGACAGACTCTCTTGAAGAGCTGTATCCTCAGCCATTCGTTTTAGAATCTGTTTACTGGTATTGCCAGCAACACCATAATTTTCTGCCTCAACCTCATAACCATATTGAAGGGACAGGTTACTGCTGACCAGAGGGACAAAGCCTCCCTGACTAGTAGAATCCCCAACCCCTTCTGTTAAAGAGTCTCCTAAAGCCACATAATAAAAAGGCTCCGTTCTTTCTTCAACCGGAGTTGATCGTAATAACAAGGGCTGGGCTTCTGGAATAACCTGTTGAAAAAAGAAGTAGGCTAGACCAAAACTCACCACTAGCCCAAGAAGAGCAGTCCATGCCTCTCGCTTATTCATAACGCACCAGAACTGCCCAAGCATCTTCTCCCGTATGGGTTTGGATGATAGACCCTGTCTCAAGAACAGAAATTTCCTCAGCTACTAAATGGGAAAGCTTATCTTTCATCTCCATGGCATAATCCTTGACCCCTGCGTAAGAAATGCCAATTTCAGCCACTTTTTTGCCACCTTTTTCAGCCTGTGCAATAAATGAGTCTAGCCATTTTGCAAACGTTTTTGTGCCTCGACCTTTTAAGATTGGCTGTAATTGGTGGTCAACCATTTCCATGACAACCTTAATGTTCAAGAGGGAGCTCATCATCCCTGAAACACGGCTAATGCGCCCACCTTTAACAAGGTTTTCCAAGGTTGAAATGCCGATAAAGAGTTGCGACTTGCTGCGCACTTCTTCAATTTTGGCCAAAATAGCAGCCTTACTCGCTCCAGCCTTAGCCAGTTTAGCAGCTTCAACGACCTGAAACTTTAGGCATTGATCGGTAAAGGTTGAGTCAACAACAGTCACCTCACGATTAGCCAGTAAACCTGCTTGACGAGCCGCTTCGACTGTCCCAGACAGAGCATGGGAGGTATGGATGGAGATTACCTCATCTTCTGAATCACTGATGGCTTCATAGGTTTCGGCGAAAAGACCAACAGGAGGCTGGCTCGTTTTAGGAAGAGCTTTAGCATTCTTCATCAGCTGCAAGAATTCCCCTTCCTTTAGAGTATCGTCTGAGTAAAGCACCCCATCGACCATAACAGACAGCGGCACAATGGTGATTCCAAGATTTGTAACCACCTCAGGTTCAATACTAATACAAGAATCTGTAACGATTTTAATCTTCGACATGTCAGCTTCTCTCCTTCCAAATAACTATTATTAGTATATCAGATTTTAGTCAAAAAGGGTGTTTTTGATAGCCTCTTTTCTTATGGGAAAGCTAATAGCGAGGCATTACCTTCTCTAACTATTTTTCTGAACTGCTGCTTACACACCTCAGTCTGAAATTGCCCAAAAGAGGCCTAATGTTAGGAGCTTATATTGATTTAATCTTTAGCAGAAGCGCTGGCTTCTTGAACAAATTGTTTGACGTCATCTTGCTTTCCTTCAAAGAGGTCTTTTACAATTTTAGAGCCCACGATAACCCCAGAAGATACCTTGTTAAAGCGAGTCACATCTGCCTGTGTTGATACCCCGAAACCGGTTAATACTGGAATGGGAGACAGTTCAGTTAAAGTTGCTAAGTGCTTGTCTAAATCTTCTCGGTACTGATCTGTTTTTCCAGTCACCCCATTGATGGCAACAGCGTAGACAAATCCTTCTGCCGATGCGACTAAAGTCTTTTGACGCTCAAGCCCTGTTGTCAAACTGACCAGTGGGATAAAAGCAAGATCTGTCCCCTCTAAAAGTGGTTTTAGCAAATCTGTATGTTCATGCGGTAAATCTGGGATAATCAGACCTTTAACAGATGTTTCTTTCAAATCTGTCACAACCCTTTCTAAACCATACTGATAGAGCGGGTTCAAATAGGTCATCATCACAAGAGGTACTGGGCTGTCTATCGTTTTCAAGGTCTTGATAATGTCAGCTAAGGTAACCCCCTTAGCCAAACTTCTTAAACCTGCCGCCTCAATCACAGGACCGTCAGCAACAGGATCCGAAAAAGGAATACCAATCTCAATGGCCGCTGCACCAGCCTCACTTAAAAGGGTGATCGTGTCTTGTAGACCGTCCAGTCCTTTTTCATGGTCCCCAGCCATAATATAGGGCACAATGATGCGGTGGCCATCTGCTAGGCGATTTTCTAAGATTTTGGTTAAACGTTTGCTCATGCCTCATTCTCCTTTTGCTGATCTAGTATCGCTTTGACTTGAACGACATCCTTGTCTCCCCGCCCTGATAGGCAGATCAACAGGCTTTTATCTTTACCTAGCTCTGGTGCTAATTTAAGGGCATGAGCAATGGCGTGACTAGACTCAAGAGCGGGAATAATACCTTCTAGCTTAGACAGGGTTTGAAACCCTTCAAGGGCTTCTTGGTCTGTGACACTGACATAGCTGGCTCTTTCAATCTCGTTAAAATAGCAATGCTCAGGCCCAATTCCTGGATAATCAAGGCCTGCTGAAATCGAAAATGCCTCCATAATCTGTCCGGCTTCGTCCTGCAAGACCGTCATCAAAGCTCCATGAAGAACACCTGGGCGTCCCTTGGCAAATGTCGCAGCATGTTCTTCTGTATGAAGCCCTTTACCAGCTGCTTCAACACCAATCATCTGGACACTCTCATCTTCTACAAAGGGATGGAAAAGTCCGATGGCATTTGAGCCCCCACCAACGCAGGCCATGATAACATCTGGCAGTTCTTGACCAGTCTGCTGGGCAAACTGAACTTTTGCCTCTCGTCCAATGACACTCTGAAAATCTCTGACAATTTCAGGGAAGGGTGCTGGTCCAAGGGCTGATCCCATCACATAATGCGTGTCTTCGATTTGCGCCACCCAGGCTCTGAGCGCTGCATTGACTGCATCTTTCAGGACGCGTGAGCCATCTGTGACAGCTTCAACTTTTGCACCCAATAATTCCATCCGAAAGACATTGAGTGCTTGGCGTTTGATATCTTCTTCTCCCATGTAGATGGTGCAATCCATATTAAAGAGCGCTGCTGCGGTTGCTGTTGCCACACCATGCTGACCTGCACCGGTTTCAGCAATGATTCTTTTTTTACCCATCCGCTTAGCCAAGAGTACTTGTCCTAGAGCATTGTTAATTTTATGGGCTCCAGTGTGATTGAGGTCTTCACGCTTAAGGTATATTTTTGCACCACCGAGATGATCTGTTAGATTCTTAGCAAAATAGAGAGGTGTTTCACGCCCTACATAATGTTTAAGCAGTTGGTCTAACTCCTTTTGAAAATTTGGGTCTACTTTAGCTTCTTCGTAAGCGGCCTCTAACTCTAATACTGCTGTCATCAGTGTTTCTGGGACAAAACGCCCACCATATTGCCCAAAGAAACCTTTTTGATCTGGTTGATTATAAGTCATATTTCACCTTTTCTGTAAATTGTTTGATTTTATCAATATCCTTAACGCCATCGGTTTCGACGCCACTGGAAACGTCTACGGCAAAAGGCTTAAAACGCTCAATGGCTTCCTTAACATTATCAATACTGAGGCCACCTGCCATGAAGAAAGAACTTTCTAAGTTAACGCTGTCAAGCCTACTCCAGTCAAAGGTTTTCCCTGATCCGGCTACCGGAGCATCCAAAAGGACAAACTCTGAGTCACTCTCTAGATCACAGGTCTCGCCCGTCATTTGCACTGCTCTTATAACAGGGACAGTAAGCCTTTCCCCCAGATGACTATCAAAATCTCCATGAATCTGGACCATATCTAAGGGTACTGTTTTAATCGCCTCTTGTAACTCCTCTAAACTAGGCGAAACGAAGACACCGACCTTACGGACATAAGCAGGGATCCAGTGGGCCAAACGATGGGCTTGTGATAGAGAAATTTGACGCTTGCTTTTAGCAAATACAAACCCGACAAAATCCGCACCGGATTGCACAGCTGCTTTGACAGCTTCTGGGGTTTTAACCCCGCATATTTTAACCTTTGTCAATACGCAACTCCTTTAATCGTTGAGCCGGAGAAGCAGCCTGCATCAGTGCTGTTCCTACTAAAATACCACTGAAGGCAGGAGCTACTTGACGGGCTTCGTTCTCGGATAAAATGGCTGATTCTGAAATATAGACGGGCCCATCAATGAAGTGGTCTGCTAATGTCAGACTTGTATTTAAATCTGTCTCAAATGTGGTCAAATTCCGGTTATTAATCCCAATAATCTGGGCACCAATTCGGTGAGCGATTTGGAGCTCTTCCAAATTATGGGTCTCAACCAACACTTCCAAGCCTAACTGAGTAGCATACTGGTATAGTTGGCCTAGCCGTTCTTCAGATAGGGCTGCTACAATGAGGAGAATAACCGTTGCCCCTGCATTAAGGCTACGAATGATTTGTTTTTCATCTATGATAAAGTCTTTGGCCAAGGTCGGAATATTGACCTGATCTGAAACAGCTCTTAAATCAGCTATATCTCCTTTAAAGAAGACGGCATCTGTCAAAACGGATATCATGGCAGCACCTGCTGACTCGTAAGCGCGTGCCTGAGCCAAGATATCCACTTCCAAATTAATGTCTCCAAGACTGGGACTGGCTTTTTTGATTTCAGCAATAACTTGCAACCTGTCAGAATGATTTTTGAGATAATCATAAAACCGATAGGTTTCTCGAAGGTTTCCTACTTGCTCCTCAAGTAATTGGGCAACCTCCTCAGTTTTTGCTGCAAGGATATTTGGTAGAAATTGTTGACTCATCGTTGCACCTCCTGTAGGTCTTTTAATTTTTGGTAAGCAGACCCATCCGCTAAGAGGTCTCTAGCAAGGGCAACACCAGCCTGAAGACTGTCTACGCGGCCATTCGCATAGAAGCCTAAACCAGCATTTAAGACTGTCGTTTCAAGATAAGGGCTGGGTTCATTTTTCAAAACGCTGATTAATATCTCGGCATTTTCCTTAGCATCGCCACCTTTAATGTCAGACAAGGTGACTTTTTCCATCCCAAGATCCGCACAGCTAAAGCTATCTTGACTAATTTGCCCATCGGCCAAAAGGGTATAAGTGTTGGTCCCGTATAAGGCTGCTTCATCCATATGATCTGGTCCAGTGATGATCAGGGCCCGTTTTCGACCTAAATCTTGCATGACTTTAGCAACTGCTAAATGGAGGTCTTCCCGATAAATCCCCATCAGTTGGCTTTCCAAGTTTAAGGGATTAGCAAGAGGACCAACCAGATTCATGATAGTAGGAAGGCCTAAAGCCTTACGTGCCGGGCCGATAAAGCGCATAGCTGGGTGCATGGACTGGGCAAAGATAAAGGCCATTCCAACCTCATTAAGGGCCTTAGCAAGGACGTCGGGTTCTGCCGCAACGTTTATCCCAAGTGCTTCTAGGACATCTGCTGATCCTGACTTCGAGGAAATCGAGCGATTACCAGCTTTAGCGACACGTATACCACCGGCAGCAAGAATAAAGGAAGCCGTTGTTGAGATGTTGAAACTATATGACTGATCGCCGCCTGTTCCACAGTTACACATGGCATCAGAGAAGGTCTCAGGTAGTTGCACAGCATGACTTTTAAGCGCCTTGACAACACCGGTTATTTCTTCAGGTGTTTCTCCTTTTGCTTTTAAGCCAAAAAGCAAGGCTGCAATCTGGCTTTCAGAAACCTGACCATCCAAAATATCCCTAAACACCCCTTCGACTTCTGCTGTTTTCAAATCTACTCCAGATACGAGTTTTTCAAAGATTTCTTTCATAGTCCTTAACCACCTTTACAAAATTGTGAATCATCGTTAAGCCGTTTTCTGTACCAATACTTTCCGGATGGTACTGCAGGCCATATATCGGTAACCTGTGATGCTGAATGGCCATGATTTCCTGGTCATCACAGGTTTTTGCGACCACGTCAAAGCTCTCAGGCAATGTTTCGATGACGATGGAATGGTAGCGCATAATGGCACTTTCTCTTGGTAATCCTTCAAACAAAGGAGAACCTATCAACTGCTCCATCTGACTTTGCTTGCCATGCATAGTTTGCTTAGCGAGTCCTAGACGGCCTCCAAAGACCTCTGCAATGGCTTGATGGCCAAGACAAATCCCTAGAATAGGCTTTTTCTCAGCAAAATCTTTGATCAGCTGCTCCATCCGTCCAGCCTCTGCCGGCCAGCCTGGTCCTGGTGAAAAGACTAGGCCATTTGCCTCTTCTGCTAAGCTGTAGAGGTCTTTATCATCGTTGCGACGAACGATAACCTGATCACATTCGCCAAGGTATTGCACCAAATTATAGGTAAAGGAATCATAATTATCAATAACTAATATCATGGCTGTCTCCAATCTTCATCATGCTCTTAGCCTTGTTTAAGGTCTCCTGGTACTCATTAGTGGGCACGCTATCGTTCACGATACCAGCACCAGCCTGGACGTAGGCTTTCCCATTTTTCAAAACCATGGTCCGGATGGCAATGGCAAAATCCATCTCACCATCTGCAGAGAGATAACCAATAGCACCCGCATAAACGCCTCGTTTCTCCTTTTCCAACTCATAAATCCGTTGCATGGCCCTGATCTTGGGAGCTCCAGAGACGGTGCCAGCTGGCAGGGTTGATTTAAGGGCATCAAGGGCCGTCAAGTCGGGACGTAATTCTCCCTTGACAAGGCTGGTCAAGTGCATCACATAACGGAAATACTCAACTTCCATGTATTTGCTGACCTCAACCGTTCCATTCTTAGCGATTTTTCCAATGTCGTTGCGCCCTAGGTCAACCAGCATACGGTGCTCTGCTACTTCCTTCTCATCTGCTAGAAGCTCCTCTGCCAGCCGGCGATCTTCTTCTTCATCGATCCCTCTTGGTCTTGTACCAGCGATGGGATTGGTGACCACTACACCTTTTTTAACCGAAACCAGGCTCTCTGGGCTGGCCCCAATCACTTGGTAGTCCCCAAAATCATAGAAATAAAGATAAGGGGATGGGTTTGACACACGCAGATTGCGATAGTAGGCAAACGGTTCACCTGCTAAATCTGCCGAGAAACGTTGGCTCAAGACACATTGGAACATATCGCCTTGCCTGATCAAGTCCTTGGCTTTAATAACCATGTTTTCAAATTCATCTTGGTCGATATGGTTTGTAAAGGCCAGCTTGTCCATCACCTTAGGAGCAAATTCCTGAGGACTCGCTTGCTTCAATTGGTTGATAATAGCCTCTAGGGCCTCTGCCAAGTCTTCCTGACTACGCTCGGTATAGAGGACATCTTCAACAAGGTGAATCACTTCCTTTTTATGGTCGAATATCATATAAGACTCATAGAGAAAGAAATGCATGTCCGGTGTCCCAATAGTATCCTCAGGAATAGTGCCAATCGCTTCATAAAGACCAATCATGTCGTAACCGACAAACCCAAGGGCCCCACCATTGAAAGGCAGGTCTGTCTTTTCAGGTTTAGCCAAGGTTAGTTGATTCAGCACAACCAAGGGATCCCCGTCAACAGCCTCATCATTGACCGTCAACACCCCATTCTGAAAGCAGACTTCGTAGACAGGATTATAGGCTAGGATAGAGTAACGAGCCGTCTCCTTATCACGAGGAATACTTTCAAGGATGACCTTATGCTCCCCTTTTATCCTCATATAAGCTAAAATCGGACTTAAAACATCTGCTGGTAATGTGCGCTTCATAAGATTCTCCTTGTTTCATTTGGTAATAGAGTTAGAATTTATCAAACTCTTCGAGTCAGTTTATAACTCTCTAAAAGCTGCTACGCAATCGTTAAGAGGGGGGTGAACATAGTCTTTCCTGCGGAAAGCTATATCCGTTGCTCTAAGCACTTGTCTTTTTTTAAAAGCCAAGTTACTAAGAGCAACAGAAAACCCTCGCATACTTAGTGTATGCGAGGGCGTTATGGTAAAATAACACGGTACCACCTCGGTTGATGGGCTCAATTGGATAGTCCTATCCCATCATCTCAATCTCCTCCAACAAGGAGCTGCACGGTAAGGGGTGCCTACCGGATTCACATGTGTTAGAACCCATTATTAACAATCAGCCCAATTTCACCATGACCTGCTACTTGTTCACAATAACCACAAGCTCCCTGAAAACAAATCCTTGATTACTTTTCTGATTTGAATTTAATTATACACGTTTTTAGACAGCTGTCAATAGCTTTTTACAAAAAATGTAAGCGTTCCTCAAGAAACCGAACGTTCTTGAGTCACAGAAATACCCTTTTCCCTCCACACTCTCTCTTCCCATGTTATAATAAAGGTATGACTTTAACCATTAAACAAAACATACCTCTTAAAATCAAGCGTCTCGGCATCAATGGCGAGGGCATTGGCTTTTATAAGAAAACCCTGGTCTTTGTCGATGGGGCTCTCAAAGGTGAGGAGGTCTTCTGCCAAATCACTGAGGTCAAGCGTAATTATGCGCAGGCTAGACTTCTTAAAATTAACAAGCCGTCTAAATTCCGAGTGGAGCCAGCTTGTCCGGTCTATCAGGCCTGCGGGGGCTGTCAAATTATGCACCTGCGTTACGATAAGCAACTGGATTTCAAAACAGATTTGCTCCGTCAAGCCCTAAAAAAATTCCAACCCCAAGGCTATGAAAACTTTGACATCCGTCCTACGATTGGGATGGCCGATCCGACCCATTACCGGGCCAAGCTACAGTTTCAAGTTAGGAAATTCAAGGGCAAGGTAGTCGCTGGCCTCTACCAGCAAAATTCTCACCGCCTGATCGAGCTGAGAGACTGCTTGGTGCAGGACGAGACAACCCAAGCCATCATCAATCAGATCAGTCTCCTGCTGACCCGCTACGATGTGCCGATTTACGATGAGCGTAAGATTGCCGGAGTCCGAACAGTCATGATTCGAAAGGCTGATGCGACCGACCAAGTTCAGATTATCTTCATCGCTTCAAAACCGGTCAACCTTGACTTTGTCATCCGTGACCTGACCAAGGCTTTTCCTCAGATCGAGACGATTGCCTTTAACTTGAACAAGTCCAAAACCAGCGAGATCTACGGGGACTATACCAAGATTCTCTGGGGCAAGGATAGCATCGAAGAAGGGGTTTTGGACTACCGCTTCTCCCTGTCTCCACGCGCTTTTTACCAACTCAATCCCAAGCAGACCCAAATCCTTTACGGCGAAGCCGTCAAGGCCTTAGACGTGACCCCAGACGATCACCTCATTGACGCCTACTGCGGGGTTGGCACCATCGGTCTCGCCTTTGCTGGAAAAGTGGCCTCTATCAGAGGGATGGATATTATTCCTGAAGCGATTGAGGATGCTAGGGCAAATGCTGCGCGCTTAGGCGTTACGGACAGTCACTATGAGGCTGGTCCTGCGGAGGTTATCATTCCCAAATGGTACAAAGAAGGCTACCGCGCCACCTCTCTCATCGTGGACCCACCACGAACAGGGATCGATGACAAGTTGCTGGAGACCCTTCTGAAGTTTAAACCGGAAAAAATGGTTTACGTCTCCTGCAATGTCTCGACCCTTGCTAAGGATCTCGCCAAGCTAGTCAAGGCTTATGAAGTCAAGTATATCCAATCGGTCGACATGTTTCCCCACACCGCAAGGACTGAGGCTGTTGTTAAGCTAGTGCGCCGATAACAGAATGACAGATCACTTTAATAATCAAAAAAACAGGAACTCGCTCTAGCTAAATGGAGCAAGTGCCTGTTTTTTTAAAGATTCGTAAATGATTGATAAATTTCACCAACCCACTACAGTTGACAAAGAGCCCTAATGGAAAGCTTCATGAATTTTCCAAATCCGTTTAGTACTCCTCAACTGATTTGATACAAACGCGAAGACGCCCCTTATGATTGATACTGGCTAACACCTCACAAAGGCCTCCCTCTGCTGCCTAAATGGTGTGAGAAGGAGGCTTTTTCTGATGCCTTTGTTAACGTCTTTATTTTAATTTGTCTTTATCATAGGTATGTACTAACTCCAGCCCAGCAAAATGCTGCTGTCGCAGAGCTTCATAAACAATCATGCAAACTGTATTGGACACATTGAGGCTACGAACATGCTCATCATTCATGGGAATCCGGAGGGCCTCTTCAGAATGAGCTCTCATAAACTCTTCTGGTAGGCCAGTGTCCTCGCGACCAAAGATAAAGTAATGGTCCTGATCATCCGCATAGGACTCTTCAGAATAAATCTTGGTAGCAAACTTAGAAATCAAATGCAACTGTCCTTGGCACTGTTCCAAAAAATTCTCAAGCGAATCGTAAAAATAGACCTCTAACTTATCCCAATAATCAAGGCCAGCCCGCTTCATTTTTCGATCATCAATGGGAAAGCCCATAGGATGAATAATATGGAGGGGACTATTGGTCGCTGCACAGGTCCGAGCAATATTGCCCGTGTTCTGTGGGATTTGAGGTTGAAAAAGTACGATGTGATTTCGTGTCATAAGAAATGTTCCTTCATGAGTGATAGGCAGGAGAATGCGTTGAAAAGATCCTTATTAAAAACTCTCTCTAAAAAAGGTTGCCTAAAAAATAAACGACGCCAGTCGGAGTCATGCTCAGCAACTGGCGTAGTCAGCTATTGGTTAACTTAAATCACAACAGGTTTGATGTAAGCCAATCAATTTCACTTTTTAGTATATCACTCTGAGAGCTGGTGTCAAGGGATTTGCACTATTTTTTACGGCAATTTCTGAAAAATTCTTGATTTTCTTTAAACATTACCTCACCAAGGCCTCTTTTTGCTCCTTGGTTAGTTCATGTCCATAGCCACAAATCGGGCAGGTCAGGTAGTACTTACGCCCATATTTAAAGAGTGGAATCCAAAAAAGCGTGAAACGTCGCCCGATCTCCATGACCTGCATCTGAACTGCGTTATTGCAATGGGAACAGTCGATCATTGCACCATGCTGCCCTAAAATATCTTGATAGCCCTTGCTACCCCAAATAATAAACATAAGATCCTACTTTCTATACGCCCTATGACGACGTAAGGTAAAATGATCCGGTACCGGATCGTCTCCGACAGAACTTAGAGGATGGCATCGAAAAATACGGCCAATCCCCATTAATACCCCTTTAAGACCATGCTTTTCAATGGCTTCTATCATGTAATTCGAGCACGTCGGCTGGAAGCGACAAGATGGTGGGCTAAGAGGTGAAATGCGTTTTTGGTACCAACGGACCAAAGAGATGAGTACTTTTTTCATGATTATTTTTGACGAACAGCTAATTCGTGAAGTTTGGAAATGTCTTTCTTATTGAGACGTCGTGCTTCTCCTGGACGAAGACCTGTCAAGTCAAGATTCCCAAAACGTGTCCGTGACAATTTATCCACTGGAAGGCCAACAGCTTCAAACATCTTCTTCACCTGATGGTTACGGCCCTCATGGATGGTCAATTGAACCACTGAACGACCTTTCACTGGGTCCACTTTCAAAATTTCATAAACTGCAGGTTTGGTTTTTTTACCATCAACCACCACCCCACGGGTCAACGGACGAAGGTTTTCCTTATTGGCTACCCCCTTGACACGCGCCACATAGACCTTATCAATCTCATTACGCGGATGAATCATTTCATCCGTAAAGTCTCCGTCATTGGTCAGGATTAGAACCCCAGTCGTATCCCAGTCAAGACGGCCAACTGGATAGATGCGTTCTTTTACCTGCGGCAATAGGTCAATGACTGTCTGACGCCCCTTGTCATCTGACACCGACGAAATCACCCCACGTGGTTTATGGAGCAAGTAGTAAACCTTCTCTTCATTGTAAATTGGTGTGCCTTCAACTTCGACACGATCCCCAGACTTAATGGTTGTAGCTAAATCAGTGATGACCTGACCATTAACTGTTACAAGCCCCTGTTTAATAAGCTCTTCTGCCTTTCGACGACTCGCTACACCCGCATGGGCAATAAATTTATTGATACGCATTTATCTTTCTCTTTTTCTTTTTGGCAATAGCAGAGCTAGGACATGGCCTACTCTGGCTCAGCAATAAAATCAGCTGACTCTGTCTCTCTAAGCCCTTCTGCCTCTGGCAGATCCTTTTCCGACAAGTCCGATTCTTTTCGTTCTGCGAGATCTTTTAAAGCATCCAAATCCTCGTCAGGAAGATCAGCTCGTTCCACGAAAAGTTGACTCTCTTCCCCTTCAAGCTCTAGCTCGCTCACCTCTGGTAACTCATCCAAGCTATTAATGCCTAAAAAATCAAGAAAGTGTTCCGTCGTTGCATAAAGTCTTGGACGTCCAATCACATCTTTGGTACCGATTGAGGCGACTAATTCAAAAGTGACCAATTTTGACAGAGCTGCACTAGAGTTAACGCCCCGTATATCATCGATTTCAAGCCGCGTAATTGGCTGTTTATAGGCTACTATTGATAAGGTCTCAAGCAGTGCTCTAGACATGGTTTGATTAATAGGAGTTCTCGAAAAACGTCGCAACAGGTCAGCATGGTTTTCCTTGGTGACCAAGCGGTATTTATTAGACGATTGAATGAGAGCCAGGCAGGACTCCTCATCGTCTTTATATTTTTGAGACAATTTCTCTAAGGATTGGCTAAGTCCAGTTGGGGGGAGTTCTAAAACGTCTGCCATCTGGCGTAAACTCAATCCCTCTTCCCCTGCAATAAAGAGCAGGGCTTCAATTTCAGCTAATCGACTCATGGGTTACCTTTCTCAAATACACTGGCCCAAAAGGTTCTTCTTGGGTTGCTGTTATCATCTGGGTCTTCATTAATTCCAGGGTTGCTAAAAACATGGTAATCAACTCACTCATGGATTGGCTAGCTTGGAAAACATCTTCCAAGCGCAGTTCTCGTTGCTCTTCAAATCGAGACTCGATATAGGCCATCATGTCCTCAATTTTGAAGTCATCAGCTGCAATCGTCGTGTGGCTCCGTTTAAACTCAGCCTGTTTTGCAGTCATAACCTGAGAAAAGGCCAAAAAGATATCAACACTCGTCTTATCACGCTTGAGGGTGACATCTTCATAGACTAAGTCCTGCTTGGGTTTAGAGAAATATTGGGCCCGCCAATCATGCTGGTTGGACAACTTCTGACTCAGTAACTTAAACTTCCGATACTCTTCAATTTGATTGATCAAATCAAGTTCAGGATCTGCTTCCTCAGGTGTTTCAGCGACAACCTTGGGCAAGAGTTTTCGGCTTTTAATCAACATCAGCTGGCTTGCCATCAGCATATAATCACCAGCTACCTCTAACCGCATCGCTTGAAGGGTTGCAATATAGGCTAAATACTGTTCTATGACTTCAGTGATCGGCACATCGTAAATGTCCATCTGGTATTTAGAGACCAAGTGAAGCAAGAGGTCCAAGGGGCCCTCAAAATCTTTTAATTTTATATCCATTCTTATTACCAAGCGTCACCGCTTTGTTACACCTTTTGCTGTAGTTGTCGTCTAAAATCTAAAACCGAATGAAAAAATTCTTAAAGGCTATGAGGATAAGAGACTTTCCTCAGCTGGCTTACGGATTACTTCCAATATTTTTCCAGTGTGACTGTTGATTTTAAACCTAGGGTTTTAGCGACTTGTTCAAGACTTAACCCACGCTCTAATTGTTCTAAAATGTATTGTTCTCGTAATTTTTGCGCAGTCAGCTCAGTTAAACCAAGCATTTTTAAATAAAGGTTCAACTGATTAGAAAACCATTGCCTAGAGTAAGGGCGCTCATTCTTTGCAAACAGTAAACCTTCCTTAGGGAGGTTATTGAGAAACGGGAGAAGCTGGTTAGGTAATTTCAAAACACGCTTATCCGAGCCACGACGAACCGTTATAACCTTAAAGTCTAACTCTAAATCAGTGGCCTTGAGTTGAAGAATCTCACTAGGCAGTAGACCCAGTTGCCATATCAACAGTGCCAAAAGTTGGCCAGTAGCGTAGGCTGTTTCTTGCCATAAGATGGACAAATCCATCAGTTTTGGTTTCGACTTGTGAATGACTTGATCCATTCGCGTTGTAACGGATAAACTCAATTTATGGTACTGTTTTAACTGTCCGGTCTCATAGAGGAAATACAGGAATTGATTGACTGCCGATAATTTCCGTTTTTGAGCTGTTGATTTCAAACCTCCCAAAAACTGCTGGTAATGCCTTAAGGTTCCAGCTTCAATATTTCCTTCAACAACTTGTCTGAACTGCTCCAAATCATAGCGATAAGCCATTTCTGAATTGTGAGATAAGTCCTTTTGATTCAAAAAATCGTCAATGGCGGTCATGCTTTTCCTCGATATCATAGCTATCAGAAAACTCATGCAACATACTATTGATAGCCTTTAAGATAGCCTTTCGCGTGATAATGCCTTTGAAGAAACCGTCCTTATCAACCACAGGGAGAAAGGATTCATCAATCAAATCATGCATGACCTGAGTCAAACTGTAAAAATCACTGACAAAAAGAACATCTGTCTTAACAATTGATCCGATATCTTGGTTGAGGTCTTCATCAGACAATTCATTTTCCAGCTGATGGCGAATAATCTCTGTCAAGCCAATTGTCCCCACAAATTTACCTTCTTTTGTCACAACAGGGACGCGAGAATAAGCCATATGGGTTAAGACCAGCTTGGCATGATCCATGTTATGGGTATCAATGAGGACGGCTAGATTTTCCGCTGGGGTTAAAAAAGTTTCCTCTTGTGACCGTAAAAATTCT
The DNA here is from genome assembly GCF_053203525.1 of Streptococcus rifensis. NCBI lineage: Bacteria > Bacillati > Bacillota > Bacilli > Lactobacillales > Streptococcaceae > Streptococcus > Streptococcus rifensis. Next base: position 28,903 of record NZ_JBRUCW010000008.1, on the reverse strand, counting down.
TTAAAATGTGCATTTATCATCGTTTCAAATCCCTTGTTAAAGCTGGGTAGGTTTGGTGATTGCGATCCAAAAATTCAATGTGGTAATGATCTGGGTAAATATCCAGTTGAGCATACAGTTTTTCTTGAATCATCCCTCTGGGCTGGCTGATTGAGCCAGGATTAATAAAGAGACGCCCTTCGCGCATATCAGCTGCCGGTATATGAAGGTGACCATAGAGGCAAATAGCTGCTTCTACTTCTTCTGCCCAATAATCCAGTCTGGTCCACCCATAGTTTATACCATAGAGATGGCCATGCGTCTGAGCTATTCGTAGCCCTGCAATATCAAGGGTGACCCTTTCTGGGAAGGCTGCCCAATCACAATTGCCTTTGACCACATAAATGCCATTCCAAAGGTCATCATTAGCTTCTAGTTCAGAGTCCCCATTGTGAAAAATAGCATCCACTTGGCCCTGATAGCGCTTTTTGATTTCTTCTACGATAGTACGGTCACCGTGAGAATCACTCATAATGATCAATCGTGTTGCCATGTTGGAAAGACCTCCATGAGTTTTTTCAGTGCTAGGGCACGGTGAGACTGTGTGTTTTTCTCTTCAGTGGTCAATTCTGCCGCCCGCTTTCCAGAACTTTCCACGATAAAGAGGGGGTCATAACCAAAGCCATACTCTCCTTGACTGTCAAAGGCAATAAAGCCTGGCCAGTCTGCTTCGACCACTAAACTCTCTTTCCCTGGTTTTGCCAAAACAAGCGTGCAATGAAACTGTGCACTACGATCTTTTTGATCAAAGACGACGGACAGTTCATGCAATAGCTTCTGATTGTTTTTGGCATCCGTCGCATCTGGCCCTGAAAAACGAGCCGACCACACCCCTGGCAAACCACCCAGAGCATCCACCTTCAAGCCCGAATCGTCCGCAAGGACAATCTTTCCTGTCAACTCCGCTATCGTCTCCGCCTTTAAGCGGGCATTTTCTTCAAAGGTTGTGCCTGTTTCTTCGACTTCAGGCAGCTCTGGGAAATCATTAAGGTTTTGCACACCATAGCCTAGCTTAGCGAAGAATTCCTGAAACTCCTTAGTCTTGCCTTCATTTCGTGTTGCGACTAAAATGCTGTCACCAAGAGAATCGTCTTTCCCCAAAAATGCAGACAGACTGAGTCCCTCTTTGGGAATGTGAATACCGTGTAATTTATCCTGCTCAGATATTAAGAAAGCGCCTCTAAATTGACTAGCTTTTAATTCTCGCCCCAGTTCCGAATTTATCATATCAATCACAAAATTTAAAAATAGATTTGCAGATTGATAACGAATAACAGTCAATGTTGGTCCGCCAGTCCTTTCACCTAGTTTGTTCAGAAAAGAGCGCAGACTGTCTTCAAGTATTGAAACTTCCTTTAAAGGGACAGTCTGATAGTAGATAGAAGCCTCATAGGGCGACCATTCTCCTATAAACCAATTATGTTCGTCTTTATATTCATAAATTTTTTGACTCATAGTTCAACATGCTCCACTTCTATCCTCTGACCTAGCCAACTTTCTGCGATTGCCTGAAAGGCATCTGGACTGGCCGTTGTGTAAAACTGATGATTTGTTTTGATAGCATCCCGCGCCGCATTGATTTCAAAATAATTAAGCAATACTGAAATATCCCGAGCTGTTTCAGCACCGCTATCGATTAACTTGACTTGAGGCCCCATAGCGTTTTGGATAATAGGGCGTAGCAAGGGATAGTGTGTACATCCCAAAACCAAGGTATCCACCTGTCCCTTGAGAGGCTTGAGGGTCTCGTAGACCACTTTCTTTGCTAGACTCGAATGCATTTCATTAGATTCGACTAATGGCACAAATCTAGGACAAACCAGACTCGTCACCTCAGTTTCAGGTGACAGCGCCTGAATTTTTTGACGGTAAATATCTGATGTAATAGTCATCTGGGTACCTAGCACGCCAACTTTACCAGATTTTGTTGATTTGATCGCTGCCGAAGCGCCGGGTAGAATCACTCCAAGGACAGGAATATCTAGTTTAGCTTTAATTTCTTCCCAAACAACAGAGGTCGCCGTATTGCAGGCTAAGACAATCATCTTAACATCTTTTGTCAGGAGGAAACGCACCATTTCCCAGGTGTAGTCCCGAATTTGTTCAGCAGGTCTCGGTCCATAGGGCGCTCTTGCTTGATCTCCCACAAAAACAACACGCTCATGAGGCAATTGGCGCATGAATTCACGGACGACTGTGAGGCCTCCGACACCCGAATCTAAAAAACCAATCGGTCTATTGTCCATGCTTAATCTCCAAAAGAGACTGGGCAAAACCCAGTCCCTTCTCATATCCTTATTTTTTCTTGATAGCGTCTTTTTGAGCCGCTTTGATTTGACGGTAAACTTGTTGCACCTTGGCTTCGTTAGGCTTTTGCCCCATTGAAGACATCATAGCCCGCACTGCATCGACAGTGAGACGAGGATTTTCAGCAAAGTCTTTTTCAACTTGCTTACGAACCAAAAAGGCCCCTAAAAATGTACCACCTGCCAAAGCAAGGACAATCAATAAAATCGCTAAACCAGTATTCATCTAAAATCACTCCTAAGTTTTAATCCTTTTCATTATACCAAAAAGAGGCAAATTAAGAAAGTCCTAGAAGCTGTTTCCTTAAATTTTCACAGGCAGTTTAAGGCTAGCGAACCTGACCTCTCATATAAGAGTGATTGTAGGGCTGGTAATCTTTATCATGAAGGATTTCAGCAGCATCTGCCAACCAATTGACATTGCGAATCAGGGCCCGCCCCTGCATGATAAGATCAGCTTGTCCAGTCTGCAAAATATGCTCACAAAGTCCTGGGTTATCAAGGAGCCCAACCGCAGCAACCGCAGCATCACTTACAACTTGTTTAATGTTAGTCGCAAAGGGGACCTGATAACCCTGATAAACTGGGATATCTGGGCTAGCATCGATCACTCCTCCCGTAGAAATATCAATGCAACTAACACCCAAAGTTTCTAACCAGCTAGCAACCTCTTGCCACTCTGTCATCGTCGTCTCCCCAGGACTGTAATCCTTGACCGATAGCCTAACCCAAATCGGACCCGTAAAGACGGTTTTAACCCCTTCTATGATTTCTTTGAGTAGGCGAAAACGGTTCTCCAAGTTCCCACCATATTGGTCAGTTCTCTGATTAGTCAGTGGCGATAAAAACTGGTTAATCAGGTAACCATGCGCTCCATGAAGCTCAATCATATCATAACCTGCTCGTTGGGCCCTAGCAGCTGCTGCTACAAAAGCCTCCTTTATTTCACTAATACCTGCTAGCGACAGGGCTTCCGGTTGCCCATAGTCTTGATTAAACGCCAGTGCTGATGGTGCCAAAGGAGTTGCAACATCCTTAGCCTTTCGCCCAGCATGCACGAGCTGAATGCCAACTTTACTGCCTAGAAAATGGAGCTGATCAACCAAATCTGTTAAACGTTCCAATTGCTGGTCATTCCAAATCCCTAAATCTCGATTAGACAAGCGTCCTTCTGGGCTGACTGCTGTTGCCTCTTGGATAATTAAGGCAACGTTAGCAATCGCTCTAGCTCCGTAATGCGCAAAATGAAAGGGAGTTGCAATACCATCTTCCTCATGAACCTCATACATGCACATCGGTGCCATTACCACACGATTTTTCAAGTCTAACCCTGCGACAGTTGCAGGAGATAAAAGCATACTCATCTCAAAACCTCCTCAAGCTTTTTTCCCATTGTAGACCTTTTGACAGCAAATTTCAAGAAATTAACAGTGTCCATCAATATATAGTATGAATCAGAGGGACTCATTTTAAAGAGGCTGGGACAAAAGTTCTAGCCTCTTAATAATTTATTATCAGTTAAACAAGACGCAGTGGTTGAGTGGCCTGTAATTCGCTGATTTCATCAGCTTTTACAGCCCTACTCAACTGTGCGGGGGTGGGACGACAAAATCGAACCTATTCGGTTACCGATTTTTGTCCCACTCCCGTTCTAAACTCAAAACGTTAATGCTTTTAAATCGTTTAAAAGGGAACTGTAATCAACTTTTGAAAAATCAGTCACATCAAGTTCATAAAGTTTACCAAGAGAGAAATCATTGTACCTACGATCTTCAATAATCTGGTAAAATGCTTCCTTAGTGATATGATTATCTGCCAACTGGCGATTCTCGAGTTCATCGCCATGATGAAAATGCGTCATGATAAAACTCAAATGCCTGCTTTTATCAAGATCACGCTGACGACGGCGCTGCCAGAGCACTTCAAAATCAGTTGTTAATCGAATGGTGATGATTTCATAAGAATGCTTTTCTGCCAAACTCTGCAATCGATCCTTTTGTTTAAAAGAGAAGGGATACTCTGTCAAAACGAAGGGTTTTCCAACAGCCATGTAGAGGTCTAAGGCTTGATAGTAATACTGCCAAACCTTTTCCTCTAGGACGGCCTTTTCTTGCAGATTATCAAATCCTACGCTTTCAGCCATATCTTCCTTGAATTCATCGGGAGATACCGCATAGATTTTCGGAAGAACTTCTTTGATTAAGTTAACTAAATGGCTCTTTCCTGTCGCTGGAGGACCTGCTAATAAGATCAAATATTTTTTCATAGTCTTAGCTCACATTAAGAGGACTATTGCTGTTCATAAAAAGAGTCATTTTATGTTTCACAATCTCCTTAACCTTTTGATTGGCAGGGATAATATTATGGCGAAGGGACTTATTGACTGCCGTTTCAGCAAAAGCGTCCTTAGCTTCCTGTGTCCAATTAACCAGCAATTCTGTTCCAACATTGAACTTGCGAATGCCATTATTGATTAATTCCGGATAGTCTTCTTCTTTGACACCAGTTCCTCCATGAATCACTAGAGGAACGTCAACCACTCTATGAATTTCTTTTAAAAGAGGAACTTGAACATCCGTTTTGGACTTAAATTGACCATGATTGGTTCCAATACCAACTGCAAGGGCATCAACCCCTGTTTCGTTAACAAAGATGACAGCATCGTCTGGTCTCGTATAAACTTTATCATTTTCAGCCACCGAAATCCCTTCTTCTGTCCCTCCGATGGTTCCTAGTTCACCCTCAACAGAAACTCCTCTTGCATGAGCATACTCTGCTACTAGGCGTGTTTTCTCAATATTTTCTTTAAAGGGCAGATTAGAGCCGTCAAACATAATACTTGAATATCCAGCTGCTATAGCATCTTTAATCGCCTCAAAGTCTCTTGCATGGTCTAGATGAAGTGCCACATCCACCAAACTATTATTGGCTAACGCTTTAACCACTGCTACGACTACTGAGTAGCCAATATATTTAGCCGTATCAATGCTGGTTTGAATGATAATGGGGGCCCCTACCTCCTCGGCAGCTCGAATCATATCTGGCAGCATTTCCAAATTATGCATATTAAAGGCACCAATAGTCATGTTCAGTTTTTCAGCAATATCAGTAACCTCTTTCATGGTTTTATACATCTAATCAACTCCTTACCTTGACAATGTTAATTTCTTGGCAATGTTTCGCATCTCATCCATTTTGGACATGTAGTAATCGATACCGTCATTGTCCTTGTCTTTGGCTGCTTGAGCACGCTTCTGATTATAAAGGCTCATCAACTTTTTATAGCCCTCTCCCATTGACAAGTGTTTTTCAAGACTTGCCTCCAGAGAAGCAATAGCAGCATCAATTTCCTCTAATTCTGCTTGCCATAACCCAATTTTCTCGTAAGATTTAGCCAAATCTTCTGCAGAATTTAACGAGGCTTGCGACGCTTTTTCAGCTTCAATCTTAGCCAATAACTCTTGGCGGTCATCCTCTGTCAAATTTGGTTTTTCAGGTTCAGAAACAGGCGCCTTTTCTTTCTTTTTAAAGAATGAAAACATCGACTTTCCTCCTTTCTCACAAGGTTAAACACCCATTACTTTGAAGATTGGACTCAAAATCCAGGCATATAGTAGAGCTGCGACGACTGTATCAACATCCGTTGCTGTTGCATTTACAAAACCTAATTGATTAAAGGCTGCAACAAGCAAGGCAGGTAAGAGGGTGATAAAGAAGCCGTGAGCGATACCACCGATGATAGCCCCACGTCGGCCTCCTACCGCATTACCAAAGATACCGGCAGTCCCACCTGCAAAGAAATTAGTTAACATTCCTGGTAAAATGGTTGCTAGTCCAAAGAACGGAAGAGTAATCATTGCAATAACAGTCCCGATAGTCGTTGTGATAAAGCCAAGAATAACCGCATTAGGAGAGTAAGGGAAAAAGACCGGACAGTCCAAGGCAGGGACAGCATCTGGTACTAGTTTCATCGCAACACCACGGAAGGCCGGAACTATTTCAGCCAAGAGCAAGCGAACTCCTGCTAGTAGAACGTAGACACCAACGACAAATTGAATGGATTGCATGAAGGCATACATGACATATTGTTGATTCCCTGTGTCCACAGCATCTGGGCCTGCAAAGAGAGCCGTAATGATATAAAGTGGCACCATAACCACCATGACAGATAAATAAGTGTCTTGAAGGAAGTCAAAAGCCTTTGGTAATTCAATATCTTCAATGGAGCGCTTGTTTTCGCCTCTTTCGCCAAAAAGTTTAGCAACTCCGGCTTCAAACAAATAACCAATCGTACAGAAATGTCCAAGAGCAATATCATTTGACCCTGTTACTTTGCGAATAATCGGCTGTGCAATTGCTGGCATAGCAACCGCAAAAGCACCACCAACAATTCCACCAACTAAAATGAGAACAAGGCCTCTAAGACCGGCAAAATAACCAAAAACAGTCGTCATTGTCGCCATCCAGAGAATAGCTTGACCAGTCAAGAAGATATACTTCCATTTTGTAAAGCGAGCAAAGATGACGTTAAAGATAAAGATAGCTAAGAAAGTTAGGGCAATATCGCTCCCTAAGCCTAAGTCGTTCATAGCCTGTCCATTAATGGCTTCAATCGATGGAACAATCCCTTGCGTATGGAACCCTTTTTGGAAAATCTCACCAAAATACGTCAAACTACCAACGATAATTCCTGATCCAGCACTAAGAACTTGGAACCCAAGAAGTGTTTTTAAGGTTCCAGAAATGACCTGTCCAAAGGATTTTTTCTGCAGGATTAAACCTAACATGGCAATGAGAGCTATGGTAATAGCTGCTTGCGTTAAAATGTTATTAATTATAAAATTAACAATTCCCATTTTTTAATCTCCTTTTATAATAGTTGCTTTTCTTTTAAAACCGGGATTAACTTTTCTTCAATTTCAGATGAAGAAACAATGTTTTTAAGATAAATGACGGCTGTTTTGCTTTCGTCTATCGAAAATGTTGCAAATTGCTTCTGGAAATTCTGAGCGGTAATGATAATATCCGGCTGAACAGATGCTGCTGTTGAAATATCCACGTGGTCTAATTTGGCGTCAATGTTGTATTTATTTAACACATCCTCTGCTGCCATTTGAGCCGCAAAGCTACTTCCAAGACCTGCTCCGCAGACAAATAAAATATCCAATTTTTTCCCCATTAGTTTTCCTCCTTTTTGTGGAATAAAATGTGTTTAACGGTTGCAATATCTCGCGCCTGAGAGAGCTGTTCAATCTTATCAGTATCACGCATGAGATTAACGAGGCTTTTCATCACATTGAGGTGCGAAAAGGCATCGATTGCTGAAAGGCAAAAGACAACTTGAACAGACTTATCTTCTTGGTCCTCATCCTCAAATAAGACAGGTTCTTCAAAAATAGCTAAACTCAAACCTAACTGCTTAGCGCCATCATCAGGCCTAGCGTGAGCCAAGGCTAGACCAGGAGCTATAACTATGTACGGACCATATTCCTCAACACTCTTAATCATGGCATCTATATAGTCTGAGCTGATAATCCCCTGCTCTTTCAATGGTTTGGCGACAAACTTAATAGCGTCCCGCCACTGGGTTTTGTCCTGACAAATGAGAATTTTATCATCTGTCAAAATATCTTCAATCATAGGTTGAACCTCTCTCTTATTAATCTTTAAATGATTTCTTTGAAATAACTCTTCTATATGCTTGTATGTGTTCTGATCGACCGTCTGACCTTCTTCCATAACCCTTAGAATATCCATAAAAAGTTGCGTGAAATCAGTATTTTTGGTAATTATCGTTTGCTTATCTTGGTGGAGATTTAAAAATTGCTGAATTCGCTGCTTTGTATCTTCTTGGATAATCGAGTCTAATACCAAAAGGGGCTTAGCACGATAATCCATTTCAATAGTCGAAAATACAAGGTCCACATCCAATTTCTGGATAACATCAATTTCTCGGGAATTTAAAATAGCTAAAATGTCAATGTTGAAAAACTCCTTTAAATTCTCAGCTAACAACTTTCCTGTCGCTACCCCTTGATTACAAACTACAACTGCTCGAAAGGCCCCACGACTGGCCTGATTAATTTCACTTAAAGCTGTCGAAAAATGAATGGTCAGAAAAGCAATTTCATCATCAATAATCTCATTTTTAAAGAGTTTACTTAGGCGTTCCGAGAAAGACTTAACAGCCAAATAAATGGTATCATAGCTATGTTTAATCCGATCCGTCAAGGGGTTGGTTAGCTGAATACCATTTTCGACCCTAGCCACCATACCAATCATGTGATGGTATAATCCTTTTTGCAGTTGGGCTTCTTTTTGATTAAAGGGTATCTTGGTTTTTTCTTCGACAAAATGAATCAGCTGAATGACTAACATTTGTAGTTGTAACCAATTACTAGGGTTATCGGTTACCTGCATATTAAAGGTTTTGAGAATAAAGGCAATATAGTTCTTTTCAACTTTAGAAACTGGAAAAGGAAAGACTTGCCTGACCCGTTTCAAATAGTGGGTCAGCGGCTCAGGAAGATGGAAGTCCCCTTCCTCATCTTGACTTTCATTAGTATAATGCCCAAAGGTTAATCTCAAAATCCAAATAGCAGTAAACAAATTAAAATAAGTCCGATAGAGGCTGTCTTCTCGATCTGAAATAGTCAAATCAAAGATAGCTTCAAGCTTTTGCAATAATTCTTCTGGAATATACCGATTGATGATTTTTGATTTGATGCCTTCTAAATGATTGTGAGACTTAGCCAACTCCTGACTCACTATCGTAAAAAGCATGACACGAATCGAGGACTCTTTCCCTTCAAACAATAAACCGTCCTTTGGATGACTGACCACATCGATTGAGTATGTTTTTAAAAATTGCCTCAGCTGGCGCATATCCTCATCGATGGTTGACTTGGAAACACCGTAAATCATTTCTTTTTTATTGAGAAAAACACTTTCCTCGCCAAATGCCAGATCTAAGAGCAGATCCAGATGACGTTCCTCGCGATTTAAAAAATCATTGGCTTCATCAATCTCTAACTCCGTCTTTAATTGCCTTTCTTGACCTTCAGTCAGTTGTAAGCTCAATCCTTGAGTCCGTTTCGACACTATTAAAGGAAAGTCTCTTTCAGCTAAAAAGTCATTAATAGCAGAAATATCATTTCGGATAGTGCGAGAGCCGACATTAAAATCTGACTCAAAGCGTTTTAGGGGGATAGGAAATTTGGAAACAAGTAACTTATTAAGTATCAGAGTAGAACGTTCTTTCATATCTTCTCCTTTCCTATATGTCCTAGTATAATATGAAAACGTTTTAATGAATAGTAGATATTTTTTCCAAATTAATTGGCAAAAAAGTAAGCGCTATAATTAAGGAATAATTTTGTCTTTCTTACTAACTTATTTAAAACAAAAAACTACAAGCGAATTGCTTGTAGAATCTTTTAAGATAATAATTGTTTACAGGTCAAAATCAAATCCAGCCACAGTTGCTAAATAGTCCTCTGGTGTTTCTGCGCGACGAATCAAACGTGGACTGCCATCTTCTTGTAGGAGGATTTCTGCAGAGCGAAGCTTGGCATTGTACTGGTAGCCCATTGAGAATCCATGCGCACCCGTATCATGAATTACCAGAAGGTCTCCAATTTGTGTCTCTGGCAACTCCCGATTAACGGCAAACTTGTCATTATTCTCACAGAGCGAGCCGACCACATCGACAACCTCTGTTTGGGGCGATTGACTAGACAGATTGGTCAAGTGGTGGTAAGCTCCGTAAAAGGCAGGTCGCATGAGGTTAACGGCCGAGGCATCAACCCCAATATAGGTACGATATGTCTCCTTACGGTGCAAGACACGGGTCAAAATCAAACCGTGGGGCCCGGTCATAAAACGTCCCAACTCTGTATAAAGTTTGACCTCACCGAGACCAGCTGGTGTTAAAACCTCCTCATAAACACGACGAACACCCTCACCAATGGCTAAGATATCATTCGCCCTTTGCTCCGGACGATAATCTACCCCAACCCCACCGGAGAGGTTGATAAATTCCAGATGGACATCCGTCTCAGCGACCACCTCAACAGCTAATTCAAAGAGTTGCTTGGCAAGTGTGGGATAATAATCATTGGTCACTGTGTTGGAGGCGAGGAAGGAATGAATGCCAAAGTGTTTCACCCCTTCGGCCTTCATTTCCTTAAAGGCTTGGACGAGTTGCTCCTTGGTCATGCCAAATTTAGACTCCTCAGGATGGTCCATGATATCTGTCCCCATGGCAAAAACACCACCAGGATTAAAACGGCAGGACATGGTCTCAGGGAGTTTTCCACCGAGGCTTTCTTTGACAAAAGCAAGGTCTTCATAAGCATCTAAGTTAATAATGCCCCCCAGTTCAGCAGCATATTGGTATTCAGACGCTGGCGTATTGTTGGAAGAAAACATGATATCCTGACCCTTAAAGCCCAACTTCTGGCTCATCAAGAGCTCAACATAACTGGAACAGTCCACCCCGCAGCCTTCTTCTTGAAAGATTTTCAAAATAGCTGGTGTTGGGGTCGCCTTGACTGCAAAATATTCCTTAAAGCCCTTATTCCATGAAAAGGCCTGGTTAAGGGCGCGTGCCTTCTCCCGAATCCCTTTTTCATCATAAAGATGGAAAGGAGTCGGAAATTGGTTTGCCAGCTCTTCAGCCTGTTCAAAGGTAATAAATGGTGTTTTTGTCATATCTTCTCCTCATATCATGAATAGCTCTTTTTAAAAAGCCATTATAAGCGTCAAACTTAATTGCTATTTTACCAAATTTTTCAATCAATTAAAACCCTGACGATTATCAAAAAAAACAGCCGTTAGGCTGTTTGAGAACGTAGACAAACCCTAGTTTTTCTGTCAACAGGACATTACAAAGTCCTAGCAAGGTTTTAAAGAGATGATCTTTTGCGAGCTAAGCGAGCAATTATCGAAACTTTCCGCTGTGATAAAAGTACCTGAAACGCAATAGTTTCAGGTACTCGGAAGTTTGGAGACCTTAGGCTCAAAACTTAGGCTTGGAATCCCGAAGGGAGTCGCTACCGTCCGTTATCACCTAAGGAAAGTTTCAAAAGAGACTTTGTCTTCAATCTGAAACAGCCGTTAGGCTGTTTCAGTGCTCTTTGATCAATCATTCCGAGACAGGATGTTTAAGAGATGGATAAAGAGGTTGATAAAATCCAGATAGAGATTTAAGGCTAATGAGACTGCCCAACCAGTTGGTACCTGACCATCTAGCTCAAAATACACTTGGCGAATACGCTGATTATCCCAAGCAATTAATCCTGCAAAAATCAACACAGTGATGATAGAAATAATGTAAGACATGGTCCCACTACCGATAAAAATGTTGACAATAGACGCAATGATAATACCTATTAGAGCTCCCATCAAAGCCTTACCAAGCCCTGACAAATCTTTCTTAACGGTCACACCGATAATAGCCATAATAGCAAACATGACAGTCGCACTCAACAGTGCCTGAAAAACTGTCGTCTGCGTATAACGGGCAATAATGAAACTAAGCGTATAGCCATTCACCATAGAATAAATGAGAAACAATGGCAAAGCCATCGGACTATTCTTAGCCGCAGCCCTTGAGGCAAAGAGCACTAAGCCTAACTCAGCAAAGATAATCAAGTACAAGCGCCAAGGAGAACCTGTAATCATGTTAACAAGATGGTTTTGAAAAACGGTTAACATCAAGCCACTGACAAAGGTTGATAAACCGATGCCCATGGCTACAAATCCATAGATCTTAGCATAAAAACTGGATAGTCCAGTCTGTGTCTGAATAGCAGTATCGTTCATTCTTTCATCCTTTTTAATTAACTTAACGTTTTAATATACGACGGTGGAACAGATGTGGGCGACGACGATGTTTAAAGGCCTCTGTATAGGGCGTTATCGCTTCTCGGACAGCCCAGTATTTATCTACTGTGGTCACAATATAAGACTCTTTATAGCGGGGTGGGGCAATCGTTGCTCCCCACATGTGCTTCAAAATAATATCTTCTTCTAACTTGTTAACCGTTGTAATTTTTCGAGCATTCCGCAGGGCAATTCGCGGATGAATCCAAGCGTGACCTTTATTAAACTTAGTCGTCCGCCAATCATAATAAAACATATCATGCATGAGCCCACCACGTGCTGTGGATTTGGCATCCCAGCCAAATTTTTTAGCAATCTTATAACTGGTATAGGCAACATTGATCGAGTGTTTTAAGCGCGTTGAATGGTGATGGTGGACAATCTGATCCATTCGCTTCATTCTGGGATTTTCAATCAGCTGCCCAATGTATTCCATAAATTCTTTGTCTTGTGTATAGTGCATAGGCAAAACCTCACTTACAGATTCTTTCCTTTGGTCGCTCAACGATTGCGCAAACTCCCCGAAAAGAATCTTTATCATTATTATACCATTTTTAAGCCTATATCTCTAATCGGGCGGTTCAGGACTGACCTGATAAAAACGAGTAAATATCAGCTATACGAAGTGAAATAGGAGGATTCCAGCAGCAACAGCCACATTGAGACTTTCCGCTCTTCCAGGCATTGCGATATGAACTAATATATCAGCCTCCTGTGCCACTACCTCACTGATTCCTTGGCCCTCATTGCCCATAATGAGAGCTAGACTTTCTGTCTTTGGCACCTCCCGGTAATCAATGGAGTGCTCAGAGAGTGTCGTCGCCACAAGCGGGATCTGACAAGCTTTTAATCTTGTCAGTGCTTCTGCTGTGTCCACTCGATAAATAGGCAGATGAAAATGGCTGCCCTGCATTGACCTCAGCGTTTTGAGATTGTAGATATCAGCAGTTTTTTCAGAAACGATGACCGCATCAAAACCGACTGCATCCGCTGTCCGAATCATGGTCCCGACATTCCCAGGATCTTGGACATCTTCAAGAACTAAGAAGCGCCCTGTAAGTAGCTCTGGCATCTGCTGTTCTGGAAGAGTCACAACCGCTACAATACCTTGAGGCGAGGGGCTCTCTGCAAGATCTTTCAATAGTTCTGCAGTTACCTGAACAGCTTGCGGATAATTCTTCACTTTGTCAGCATGCTCCTGAGTGACAAAGATTTTTTCAATAATGGCATTAGCGGCTATTGCTTCATCAAAAAGATGCCAGCCTTCAATCAGATAGCTGGTTTTCCGGTATTTCTTTTGCTGTAATTTTTTGGCGTTTTTGATTGCATTATTAACCCTAGATGATATAATTTCCATAAGGATATTATATCATAAAGGAGGATGAACCTATGAAAAAAGTAAAAATGACCGCATCTGGCCGTGTTCAAGGTGTTGGCTTTCGTTGGGGCGTCTTGTCTCTAGCTCTTGAAATTGGAGATATCAACGGCCGAGTTTGGAACAACGATGATGGTACAGTGACCATATTGGCCCAATCCGATCATCCTGAAAAAATCAGCCAATTCATCCATGACATTCGAAAGGGACCAACTCCCTTTTCACACGTTTCATACCTTGATGTAACCATGGCTCATTTTGACGATTATAAAGATTTCAAAGTCAAACAATAATGGTGGTTAAAACTTGTCTAACTTGCCTAAAAAGGGTAGAATAGAATAATATTATCTTAAAAAAGGAAATTTAATTTGTGAAAAAGAAACAACTTCTACGACTAGTAGGCTTAGGCCTACTTGCTATCGTTTTTCTAGCTGGCTGTGTCCAAAACGAAAACGGTGTCCCGACAGGAGAAGGTTGGGTTTACAACCTTCTTGTCGCCCCTATGGGCCAATTGATTACTTACTTTGCTAAAGACCAAGGGTTTGGTTATGGGATTGGAATTATCCTGACAACCCTGATTGTTCGGGCCATTATCTTTCCCTTAGGACTTTACCAAGCTTGGAAAGCTAGTTCCCAAGCTGTCCGTCGCGAACACCTAAAACCAATCCTTGACCCTATCCAAGAACGCCTGAAAAATGCCAAAGACCAACAAGAACAGCTCTTAATCCAGCAAGAAATGATGGCTGTTCAAAAGGAAAATGGTCTTTCCATGCTTGGTGGCATGGGTTGTTTACCGCTTCTCATTCAGATGCCCTTCTTTACAGCGATTTTCTACGCTGCCCGTTATACGCCAGGGGTTTCAGAGGCGACCTTCCTAGGCATGGACCTTGGTAGTCCTTCCATCGTTTTAACTGTAATCGTAGGTTTGCTATACTTCCTTCAGTCTTATCTCTCCATGCTGGCAGTGGACCCAGACCAACGGGCACAGATGAAATCCATGATGTACATGAGCCCTCTCATGATTGTTTTCTTCTCCTTCACCTCTCCTGCAGGTGTGACCCTCTACTGGCTTGTCGGTGGTATTATCCAAATCGTCCAACAGTTGATAGTCAATTACATCGTGCGGCCTCATCATAAGCGTAAAATCGCTGAGGAGTTTGAAAAGAATCCTCCTAAGATCCGTCCATCAGCTACTTCTAGCTACAAGAAAGATGTCACACCAGCGTCCAATAATCAAGCTGTTCTACCTCATAAACCAAAAAACACTAAAAAACGCAATGCTGGTAAGCAACGCTCTAGATAAATCTTATCCCTTTGGTCTCTTTCCAAAGGGATTTTTGCTACTCCTGCTCCAAATAAGCGATAAGATCAGTCACGTCTGCCCGCCAGTCGTTATGATAGACCGACACTTGTTGACGATTTTCAAAGTGAGATAAATAAGCTGCAGAACGGATAGCATACTTTCTAGAAAAAGCACGATAAGGCCTTGTTTCGATACCTTTGGTATCCAAGTGGTAGACTTCTTTTCCAGTCAATTCCTGTACCTGGAGCAACTGCGCCATGGCCAGTTGAGCATTGACATTATCCATACGCCCCACGAAGAGATAGAAGGATTCTTTCTGTCGAATTTTTAGTTTAACCTCATTCAAAGACAACTGTTGCAATTCCTGTCCATTAGGAAGCGGACTTGAGCTCTCTTCAGCACGGATTCCCTTTAAGGAAATGAGGCTGACTAAAACGGTTAATAGAATAATGACTTTTTTCATCTTAACTCCTTTCCCTTATCTATTCGTGAGAAAATTAAAAAAATCCGTTCAAAGACGGATTCTAAATTAGTTTGCTTTTTCAACTTTGACGATTTTAACGTCGTAGCTTCCTGCTGGTGTTGGGATTGTGACGGTATCCCCAATCTTGTTTCCAATTAGGGCATGTCCCATAGGACTTTCGTTTGAAATTTTACCGGCAAAAACATCCGCAGACGCTGCACCAACAATGGTGTAAACTTCTGTTTCTTTTTCGCCAACTTCTTGGATGGTAACAGATTTACCGATAGCCACCTCATCTGCAGCTACCGCATCGCTATCAACAATTTCGGCATTGCGAATTTGATGTTCAATCGTTGAAATTTGACCTTCTACAAAGGCTTGCTCATCTTTTGCTGCTTCATATTCACTGTTTTCTGAAAGGTCGCCATAAGAGCGTGCTACCTTGATGCGTTCAACGATTTCAGGGCGACGTACTAACTTTAATTCTTCAAGTTCTTTTTCCAATTGCTCTTTTTCAGCAAGTGTCATAGGAAATGTTTTATCAGCCATTTTAATATGTTCTCTTTTCTTTGTTATGGTAACAAAACAAAACAATGTGACCGAGCACATCATTTTGTTTCTCTTTTTTATTCAGTTGCAGAAGATTGAATCTGTTCATTGACATAGGTCTGAACATTAACATTATGTTCTTCAATAGTATTAGCAAAGTAAACCTTACCAGTAGTCACATCTGCTACAAAGTAAAAATAGTCAGTCGTGCTTGGTTCAATGGTCGCTTTAATTGCCGATAAGCTTGGACTTACGACAGGCCCAGGCATGTATCCAAGGTTTGTGTAAACATTATAAGGTGATTCAATCTGAGTGTTGATCGTAGCATCTTCAACTAGGGAAATTTTCTCGCCTAGCTTACCTTCTGCATATAAAATAGCAATATTTGATTGCAGAGGCATCCCCCATTGCATACGGTTATAAAAGACACTAGCAATATTCTTACGATCCTCATCAGAAGACCCTTCTTTTTCCACTAAGGATGCCAAACTTAAAATTTGGTTAACGGTTTGTCCTTGACTTTGAATCGTTTCATAATAAGTTCTTAGGTTTGCATCCATAGCTGCTAACATTTGATCAACAATTTCACGAAGAGGTGTTTCATCTTGGTACTCATAGGTTGCAGGGAAGAGGTAACCTTCCAAGCGATAAATCACACCTGAGTCAGCAGTCGGTAATCCACCTAAGAGGTCTGGGTATTTCTCCTGCATCTCACTAATGAAAGCCTCGTCCGTTACAAGTTCCATAAACTCTTCAGAGGTATAAGGTGAAGCTGAACGATTAGATGATGCAGCGTTAACAGTGATAGCTTCTGAGATTTGTTTTAAGGTGTAACCTTCAGGGATCGTGACTTTTCCTAAAGATGGCACTACCTCCTCAGCCGTCCCTTCTTGTTGAAGGGTTGCGATGATGTCATCAACAGCCATACTCTTTTGCAATTGATGGTAGCCACTTTGGAAGCCAGACTGATTTTTGACCTTGGTGTATAGATCAAAGACCGTAGCATTCTTAATTAAGCCATTTTTTTCAAGGGTCTGAGCGATATCCTTAACAGAAGAACCTTCTGGTATTTGGACTTGGATAAATTCTGTCGCACTCGCATCTACTGGAGCTAAACTATCTTTGACAAAGAAATATCCTGCAATCGCAGTTGCAATTAAAACCACTAATAAGGTCGTGAAAATACCAACAACCAGTTTTTTAGCTTTGGATTTTTTCTTAACTTTTTTAGGTTTCTTAGGAGTTCTTTCAGAATTAGAAGAACGACTAAGTCTTGTCGGTTCTGCTACGACTGTAGGAGTTTCTGACTTTTCAGCAGCATAGGAGGGTTCTGATGAGACTTGTGGCTCTATTTTTTCCGTTTCCATAAACTCTTCAGTCGGATCAACCTCTGGTTTGAAAGTTAAATCCACTTTATGAGGGATTGCTTCTGGTTCAGGTTTAACGACTGGAATATCATGGTTAACTCCATCACTTCCTTCAGATAAATGTCGTGCTTGTTCTGCTACGAAATCAGGAACTTCATTAACTGGTCTATCAGATGTTTCAGTTTTAGAAGAGGTCATCTTGGCAGCTAGTTCTGCTTTGAGACGTTCAATATCCTCACTGACCACCTGAGTGGCATCCGTGGGTTGAGATTCCGTCGATAAGGGGTTGTTTTCAAAGACAGTTTCATCTGTCTCTTCAACCTGAGTTTTGAGAAGTTCTAAATCTCTTAGGATTTTCTCTTTAAAAGTTAACTCTTGGTCGTTTGGATTTAATTTATCAGACAACGGCTAACTCCTTTCACACAATTACTAGTCATTATATCTTAAAAACACTATAAAAGCAAGCCTTTTCACCTCTAAGGCTTGTTTTTACAGCTTTTTAAGGGCATTCCCAAGTCATGTTATACCATGTGGCTCCACCATGTGTAGAGGCCGATAAACCATTATCCTTGAACCCGTTCATTTCGTAATAAGGAATCAAATAGTCATGGCAAGTCAGAGTAATGCCTTGGCGTTCTTGGGCAACTGCTACATCCTTTAAGGCGGCAATCAACGCCGTCCCAACACCTTGGCCTTGGTGCTCCTTTGCGATAGCTAGAGAGGTGACAGCGATGGTACCACCTTTCTTGGGATTAGGTAGAGAGCCTTGAAAAAGGTCGTCTGTCAAAAATTCACCCTCAATAACAGGCCCCTCAATAAAGCCAGCTATTTCACCAGCAATCTCAGCAACCAAGAAGGTTTCACTATTGTGGCGAATATGAGAGTGGAAGGCTTCTATCGTTGACGCTTCTTCTACTGAAAAATTCTGGAACTCGATTGCTATGATACGTTCGATATCATCCATCGTCACATGTCTAATTGTCATCATATGTTATTGTACATTTTGGGTCAGTCGAGAGAGCAGTTGCTCAAATGAATATTCATAGGATTGAATATCCCCTGCTCCCATGAAGACGTAAACAGCATTGTCATGGTCTAACAATGGAGACACATTTTCAACTGTCACCACAGATCCAGGCTTATGAATTTTAGCAGCTAAATCTTCGACTTTTACATCACCATTGTCTACTTCTCGTGCAGAACCATAAATTTGTGCAAGATAAACAACGTCAGCCAAATCAAGGGCTGTGGCAAATTCATCTAATAGGGCGATGGTACGCGTAAAGGTATGCGGTTGAAAAATCGCTATAATTTCTTTTGTCGGATATTTCTGACGCGCTGCATCAATAGTAGCCATAATCTCTGTCGGATGATGGGCAAAATCATCAATGATAACCGTATCATTAACTTTCTTCTCCGTAAAACGTCGTTTCACGCCAGCAAAAGTAATCAAATGCTCACGTACCAAGTTTAGGTCAAAACCAGCTTGGTGGAGAGTTGCAATTACAGCTGTAGCATTCATGACATTGTGCTTCCCAAACGTCGGAATCGCAAATTCTCCTAACTCTTCCTGATCAAATCGGACTTTAAAGCGAGATCCTGACGTTGAACGTTCAACATCATAAGCAACGTAGTGATTCTCATCTGAAAACCCATAATAATAGATAGGCGCATTTGCTGTAATCAGACGTAGATGCTTGTCCTCACCATAAACAAAGAGACCCTTAGTGACTTGCTTGGCATAATCATCAAAAGCATTACAAACATCTTCAAGACTGGTGAAATAGTCCGGATGGTCAAAATCAATATTGGTAATAATAGAGTATTCAGGATGGTAAGGCATGAAATGGCGTTCATACTCATCCGACTCAAATACAAAATATTCAGCACTTGCAGAACCCTGACCCGTACCATCACCAATCAGAAAACTCGTATCGGTGATGTTGCGAAGCACATGGGCAAGCAATCCAGTTGTCGATGTTTTTCCATGAGCGCCGGCAACTCCAAAGCTCGTAAATTCTGTCATGAATGCTCCAAGAAATTCATGGTAACGGCGGTAAGGAATTCCGTGTTTCTCAGCATAGGCCACTTCTACATTGTTTGCTGCCTTGAAGGCATTTCCTGCAATCACTTCAACACCATCTGTCAGATTTGCCTCTGAGAAGGGCAATAGCGTAATACCTGCCTGTTCAAGCCCTCGTTGAGTAAAATAGTATTTTTCCTCATCAGACCCTTGAACTTTGTGCCCCATTTGATGAAGCATTAAGGCAAGGGCTGACATTCCTGAGCCTTTAATTCCGATAAAATGATAGGTTTTTGTCATAATTATTTTATTATTCAAAACGCGTCAAGTCCAGTTCTTGAGCGACTTTCTTATTTTTCTTTTGTGAGTTTCCTTGGTAGTTATAGACTTGACTGGTTTTTAGGAAATCATAATTATTTTTTGGAGACTTTGGTGCCTCTTCTTCATTCACTTCTAGCACATCAGGCTTGAGTTCTGCCAAGATATAGCTACTTTGCCTTAATCTGTTCGCAGATCGTGCTAAATCATCCATTTGCTCCTTGTCTAAATCCCTTCGTGTCGGCTTTGGTTGTGGTAACTCCTTACTCTTAAAACCAGGTTTATCAAAATTGAGATAAGAAGCTGAACGCTTGCGTTTTAAGTCCTCTCGCGCTTGCGCTCGAGCAACTTGAGTGTAGGAAAAGGCACTTTCTCTCTGCTTTTCACTAGACTGTGGCTGAGAAGTTCTCATGCTTCTATGAGCAACTGCAGAGGATACCCTTGCTCTTTCATAACCAGGCCTTGAATGGTCTTTAGGTGTCAGGATAGATTCCCGATAAGAAAATGAACTCTCCTGTTCAGAAGTAAACGATGGCTCATCATAAGGACCCTTAATATTTGAAATCAAATCCTTATCATCATAAAGGTTCATGACAGGTTGCTCACGCACCATTAATTCATCATCATCAATTAGAGGAAATTGTTCTCGCATAAAAAGTCCTTTCTAAAGATATTTTAAAGTAAGAAGCCCTTTATTCAACTTCATTTATGAACCCTATTATATCGTATTTTAATAAGCTATGCAAAATCTACTGTCTTGGTAGACTGAGGATTTCGCGAATATCCTCCGCACTTAGACTGCCACGTGTATCTTGACCGTCTAGTACTGTTGCAATCAGTTGACGCTTATTATCTTGGAGGGCTTGGATTTTCTCTTCGATGGTACCTCTTGTGATCAAGCGGTAAAATTCAACACTTTTCTGTTGCCCCATTCGATATGCCCGGGCGACAGCCTGATCTTCAACAGCAGGATTCCACCAGAGATCAACAAGGATGACCGTATCAGCTCCTGTAAGGTTAATCCCAACTCCTCCTGCTTTCAGGGAAATCAGGACAGCATCGCGACTACCTGCATTAAAAGCACGTGTAATATCCTGACGCTCATCGGACTTGGTTGACCCTGTGATGGTATAACTGGTCATGTTTAGCTTGTCCAATTCCTCTTGGATTAACTCCAACATCCCTCGGAATTGTGAAAAGATCAGAACACGATGATTTCCCTCTTGGATTTGGAGCAAGAGTTGACGCAGACTTTCTAGCTTACCACTATCCCCCTGATAATCAGGCATAAAGAGTTTTGGGGAATTGCAAATTTGACGTAGACGGGTAATAGCAGAGAGAATTTCGATTTTCTTGCTGTTGATTTCACTGTCACTTGCATCGCTTAAACTATCACGAAGTTGTTGAATTTGAGCTAAATAAATAGCTTTTTGCTCATCAGTCAATTCATTGATTTGATTGATTTCTTGAAGATCTGGAAGTTCTGTCAAGACCTCTTCTTTACGGCGTCTCAGGACAAAAGGTTGAATTGTCTTAGCAACTTCCTTAGCGGTCAATTTATTGAAGGCACGCTTCGCTGGCAAAAGATCCGGCATGACAATCTGGAATATAGACCAGATTTCTGTCAGATGGTTTTCAATAGGTGTTCCAGATAGGGCAAAGCAGGATTTAGCTTCAAATTGACGCAAATGATGAGCAATTTTGGTCTGATCATTTTTCATCACCTGAGCTTCATCTAGAATCAAGACATCAAAATGCTTTTCCTGAAAAGCCTCAAAATCCTGACGGAAGGAGGCGTAAGATGTCACAGTAATTTGATGGTCACCGGTCAACAATTCCATTCGTTGAGCCTTTGAGCCATACGAAACAACCACATCGATATGCGGAGCAAATTTTTGAAATTCATCCTGCCAATTATAGATCAAACTGGATGGTGCTAATATCAAGGCCTTTTGATCTGCCTTTAAGCTATGAGACAGAAAGGCGATGGTCTGTAAGGTTTTTCCAAGCCCCATATCATCTGCTAATATCCCACCTAATCCGTAGTGGGCTAGCATAGACAACCATTTAACCCCTAAGAGCTGGTAATCCCGCAAGGTAGCATTAAGCTCAAATGGCTGCAACTCAAACCGTTCTGGAAATCTCAAATGGTCCATCAAACCTTGAAAAGTCCCTGAAAGATGAATGGAGTCCTCTCCGTCAAATTGTTGAGCCAATTGAAGGGCTGATAAGGTTGTCATTTTAAGAGCACCATTTGGCAATAGCTGGGCCCGAAGATCCTGCAAGGTCTGATTAACCCTCTTAGTCTCTTCATCAAAAATGATCATCTTACCTGACTCTGTCACATAAAAAGGCTGATCAGATTGGAGAGCCTCATAAGCTGCTGAGATCTCTTCTTTTTTAACATCTTGAAAATCAAAGGCTACATCTAAGAAATCTCCTGTCAAGTCGAGATGAAGCTTTGCCTGAGAAGAGCTAAATGTATCTGTCACCGTTTCAGAAAGGACGACTTCTCCAAAGTCTTCAAAGGCCGGCAGGGTCTTTGTGTAAAAATCATAAAAATCTTGACTAAGAACCAATGGTTTCTCACTAGTAAATCCCGGTTGAAATCCATGAGATAGCATCAAATCATGAATGGCTGCTAGATGCTGATAATGAACTGAAAACGGCAAACTCTCCAGCATAGCTTGATCAGGGACCCAAATCTTATCAAAATCCAAAGCTATTTCTAAACAGATGGTGTCATTAGCCAGACGCGTAAATTCAAAGTAAGCTGTAAAATCATGAATCTTAAAGTTTTTTGGCGCTTTGACTGAGCCCATTTTCTCCAAATCGAGTAAAAGCAGAGCCAATCGATCCTTGTCTTCTAAATCTACCTGTAGCAAGCGCTGTCCATCTTTATCTGGAACTAATTCCTTCAACGCATTTAGCAAGAGTTGCTGATGATTGGTCAAACGGTAGAAGACACCGTCCTTGAAGAGGTAACGGCTCTGAAAGAATGCCTGGGAAGACTGTTCATTCATCCTTAAATCTATCAAGCTTTGCTGGACGATCACATGAAAGGCATAAAGTGGTGCCTCTCCCGTCAGAGGCATAACACTGACTTGACGATAACTATGCTCATCTAAGACTAACTGGAAATCAGACAAGCCTTGTAATAGGGCTAAGCCCTCTTCAAAAAAGCCCTCTGGTAACCGCAAGTTCCTGCCAAAGTTAGGCAAATAGAAACTACTATCAAAGTCAACAGCTTCAGGTAAGAGGCGAGTCAAAAACGTTAGGAGGGCTTGGCTGGCTTTGTCAAACTGCCCCAGCTGAATTGGCTCAAAATAATTTTTCCCAATCTGGTAGTCCTTGCCCGCGTTTAAAGTCTTTAAAAAAGCCTTGATGTCGCGAATGATATAAGACCTAGTATCGGGCAAACGCAGAATTTTCAAGGTCCAGACCAACTGTCGGTCCAGTAGACTATAGTGTCCTTCTGCTTCCAGGCGATAAAGAACGTGACTTCTTTGACCATCTAAGGGAAGACGGTCTAAGAAATCACTCCCTTCCGACTTCTGTCGTTCCTCTTCTTGCAGTTGCTCACTACTTGATTGCAATGTTTCGGCTAACTTATGGCCAGCTTCATCATTCTTCAAGTAATATTCCATAGTAGCCAAATGTTCACAGAACCCTTTTTTCCCAAAAAGGTCACAGTCACATTGAATTAAGCTATCTTCAAAACTAAAAATCAGGTGATGACCATCTATAGTAGCAACAATGGTCTCGTCCTGGATTGTCATGTCATTCAAGGCTTGCGCCTCATAAAGAGCAATCCCTTGATTGCGGACATAACCAGGCATTAATCTACTCATAATATCTCCTTAAAGGTATCTCCTTATTATACCATAGTCCAAAATCACAGGCTAGTAGAAAACATAGAAAAAAGCGCAGGACGCGCTTTTGGGTACGTTAATCTTAATAAGGATGCCTCTATTCAAGACGTGTTAGCGAGGAGCTTTTGCATAAAGCAGCCAACTACAGACTATCGGGATCACAGTCAAGACAACAAAGAAGAGATACTGCCAGTAACCATTAGTGAAGGCAAAGAAGAACCACCAGGCATTGGACAAGACAAAGAGAATTGCAGGCAGTAACCAAATAGAGCGATTCTGACTCCTGTGCGCAACATAAACCGCCAAGACGCCAAGCAAAAAAATGGGAAGATGGGGAACCATGACCCACAAATACGTCAAAAGAATCCAGCCACGTTCAAAAGCCAGTAAGAGCACTGCTACCAGCACATTTAGAAGCAGGTAAAAAACGAGGTAGTTTTTTAACCATTTAAAATAGGGATTAGAATAGCCCATAAATGTGTTCTCCTGTTCAAAAAAAGATTGGAAGCCTTTTCAATCTTATTTTGCTATAAAATTTGATTTATTTCCGTTTACGCGCAATCAGATGAATCGGCGTTCCCTCAAAGACAAAGGCCTTACGGATTTGGTTTTCAAGGAAACGCAGGTAAGAGAAATGCATGAGCTCTTCTTCATTGACAAAGACCACAAAGGTCGGTGGCTTGGTCGCCACTTGGGTCGCATAAAAAATCTTGAGGCGTTTGCCCTTGTCCGTCGGTGTCGGGTTAATGGCAATCGCATCCATGATCACATCGTTGAGAACAGCAGATGGAACCCGTGTGTTCTGGCTTTGGCTGATACCTTTAATCATCTCTGGCAACTTATGCAGGCGCTGTTTGGTCAAAGCAGAAACAAAGATAATCGGCGCATAGGCCAAATACTGGAAGTTATCCCGAATATCATCTTCCCAAGCCTTCATGGTATGATTGTCTTTTTCGATGGTATCCCATTTATTAACCACGATGATCATGCCTTTACCAGCTTCATGGGCAAAACCAGCGATACGTTTGTCGTATTCGCGGATGCCTTCTTCAGCATTAATGATCATCAAGACCACATCAGACCGGTCAATAGCACGCATGGCACGCATAACAGAGTATTTCTCAGTGTTTTCATAGACCTTACCTGATTTACGCATCCCAGCAGTATCAATCATGGTAAATTCTTGCCCATCACTGTCTGTAAAAGTCGTATCAATAGCATCCCTGGTTGTTCCAGCGATTGGCGAGGCAATCACCCGGTCTTCTCCCAAGATAGCATTGATGAGGCTGGATTTGCCGACATTTGGACGACCAATCAAACTAAACTTGATGATATCTGGGTTTTCAGGCTCGATTTCCTGCGGAAGATTTTCCACAATAGCATCTAAAACATCACCTGTACCAATCCCGTGCACAGACGATACCGGATAAGGATCACCCAGACCTAGCGCGTAAAAATCATAAATATCATTACGCATCTCAGGATTATCAACCTTGTTGACCACCAAAAGGACTGGCTTGTGGGTCTTATAGAGGATACGCGAGACATACTCGTCCGCATCCGTCAGTCCTTCCTTGCCGGACACCACAAAGATAATCACATCCGCCTCAGACATAGCAATCTCAGCCTGATGCTTAATTTGGGTCATAAAGGGCGCGTCCACATCGTCGATGCCCCCAGTATCAATAATCGAAAATTTCCGGTTAAGCCACTCCGCCGTCGCATAGATGCGGTCACGGGTCACCCCCTCCACATCTTCAACAATTGAAATCCGCTCACCCGCGATTCGGTTAAATAAGGTAGACTTGCCAACGTTGGGACGTCCGACAATTGCAATGGTTGGTAAAGCCATGAGGTCTCTCTTTCTCTCTTAGATATACCCTATGAGGGCTTTTTAAAAACAGCAGAGCTGGGACCTTGGTCACCTCTGCGCTTTAAAGTAATTTCTGATTTTTAAGATGCTCTGCCGTTACAGGACTCTCCGGTGCCCCAAACTGCTGGGCAATCCGTTCTGACCACAGTTCTGTCTGACGAGCGCCGGCATACTCCGTCTGAACGGCGTCAAAATCATGGATAACGTGGGCATCCTGCTCTTGGTAGCGCTCCTCAAAGACCACTGCTTCCAGTGGCAATCTTGGTTTCACTGGATTATGGCGCTTAGGCACACCAAGAGCAACTCCAAAGATAGGGTAGGTGTAATCTGGCAAATGAAGCAACTCAGACAATTCCTTAGACGATTGACGGACCAGACCGATCATAACCCCGCCATAGCCCATGCTTTCCGCCGCTAAGAGGATATTCTGCCCGACAAGAGCTGTGTCAACAGCACTGATCAACAAGTTCTCCGCACCGTCTGCATGAAACTGTTCCGTGTGAAGTTTGGTTGCTAATTCTGCTCGCTTGAGGTCACCAACCATCAACAAGAAAGTATCACAAGACAATATCCAAGGTTGTTGTTGCAAATCATAGATGGCCTGTTTGGTTTCTTGAGACCGAACCTTGATAATGCTATACGATTGGAAATTTTTCCAACTTGATGCTGCTTGACCAGCTTTTAAAATCTCCGTCAGGTGCTCCTCAGGAATAGCCTCACCCGTAAACGAACGTACTGAGACATGGGTTTTCATGAGCTTAATCGTTTCGTTCATCGACGGTTATCTCCTTTCAAATGCAAAGGTTTTGCTAAAAACTTGATCCTCTCCATCAACCGTTTAGCCTGCCAAGTCTCATCGCCTGAACGACCATTAGCAAAATGACGCTCCAAATCTTCAAGACTAAAATTCGAGGTAAAGAAAGTCGGTAACTCTTCCTGCATCCGGTATTGTAAAATCACCTGCAGCACATCGTCACGGATCCAAGCACTGAATTGCTCAGCCCCAATATCATCCAAAACAAGGACCGGACTGGCCTTGACCTCATCCAAGATTTCTTTAACCTTATTATGACTGATAGCATTTTTGACATCGACAGCAAAGCTCGGAAAGTGGAGCAGGGTTGTCGCTACCTGACACTTCTCAGATAATTCTCTGGCTAGATAAGCCATGATAAAGGTCTTACCCACCCCAAAAGAACCGTATAGGTAAAGTCCTGGCTGGTAACTATCCTTAAAATGCTCTACAAAGTCAGCTAGATAAGCATAGGTCTTCATCCGATTTGGATCACTAAAGTCCATATCTTCTGCCGAGACCTGCCGTAAACCCTTGGGCAAATTAACTAACTTAATCCGCTGATTGATTGTCCTTTGAGTAACTGCATTCAGTAGTTCTTGGGTCTCTTGATAGTTGACATCGGCATAGCCCTTATTCTTAATCAGAACTGGGCGATAGCCCTTCATGATATAGCTGTCTGAGCCACTTAGGAAGTTATCTCTCTCCTTAATGTACTCAAAAAACTTAGAAATGGAGCGTACGACTTCGTCCTCTGTCAGTTCATACTGGTTGATAAAAGCTTGAACATCTGCATCAGCCAAGGTTTCGGCCCGCAAGTCTTCATAGCTTTTCTGTGCCTTGTTGGGACGATTACCCACTTGTTTGGCAATATCTAGCATCTTAGACCTCCTTATCTCCAAGCATTCTGCGGCGAAGTGCTTCAAGTTCTTCTAATTCTTCAGGGGTTGCTTCAGTACGGTAGCTTTCCTTACTCCATTCAGGAACATTGGACTGAGTGGACTTTGTAGTTGTTGCCCGTTTCCCCTGTTCCTGAGCCCTTGGCTCCCTTAAAAAGAGAACTGCGGCTTCTGCACTATTAATTTTTTTGTAGGATAATTCATTGCCTAATTTTAAGGCATATTTTTCATTGAGGTTGGCACTATTAATCTTGTTAAAGGTGTAAAGCACCAAAACATTAATAACAGAGTCTAGTAGACCTATTTGAGCAAGATCTTTTAGAACCTGTCGCTCTGAACTCGTAATACTGGCCTGACGAGTCTCCTTAATATCGGCCAAAAATTCAAGTGGTTTGCGTGTTTTGGCCCAGCGAAGCAAGGAATGCTCTCCTTGCGAAAACTCTCCGACTTCTAATGAGTCCTTTTCAAGCGTTTTTAACAACCGTTTCGTGGAGATAACCTGACCAATAGCCGTTTCTTTCGCTGCCTGATAGGTCTCAAACCATGATTTCTTTGCCAATTCTGCATAATGAAATAAAGACAGAAGGTCAGCTTTTTCATTTTCAAATCTAAGACGATCACGGGCCATTAATTGCTTAAAATGCTGCAAGTCAAAATCATTAACTGCTGGAACAGTCACTTTCTCACCCATATCAGAAACGCCTCCAAAAATATCAACTAAACCCTTATTTAGTGATTTAGCCGAAAGAACTGTTTCAGGCTTAAGGCGATGATAGGCAACCTCACCTATTTTTTTCTCCAACAAATGCGATAAGACCTGATGATTCAAAAAAGATTCACTGTCTAGAGGAGATTTGAGCTCAATGTTATAGGTCTGATCATCGTTCTGAGAAAAGGAGACCAAGTGGACAGCAGTTAACACATTTAAGCTTTGCTCAATCACATCAATCCCTAAATTAAGGTGATTAAGAATCTCACTGAATTGATGGTTAGAAGTGCCATAATCATAAAAAGATAGGAAATAAGTGTAAAGGGAAAGGCCGGACTGACCAATCAAGGGCAGATAACAACGCCCTAAACTAACCATGTCCTGATGAACCATGTTTTCTTTAAGGAACAAAAAGGTCTCATTTGGTTTCATTAGTCTTCCTTATTCCCTTTTTCTTTATTACCGTAAATGACTTCCTTAAGCAAGGTTTCTAACTCAGCCACATCTTTAAAGCTACGATAAACACTAGCAAAGCGAACATAAGTAATCTCATCCAGCTTAGCCAGCTCATCCATCACTAGCCCGCCAATCACATCGCTAGCCACCTCGCCATCATGCTGACTACGAATTTTTTGCTCTATACGATTAACAATCTCATCAATTTCAGTACTTGATACTGGTCTTTTTTGTGCGGATCGAATAATGCCATTAAAAATCTTATCACGGGAAAATTGCTCGCGATTGCCATCCTTTTTCACAACAACAAGCGTTTTTTCCTCTACCCGTTCATAAGTTGTAAATCTGTAACGACACTCTTCACATTCACGTCTTCTTCGAATCGTATTACCATCTTCAGCTTGTCGACTATCAATAACACTTGACTTAATACCGCTACACTTAGGACAACGCATGGTTTCCCCTCCCATTCTTATATCTCTTTATTCTACCATAAAATTAACAAGAAAAAAAGCAAGTCGAAAGACTCACCTCTCTACAAAATAAAAAAATCGGGAAGACAGGATTCGAACCTGCGACCCCTTGGTCCCAAACCAAGTACTCTACCAAGCTGAGCTACTTCCCGATACCACTTAATGCACCCTAGAGGAGTCGAACCTCTAACCGCCTGATT
>NZ_JBRUCW010000007.1:0-114811 GCF_053203525.1 Streptococcus rifensis | reverse complement strand
CGTCGGGCTCATAACCCGAAGGTCGTAGGTTCAAATCCTGCTCCCGCAATGTTGGCTCGGTAGCTCAGTTGGTAGAGCAATGGATTGAAGCTCCATGTGTCGGCGGTTCGATTCCGTCTCGCGCCATTTCTTATTTGGAATAATATTGGGCGCGTAGCTCAGATGGTTAGAGCGCACGCCTGATAAGCGTGAGGTCGATGGTTCGATTCCATTCGTGCCCATTCCTTTTTTATATATTGGAGAATTACTCAAGAGGCTGAAGAGGACGGTTTGCTAAATCGTTAGGTCGGGTAACTGGCGCGGGGGTTCGAATCCCCCATTCTCCGTTCTGACGAGATTATCTTCTGATATCTCGTTATTTTTTTACTCTGGGGGTTCTACTTTGAAGTTTAAATCAAAATATCTTATCTATTTATTTTTTTCCTTACTTGTTTTTCCATTCTTAGTGTTTATTATCTTTAACACTAGAGATTTAGTTGTAGATTTTTTCCGTCCAACTACTGGATTAGTTAATCGGTTTTTTTCTAAACCATTTCATTTTGTCTCAGATATAGTTACTGATAGCAGGGCTCTATTTTCAACTTTTGAAGAGAATAAGATTCTAAAGAAAGAATTATCTGATTATCAAACACTTGTTAGCGAAAATAATAGTTTAAAATCAGAGAATGTGTCCTTGCGTGAATCAATGGAATTATTTGAAAGATACCAGGAGAGGAAGTATATAACTGCTGAGGTCATCTCTAGACTTTCTTCAACGTGGACATCAGAACTCGTTCTTTCTAAAGGAAGGCAAGATGGTGTAACTGAGAATATGCTTGTGCTAGCCAATAATGGTGTAGTAGGGACAATCATTTCAATCGAAGATGACAGTTCTACTGTACAATTGCTATCTGATGATTTTTATGCTCCTTCTATTCCAGTAAAAATAGAGGGAGCTAATCCTACTTATGGTATTTTGTCTGATTATGATGCTAGAAATCATGTTTTTAGAATAACTCAATTAAATCAGACAAGTGGAGTAGAGGTTGGGCAAACAATTGTTACAAGCGATTTTTCAGAATCCTATCCGGCTAATATTTTTATTGGTACCGTATCAACTGTGATTGATGACAAGGATAAACTGGGGATTGAAGTTCTAGTTACACCGAGTGTAGATTTTTCTCGGATTTATAATGTTATTTTAGTAGGAAGGGATATATGAAGGGCCTAAAACGTATTTTTGTTTATTTACTCTCTTTTCTTTTTCTTTTTCTAGATGGGCATTTGGGGTTCTTTTTAGCTTCTTTTTTACCGATTCCCTATACTTTTTCCATTTATATCATGATCTTATGGTTAATCTTGTCAATGCGGACTTTTTCAATTCAGAAAATATTGTTATGGTCCACACTTTTTGGATTTTTATTTGATATTATGCACCTACAAACACTAGGCTGCACAATTTTTATCTTGCCGATTTTATTTCTTTTGTCAAGTTATTATCTAAGTGTACTTAAGTTTAATGTGCTATCATTTAGCCTGGTTTCAGTAGTTGTCATCTTTTTATTTGAAATATCGCTCCTAGGTTTTTCAGTTTTATTAGAGGGTTCTAGAAATTATTCTTGGTTTTGGATGATAACCCATTTCTTTCCAACCTTAATTGTGAATTATCTTCTTTCATTTGTAGTATATATGCTTCATTTAAGCTTCTTTAAGGAAGATAGATACTGAATTGTAAAGAAGGCGTAACATTTGTACGGGCTTTTTCTGTTATAATATAAATTGGACTTATTATATGAGGAGATTCTTTCCAGTATTATGAAAAAACAAATTCTGGCAACGGTGCTTTTAAGTACACTTGCTCTAACTCAATTGGCTCCCACATCATCAGTATTAGCACAGGATACAGATTCGAAAATTTCAGCCGTTGAGAATAAAATTTCAAGCTTAAATTCGCAACAAGCAGCAGCACAAGCTCAGGTTGATTCTATTCAGGCAAATGTAAATCAAATCAAGGACCAGCAATCTAAATTAGCAGCTGAAAATGAAAAACTTCAGGCCGAATCAGATGCTCTCTTTGAAGAAATTACAGTCCTTTCGGAAAATATCGTTGCCCGCAATGAAGTACTGTCTGCTCAAGCACGCTCTGCTCAGACCGAGGGGACAGCGATTAACTACATTGCAACTGTTCTTGATTCAAATTCTATTTCGGATGCTGTATCTCGTGTAACTGCGATGACAGAACTTGTATCAGCTAACAATGACTTGATTCGCCAGCAAGAAGCTGATAAAGCAGCCATTGAAGAAAAACAAAAAGCAAACCAAGAAGCTATCAATACGATTGCTGCTAACCAGCAACAATTGTCAGATGATGAGCAGGCATTGAAAACTCAACAGGCTGAATTGGAAGTTGCAAAATTGAATTTGGCTGCTGAATTGTCAACTGCTGAAAATGAAAAGCAATCATTGCTAGAACAAAAAGCAGCTGCCGAAGCTGCGGCTGCAAAGGCAGCTGCCGAGGAGGCCGCATATCGTGCTGCTCAAGAAGCTCAAGCAAAAGCTTTGGCTGCTTCTGCAACAACAGCGACTCCGACTGTACTTTCTAATGTAACGACGCAAACCAATTCAGGGGATACGTCAGGTGCCTCAGCAACAACTGTATCGGATTCAACCGTTGTAGCAGCTAATGATGTAGCAACTCCAGAACCATCTGCAACAACTACGAAAGTATCTTACTCTGCTTCAAACACTTATCCAGTTGGTCAATGTACTTGGGGAGCCAAGGCCCTAGCTCCTTGGGTTGGAAATTACTGGGGCAATGCTAATCAGTGGCCAGCTTCAGCACAAGCTGCTGGATACTCAGTTGGTTCTACACCGGTTGTTGGTGCAGTAGCAGTTTGGCCATATGATGGTGGTGGATACGGACACGTTGCTGTGGTAACAGCTGTTCAGTCTGCAACTAATATTCAAGTCTCTGAATCAAACTATGCAGGTAATATGTCAATCGGAAATTATCGTGGCTGGTTTAACCCGACTGCTGGTACATGGGGTGGCGGTACAGTCTTGTACATTTACCCATAAAAGAAATACTTTGCTAGATGTTAGTCATAACACAATGTCTTTTAAAGAGAGCGACTATCGTTCTCTTTTTTTGTGGGGATATAGGATTTTGCTGGATGGTCAACGAATGCTTTAGCTAGGACTAATATGCAAAATCAGTTATCCGAAATGTTCTATTTATCAAAATATTATTTGAAAAATGGTTCAAAAAGCGTTAAAATTATTTTAGTGGTAGTTACGTAAAATTTAAATGGAGGGCAATATGTCATACGTGAACTTAATGCTTTTTTCCTTATCTTCAAATCAGGAATTAGCGAAAAAAGTGGCAGATACGATGGGAATTTCATTAGGCAAATCGACAGTACGTCATTTTTCAGATGGAGAAATCCAAGTTAATATTGAAGAGTCTGTTCGAGGAATGGAAGTTTATATTCTTCAATCAACATCTTCTCCAGTCAATGATAATCTAATGGAAATTTTGATTATGGTAGATGCTCTCAAAAGAGCAAGCGCTGAATCTATTAACATTGTAATGCCTTACTATGGCTATGCTCGTCAAGATCGTAAAGCGCGTGCCCGAGAACCCATTACCTCTAAATTAGTGGCTAATATGTTAGAGATTGCTGGTGTTGATCGCCTACTCACAATTGATTTACATGCGTCACAAATTCAAGGGTTCTTTGATATTCCAGTTGATCATTTGTTAGGTGCTCCTCTGATTGCTGACTACTTTGAGCGTAGAGGGATGACTGGATCTGATTATGTGGTCGTCTCGCCTGACCACGGTGGTGTGACGCGAGCGCGTAAGTTAGCTGAGTTTTTAAAAACACCAATTGCTATTATTGATAAGCGTCGTAGTGTCGACAAGATGAATACCTCAGAGGTTATGAACATCATCGGTAAGGTGGATGGGAAAACTTGTATTTTGATTGATGATATGATTGATACAGCAGGGACGATTTGCCATGCAGCAGATGCCTTAGCTGCAGCTGGTGCAGTTGACGTTTATGCAAGCTGTACTCATCCGGTCTTATCGGGTCCTGCTATGGATAATATCCAAAAGTCTGCCATTAAGAAATTAATTGTTTTGGATACGATTTACACACCGGAAGATCGCCTTATTGATAAGATTGAGCAAATCTCGATTGCGGATTTATTGGCGGATGCCATTGTCCGTATTCACGAAAAACGTCCGTTATCGCCCTTATTTGAAGGGAAATAAGTTTGGGAAGGTTTGGCTGTGAGGTCAACCTTTCTTTCTTTTTCAGATCTGATTATCATGGTCGAGGAAGGAAACTTTTTCAAAATATTCAGATTTAAGGTATAATAAGGTATTACAGATTATGAGGTAAGGGTATGGATTTAACGAAACGCTTTAATAAAAATTTGGACAAAATTCAGGTATCGATGATTCGTCAATTTGATCAATCAATTTCAGACATTCCGGGAATTTTAAAACTGACTTTGGGGGAGCCAGATTTTACAACACCTGAGCATGTCAAGGAAGCGGCTAAGGCAGCGATTAATGCAAACCAGTCTTACTATACTGGGATGAGTGGGCTTTTGGAACTCCGTCAGGCTGCCGCAGAGTTTATGCATGAGAAATACCAACTTAGTTACAATCCAGAAAATGAAATCTTAGTGACGGTCGGCGCGACAGAAGCCTTATCTGCTAGTCTAGCGGCCATCATTGAGCCTGGAGATAGAGTTCTCCTACCCGCACCAGCCTATCCCGGTTATGAACCGATTGTTGACTTGTTAGGCGGCTCAGTGGTTGAAATTAATACGACATCAAACGGTTTTGTGTTAACACCTGAAATGTTGGAAGAAGCCATAGAGGCTCAAGGAGAAAAGCTCAAGGCTGTGATTTTGAATTACCCTGCTAATCCAACAGGGGTAACTTACTCAAGAGAACAGATTAGGGCTTTTGCTGAAGTTTTAAAAAAATATGAAATTTTTGTAATTGCAGATGAAGTTTATGCAGAATTAACATATACAGGAGCAGCGCATGTGTCTATTGCGGAATATCTGCCAGAACAAACAATCTTGGTATCGGGTCTTTCAAAGAGTCATGCCATGACGGGCTGGCGCATCGGTCTCATTTTTGCACCGGCTAACCTTACTGCTCAGTTGATTAAGAGCCACCAATATCTGGTCACAGCAGCAGCCACCATGGCTCAACACGGGGCTTTAGAAGCTCTTAAAAATGGCAAAGATGATGCTGTACCGATGCGGAAGGCTTATATGGCTCGTCGTGACTATATTATGGAAAAAATGGCTGCCTTAGGTTTTGAGATTATCCGACCAGATGGAGCTTTCTACATTTTTGCCAAGATTCCAGTTGGCTATAATCAAAATTCCTTTGAATTTTTGCAAAAATTTGCTCGTCAAGAGGCTGTGGCTTTCATTCCAGGAGCAGCTTTTGGCCAGTATGGCGAAGGCTATGTCCGCGTATCCTACGCGGCTAGTATGGATAAGATTAAGGAGGCCATGAAGCGCTTGGCACGCTTCATGGAGTCGGATGAATCGCGTTGAGACTAGAGGTCTAGTCCTCTATAATCGCCCTTACCGTGAGAATGATATGCTGGTCAAAATTTTCACTGAACTTGAGGGAAAGCGAATGTTTTTCGTTAAACATGCTAGGGATTCCAAGTTAACTCCAGTGATTCAACCCTTGACCCAGTCAGATTTCATTCTTAAATTGGGACAAGACGGGTTAGGTTTTATCGAGGATTATCGCGACAGCCAGACCTTTTCTGTTATCAATCAAGATATCTTTAAATTAGCCTATGCCACCTATCTCTTGGCTTTAGCAGATGCAGCCATTCATGACAATGTAGCTGATCCAAGTCTCTTTGCTTTTTTGGTCAGGACCCTGGAATTAATGGAAGAGGGATTGGATGAAGAAGTCCTAACCAATATTTTTGAAGTTCAGATCCTTAGTCGATTTGGGGTTAGCCTCAATTTTGAAGAGTGCGTAGTCTGCCATCGAGTCGGACAGCCCTTAGACTTTTCCTATCAATATGCAGGGTGTCTCTGCCCACAACATCAGGCTCAAGACCAGCACCGCGCTCAGCTTGATCCTAATGTCATTTATCTACTGAGTCGCTTTCAGGCGGTTAGTTTTGAAGAATTGAAAACCATATCTGTTCAACCTGAAATGAAGGCCAAGATTCGTCAGTTTTTGGATCAGCTTTACGAAGAGTATGTTGGCATACATCTTAAATCCAAGAAATTTATCAATGAAATGACGGATTGGAGACAGTTAATGCACCGAGATTAGCACAAATTATGGTAAAATAAGACTAATACAGAAATGAAGGAGTCAGATATGAAGAGAATTGCTGTTGACGCTATGGGTGGTGACCATGCGCCAAAGGCTATTGTAGAAGGTGTTAATCAAGCCCTAGCCAACTTTGATGACATTGAGGTCATCTTGTATGGAGATGAGGCTAAAATTCAGGAGCATTTAAAAACTTCTGAACGTGTTAGTATCATTCATACGGATGAAAAAATCAATTCTGATGATGAGCCTGCTAAGGCTATTCGTCAGAAAAAGCAAGCTTCAATGGTTTTGGCAGCTAAGGCAGTCAAGGATGGCGGTGCCGATGCAGTTTTATCTGCAGGAAATACAGGCGCTCTTTTAGCGGCTGGTCTCTTTGTGGTTGGTCGGATTAAAGGAATTGACCGTCCCGGCCTACTATCAACCTTACCTTCTATGGGGGGAGAAGGATTTGACATGCTTGATTTAGGTGCAAATGCAGAGAGCACACCGAAACACCTTCATCAGTATGCTGTACTTGGTTCCTTCTATGCTAAGAATGTCCGTGGTGTGATTAAGCCGCGTGTCGGTCTCTTAAACAATGGTACGGAGGCTAGTAAAGGGGATCCGCTTCGCAAAGAAGCGTATCAGCTTCTGTCAGAAGATTTAAGTCTTAACTTTATTGGCAATATTGAGGCGCGTGAGTTATTAAATGGTGTTGCCGATGTAGTTGTTACTGACGGCTTTACGGGCAATGCTGTCCTTAAAACCATCGAAGGAACAGCCCTCTCAATCATGGGGCAGTTAAAAACAGCAATTAATGCTGGGGGTTTACGGGCGAAACTTGGTGCTCTTCTCCTGAAGCCAAGTCTCAAGACCTTGAAAAAAAGCTTGGATTACTCTGATGCAGGAGGTGCGGTGCTCTTTGGACTGAAAGCACCGGTGGTTAAGGCTCATGGATCCAGCGATGCTAAAAGTATTGTCAGCACTATTCACCAGATTCGTACCATGCTAGAGACGGATGTGGTGGGTCAATCGGTTCAAGAATTTTCAAAAGTTGAGGAATAAAAGATGACAAGAGCAGATATTTTTGAGAAAGTTGTGACTATTGCCAAGGAGTATATGGAAGATGTCACTCCTTTAACTGAAAGTTATTCTGTTCAGAATGGTTTTGCAGATTCTGTCCAGGTAATGGAGTTTATTATCAGTCTTGAGGATGCTTTTGACATAGAAATTAGTGATGAAGTGGCAGACCAGTTTGAAAATTTAGGGGAGGTAGTTGATTTCATTCAAGCTCAAAAAGAACAGAACTAACTGTCTTTGTTTAAGCTAAAGAAAGCGATTAATAAGATTTAAAAACAAACGTTCGGAATACGAACGTTTGTTTTTGTTTTATGTTTGATAATTCATGATTTCTCTTGAACAAAGCATGATTCTGTGTTAAAATTATCTACAAATAAAGAAAGGCGAACGATTCCATGTCAAGACAATTGATTTATTCGGGGAAGGCCAAAGATTTATACAGCACACCAGACGAGAATGTGATTATTGCTCAGTATAAGGACCAGGCAACCATGTTAAATGGGGCACGTAAAGAAGTGGTTCAGGGGAAAGGGCGTCTCAATAATCAGATTTCGTCTCTTATTTTTAAGCAGTTAGAGACTGCTGGGATAAAAACTCATTTTATTGAGGAATTATCAGAAACCGAACAAAGTAATCTTAAGGTGGACATTATTCCTTTGGAGGTTGTCTTACGAAATTACACGGCAGGATCATTTTCCAAGCGATTTGGGATCAAGGAAGGTCAACTCTTACCTGAGCCGATTGTAGAATTTTACTATAAAAATGACGGCTTAGACGATCCCTTCATTAATGACGAACACGCTTTGTTTTTAAAGGTTGCTACTGCTGAGGAGTTGGTTTATCTAAAAGAAGAGGCTCGTCGCGTCAATGAGGTTCTCAAGGACTTGTTTGCTAAAGTTGGCTTAACCTTAATTGATTATAAGTTGGAATTTGGACGGACCCCGTCTGGTCAAATTATTTTGGCGGATGAGGTTTCTCCAGATACTTGCCGCCTCTGGGATGTTGAAGGGAATCATATGGATAAGGATGTCTTTCGTCGCAATCTTGGTTCGGTGACTGATGTTTATCAGGTTGTTTTGGACAAATTGAAGACTCTAGGATAAAGAAAGGAATGGCTATCGGTGAGTACGTCAAATAGGCTTACGTTTGACCGTGTTGCCACTGATGGGAGATCAAACTCATGAACAAACGGATTTTTGTTGAGAAAAAAGAAGCGTTTCGGATCAAGTCAGAGGCCTTGGTCAAAGAATTGCGTGAGAACCTACAGTTAACCACTTTAAAGACTTTACGCTTGGTCCAGGTCTATGATGTCTTTGGTCTAGAAGAGGATTTGGTTTCTGCTGCTGAAAAACATATCTTTTCAGAACAGGTGACAGATAAGGTTCTTACGGAAGAAGAAATTACTCTTTCAGATCATGCTTATTTTGCCATTGAGGCCTTGCCAGGTCAATTTGATCAACGGGCAGCATCAGCTCAAGAAGCCTTGTTATTATTAGGAGCTGACCAAAAGGTAACGGTTAGAGCAGCTCAGCTCTATCTCTTAAATAAAGATATTGAGCAGACGGAATTGAAGGCTATCAAAAAATACTTGCTTAATCCAGTAGACTCACGCTTTAAAGCCATTGAAAAGGGATTGCAGGAAGAGCAATTTAGTCAGTCTTCTGAGGATATTCCTGTTTTGGACTTTTTTGGTAGTTTTGGTGAGGCAGAGTTCGCTGACTACAAGGCCAAACATGGCTTGGCCATGGAAGTGGCCGATTTGCTCTTTATCAAAGACTATTTCCAGTCGATTGGGCGATTCCCAACAGAGACGGAATTAAAGGTGTTAGACACTTACTGGTCGGATCACTGCCGTCATACAACCTTTGAAACAGAGTTACGACAGATTGATTTTTCAGCCTCTAAATTTGAGGCGCAACTGCAGGCGACTTATGACAAGTACTTGGCCATGCGAGAGGAATTGGGAGGCAGTGAGAAACCTCAAACCCTCATGGATATGGCAACGATCTTTGGACGTTTCGAACGGGCTAATGGGCGTTTGGACGATATGGAAGTGTCGGATGAAATCAATGCCTGTTCGGTGGAGATTGAGGTCGACGTTGATGGCGTTAAAGAACCCTGGCTCCTCATGTTCAAGAACGAAACCCACAATCATCCGACGGAAATTGAGCCCTTTGGTGGGGCAGCAACCTGTATTGGTGGGGCCATTCGGGATCCCTTGTCAGGGCGTTCCTATGTTTATCAAGCCATGCGGATTTCCGGAGCGGGTGATATTACCCAGCCGATTTCAGAGGCGCGTGCAGGTAAATTGCCACAGCAGGTCATTTCCAAGACAGCCGCTCATGGCTATTCGTCTTATGGCAACCAAATCGGTCTGGCGACAACTTATGTCAAAGAATACTTCCACCCTGGCTTTGTCGCCAAACGCATGGAGTTAGGAGCCGTTGTCGGTGCTGCTCCAAAAGAAAATGTGGTTCGTGAACAGCCAGCAGCGGGGGATGTGGTCATTCTTCTAGGTGGTAAGACTGGCCGTGACGGTATTGGCGGGGCAACGGGATCGTCTAAGGTCCAGACGGCTGAATCGGTTGAGACAGCTGGGGCAGAGGTCCAAAAAGGGAATGCCATTGAAGAGCGGAAGATTCAACGTCTCTTCAGAGATGGTGAGGTGACCCGTCTGATCAAGAAATCTAATGACTTTGGTGCAGGTGGGGTCTGCGTGGCCATCGGTGAGTTGGCTGACGGGTTGACCATTGACTTGGACAAGGTGCCTCTCAAATACCAAGGCTTAAATGGAACAGAAATTGCTATTTCAGAAAGCCAGGAACGGATGGCCGTTGTAGTCCGTCCGCAAGATACGGCAGCCTTTATTGCAGCAGCAGCCAAGGAAAATATCCAAGCGGTTGAAGTGGCAACCGTTACGGAAGACCCTCGTTTGGTCATGACCTGGAAAGGTCGGACGATCGTTGATATTGAACGGGCCTTTTTGGACACCAACGGCGTGCGCGTGGTCGTAGATGCCAAGGTGGTGGACCATGAGGGTGAGATTCCTGAGGCACGCGTGACTACGGCAGAAACCCTTGAAGCAGATACACTCGCTGTCCTTTCAGATCTCAACCACACCAGCCAAAAAGGCTTGCAGACCATCTTTGATTCCTCTGTCGG
Organism: Streptococcus rifensis; assembly: GCF_053203525.1. NCBI lineage: Bacteria > Bacillati > Bacillota > Bacilli > Lactobacillales > Streptococcaceae > Streptococcus > Streptococcus rifensis. Next base: position 104,268 of record NZ_JBRUCW010000007.1, on the reverse strand, counting down.
TCGCTCTACCGTCAATCACCCATTGGGTGGGCGTTACCAAGTGACCCCAACAGAAGCATCTGTTCAAAAATTACCTGTTCAGCACGGAACAACGCAAACAGCGTCAGCCATTGCCCAAGGCTACCATCCCTATTTGGCGGAATGGTCTCCCTATCACGGGGCTGCTTATGCTGTGATTGAAGCGACGAGCCGTTTGGTAGCCGCAGGGAGTCAGTGGAAACAAGCCCGTTTTTCTTACCAAGAATACTTCCAACGCATGGACAAGCAGGCAGAGCGTTTTGGTCAGCCTGTGGCGGCCTTGTTGGGCTCTGTTGAAGCCCAAATCCAGTTGGGCTTGCCATCTATTGGTGGGAAGGACTCCATGTCAGGGACCTTTGAAGAGTTAACAGTTCCACCAACGCTTGTGGCTTTTGGGGTGACCACAGCATCTGTTGACAAGGTGCTCTCGCCAGAATTTAAAGCCGCAGGCGAAACTATTTACTACATCCCAGGCTATGCCCTATCAGAAGACATTGCTTTTGACGGCATCAAAGCCAACTTTGACCAATTCACCGCTATTCAGGACAAGTACACGGTGACATCTGCTTCTGCTGTGAAATATGGTGGGGTTCTAGAAAGCCTTGCCTTAGCCACATTTGGAAATCGCATCGGGGCTGAGGTGTCGCTTGCAGACCTGTCGTCTAGTTTGACGGGGCAGTTGGGTGGCTTTGTCTTCACGTCTCCAGATGCTATTAACGGCCTTGCAAGTATCGGTCAAACAGTCGCGGAATTTACCCTATCTGTTAACGGTGTGAGCCTTTCTGGTGACAAGCTCTTGTCTGCCTACGAAGGGACGTTAGAAACGGTTTATCCGACGACCTTTGACCAGGAAACAACTCTGGCTTCTGTTCCTGAAGTGGTGACGGATGTGGTGAAGACCGCTAAAGAAACTGTCGTTCAACCGCTCGTTTATATTCCGGTCTTTCCTGGAACCAACTCTGAGTACGATTCTGCTAAAGCTTTTGAACAAGCTGGCGCTCGAGTAGACTTGCTACCGTTTCGAACCTTGGATCCAGATGCTATTCAACAGTCGATTGAAGAAATGGTCGCCAAAATCGGTGAGAGTCAGATCCTCTTCTTTGCAGGTGGCTTCTCTGCGGCAGATGAGCCAGATGGTTCTGCCAAATTTATCGTTAACATTCTGCTGAATGAGCAAGTGCGTAGGGCTATTGATGCCTTCATTGCCCGTGGTGGCCTCATCATTGGTATCTGTAATGGCTTCCAGGCCCTAGTCAAATCTGGCCTCTTGCCGTATGGTAACTTTGAGACAGCTTCTGAAACCAGTCCAACCCTCTTTTACAATGATGCCAACCAGCACGTTGCCAAGATGGTTGAGACCCGGATTGCCAATACCAATTCACCGTGGTTAGCAGGTGTCACGGTAGGCGATGTGCATACTATTCCAGTTTCCCACGGAGAAGGGAAATTTGTGGTCACGGCAGACGAATTTGCAGAGTTGCGTGACCATGGTCAAATTTGGAGTCAGTATGTCGACTTTGAAGGAAATCCAAGCATGGATAGTCGTTACAATCCAAATGGTTCCTTCTATGCTATTGAAGGAATTAGCAGCCGAAACGGTCAAATCATCGGGAAAATGGGTCACAGCGAACGCTGGGAAGAGGGGCTCTTCCAAAATGTCCCTGGTTTAAAAGACCAAGGTTTGTTTGACAGTGCGGTCCGCTATTTTACAGGGAAATAAAGAGGGATTAAGGTGGGCCAGATGGTGTCCTCCTTTTCCCCATCTGATAAGGAAGTTATCAAAACTAAAGGTAATAACAATGTACGACGTAAAATCGCTAAATGAAGAGTGTGGTGTCTTTGGCGTTTGGGGCCATCCCCAGGCTGCTCAACTGGCCTATTTTGGGCTCCATAGCCTGCAACACCGAGGCCAAGAAGGAGCTGGTATCGTCTCTAACGACCATGGAACACTCAAAGGGCACCGTGACAAAGGCTTGCTTTCTGAGGTGTTCAAGCACCCCAAAGACTTGGAAAAATTAACCGGTCATGCAGCAATCGGTCATGTTCGGTATGCTACTGCTGGCACAGCAGATATCCGCAACATTCAACCTTTTCTGTATAAATTTAACGACGGAGAGTTTGGTCTTTGCCACAACGGGAATTTGACCAATGCGACCTCTTTGCGTAATGAGTTGGAAAAACAAGGAGCGATTTTTAACGCTTCGTCAGATACTGAAATTCTGATGCATTTGATTCGCCGGAGCCACAATCCGAGTTTCATGGGCAAGGTCAAGGAAGCTCTCTCAACGGTCAAAGGTGGCTTTGCCTATCTCTTGATGGTGGAAGACAAATTGATTGCTGCTCTTGATCCCAATGGTTTCCGACCCCTGTCACTTGGGAAGATGAAGAATGGTGCCATCGTAGTAGCTTCTGAAACCTGTGCCTTTGAGGTGATTGGTGCGGAGTGGATACGAGACATTCGCCCTGGAGAAGTCCTTATCATCGATGATGCGGGGATTCAGGAAGACAGCTATACGACCGATACCCAGTTGGCCATCTGTTCCATGGAATATGTCTATTTTGCCCGTCCGGATTCGACCATTGCTGGGGTCAATGTCCATACGGCTCGGAAGAATATGGGGAAAAAGCTGGCGCAGGAATTTCAACATGAGGCCGATATTGTGGTCGGTGTGCCAAATTCCTCTCTTAGCGCAGCCATGGGCTTTGCCGAAGAATCTGCCCTGCCAAATGAAATGGGTCTGGTTAAAAACCAATATACCCAACGGACCTTTATTCAGCCAACCCAAGAATTGCGAGAGCAAGGGGTTCGTATGAAGTTGTCTGCCGTATCAGGTGTTGTGAAGGGCAAGCGTGTGGTCATGATTGATGACTCGATTGTCCGTGGGACAACTTCACGTCGGATTGTTCAGTTGCTTCGCGAAGCGGGTGCGGCTGAGGTCCATGTGGCGATTGGGAGCCCAGAGCTCAAGTACCCTTGCTTCTATGGGATTGATATTCAAACCCGTCGCGAGCTGATTTCGGCCAACCATAGCGTGGAGGAAGTCTGCGAGATTATTGGAGCGGACAGCCTGACCTACCTGTCCTTGGATGGGATGATTGAGGCCATCGGCTTAGAAACAGATGCACCAAATGGAGGCTTGTGTGTCGCTTATTTTGATGGCAACTACCCAACTCCACTCTATGATTACGAAGAAGAATACCTCCGCAGTTTAAATGAAAAAACCAGTTTTTACATTCAAAATGTCAAATAATCGTATCTCTATCTTGTGGTGTTTCAAAGAAAGGAATCCTTATGTCTGAAAAGAAAAATGCCTATGCCCAATCGGGTGTGGATGTTGAAGCGGGTTATGAAGTCGTTGAACGGATTAAAAAACACGTTGCCCGCACGTAACGTTTGGGTGTCATGGGGGCACTCGGTGGCTTTGGTGGCATGTTTGATTTGACCCAGCTGGATGTCAAAGAGCCTGTCCTTGTTTCAGGGACGGATGGTGTCGGCACCAAGCTCATGTTGGCGATTCAGTATGACAAACACGACACCATCGGCCAGGATTGCGTGGCCATGTGTGTCAATGACATCATCGCTGCAGGTGCTGAGCCCCTTTACTTCCTCGATTACATCGCCACCGGAAAAAATGAACCGGCCAAGCTCGAGCAAGTCGTCGCTGGCGTGGCAGAAGGCTGTGTGCAGGCAGGCTGTGGCCTCATCGGCGGTGAAACAGCTGAGATGCCGGGCATGTACGGTGAAGATGATTACGATTTGGCAGGATTTGCGGTCGGCATCGCTGAAAAATCCCAACTCATCGATGGCAGCAAGGTTGCAGAAGGCGATGTCTTGCTCGGTCTCGCTTCCAGCGGTATCCACTCCAACGGCTATTCTTTGGTCCGTAAGGTCTTTGCGGACATGGACGGTGATGCTCTCTTGCCAGAACTCAAAGGCAGAGCCCTCAAAGACGTTCTCTTGGAGCCAACCCGTATCTATGTCAAGCAGGTCCTACCGCTCGTAAAAGCAGGGCTGATCAACGGGATTGCCCATATCACAGGTGGTGGTTTCATCGAAAATATTCCGCGCATGTTTGGTGAGGAGTTGGCTGCTGAAATAGATGAAAAACAGATTCCAGTTTTACCAATCTTCAAAGCCCTTGAAACATACGGCAAGATCAAGCACGAAGAAATGTTTGAAATCTTCAACATGGGGATCGGTTTGGTCTTGGCAGTTCATCCAGATAAGGTCGCAGCTGTTAAAGATTTAGTAGATGAAGAGGTGTATGAAATCGGCCGAATTCTTACAAAAGAAGAGGCTAGTGTGGTGATTCGATGACCAAGCTTGCTGTTTTTGCTAGTGGATCTGGCTCGAATTTTCAAGTCATCGCTGAACAATTTCCAGTGGAATTTCTCTTCTCAGATAAGCCTGAGGCCTATGTGCTCGAGCGTGCCAAGAAGCTGGGTGTGACGCATTATAGCTTTGCGCTCAAGGAGTTTGCCAATAAAGAGGCTTATGAAGAAGCCCTGGTTCAACTGCTGGACCAGCACCAGATTGATTTGGTCATTTTGGCGGGCTATATGAAGATTATCGGTCCAACCTTGCTAGTTGCCTATGAAGGGAAAATCATCAACATTCATCCGGCTTATTTGCCTGAATTTCCGGGTGCCCATGGCATTGAAGACGCCTGGAAGGCAGGGGTCAAAGAATCCGGTGTTACCGTTCATTGGGTGGATTCCGGTGTGGATACGGGCCAAATCATCAAGCAGGTTCGTGTCCCACGCCTTCCTGAGGACACCATTGAAACTTTTGAAGCTAGAATCCATGGAGCGGAGTATGAGCTGTATTCGGAGGTGATTTCGGTCTTGTCGAAGGGGTTTTAATATAAGATTTTATGATAAAATGGTTACTAAAGGAGTTCGTATGTTTATACATGATGATAAGGTAGCTGTTTTATTTGAAGGGTGGGAAGAAACCATGATTTGGTCTTGTTTGCAGGGGCTCATGGGGGAGGTTTTAGTAGATAATCCTGAAAATCCTACATCTGCCCTAGCAAAAATAGGAAACCGAGGAGCTTTTGGATTTTTAGCTGGTCAACCCAATCGACAATTGCTAGATAAATGTACCGGTGATGATATTATCTTGGTTCCTCAGCACCAAGGTTGGCGAGATTTAATCGAGAACTCATATGGGAAACACGCTCGTGCTTTTACACGCTATGCAACTAAGAAAGATACTATTTTTTCGCCACAAAAGTTGGAACAATACGGTAAAATTTCTTTACAAGGGGTATCGATTTTGCCAATCGATAAACAACAGTACGAAAAGTGTTTAGTACAAGATTGGGTTGCTGATTTGGTTGCCAATTATGATAGTTTTAATCACTATGAGCGAATGGGAATGGGATTTGTTGCTGTCAAAGAGAATGAAATCATTGCAGGAGCGTCGTCTTATTCGACCTATGAGGGTGGAATTGAACTTGAGATTGATACGCATTCTGATTTTAGGCGAAAGGGGTTGGCAAAGGCTGTCGCTGCTAAGTTGATATTGGCTTGTTTAGACAGGAGCCTCTATCCTAGCTGGGATGCTCATACGAAAATATCGTTAGATTTAGCAGAAAAACTGGGTTATGAATTTTCCCATGAATACATCGCCTATGAAATTAATTGGGAAGGGGTAAATAGTGAATGTCTATCGAGCAAGATTATTTAGCTTTAAAAGAAAAGTTAAAAAGTTATCCAAGTCAATTGGAAGATAGCAGGGACTGGTTGTTTGTGTTGGCTAATACCATGAGGGCCATGATTGATAATAGTGATAAAGCATCTCTTGGAGAATTGGCAGCCATGTTAGCAAGGAGTAAAAGTCAGGAATTGAAGCTGTCTTTTGACTTTTGCCAAGGTCGGTTTGGACGGGATGGTTTTTCCTTTCGAAAACACCCTCGGTATACTTATCTATCCAGTTTGGTTGCGACATATCCTGAGTTTGTTTTAACCCAAGAAGAAAAAACTATCTTTTGACAGCTGCTGATTTTGAACATTATCTGCTGTATGAGGCGGATTAGGTAAAAAATAGGAGGCAACATTGGACTTAAAAGACTATCAAGACTGGCTCAGTCGTTTCTACAAAGAACGGAGTTGGTATGAATACAATCCTTTTATCCGCTGTAATTTTCTAACAGAGGAAGTAGGAGAGTTGGCGCAGGCTGTTCGTAAAAAAGAAATTGGCCGTGACCGACCAGATGAAGAGGAAACTGCTGATCAAGATAATTTGGAAGACATCAAGGAAGAGCTAGGTGATGTATTAGATAATGTCTTTATTTTGGCAGACAAGTACCAGATTTCTTTAGAAGACATCATGAAATCCCATAAAGAAAAGTTAGAAAAGAGATTTGAGAAATGAACATAACCGTTTATTGTGGCGCGAGCAATGGAACAACTCCTATTTATCAGAAGAAGACCGTTGAGCTTGGTAACTGGATTGCTGATAATCAGCATCAATTGGTTTACGGTGGAGGTAAGGTTGGACTGATGAAACTGATTGCTGATACTGTTTTGAAGAATTGTGGACAAGTTACGGGGGTCATGCCTGCCTTTCTCAAAGACCGAGAAATTGCTCATCCGAACCTCACAGAACTCATTGTCGTTCCCGATATGCCGACCCGCAAGGCAAAAATGATTGCGATGGGTGATGCTTTTATCGCCCTACCTGGTGGGCCAGGGACCCTAGAAGAAATCACCGAGGTCATTTCATGGTCGCGGATTGGCCAAAATGATGGACCTTGTATTTTGTACAATATTGCAGGTTACTTCAATCCTCTAAAGAAAATGTATGACCACATGGTAGCGGAAGGTTTCCTCAGTCAGACAGACCGAGACAAAATCCTCTTTTCGGATAAAATAGAGGAGATTGAAGCCTTTATCCAGACCTATCAGGCACCAAACATTAGACAATATTAAAGGAGAAATCATGACAAAACGCGCACTGATCAGTGTATCGGACAAGGCAGGGATTGTTGAACTTGCCCAAGAATTGACACAGCTTGGTTGGGAGATTCTCTCAACAGGTGGGACCAAGACTGCCCTGGACAATGCAGGTGTGGCAACCATCGCCATCGACGATGTGACCGGTTTTCCAGAGATGATGGATGGCCGTGTTAAGACCCTTCATCCTAAAATCCACGGTGGCCTCTTGGCGCGTCGTGATTTGGACAGTCACTTGCAGGCTGCTAAGGATAACAAGATTGAGCTCATTGACCTCGTGGTGGTCAACCTCTATCCTTTCAAGGAGACCATCCTGCGCCCAGATGTAACCTATGATTTGGCAGTGGAAAACATCGACATCGGTGGACCGTCTATGCTTCGTTCAGCAGCGAAAAATCATGCCAGCGTGACTGTTGTTGTGGATCCGGCAGACTATGCGGTGGTACTGGATGAACTCAAGGCTGATGGCGAAACCACCTATGCGACCCGTCAACGTCTGGCAGCCAAGGTCTTCCGCCATACCGCAGCCTATGACGCCTTGATTGCTGCTTACTTTACAGAGCAGGTCGGTGAAACGAAACCAGAAAAATTGACCTTGACCTACGACTTGAATCAGTCTATGCGTTACGGTGAAAATCCACAGCAGGATGCGGATTTCTACCAAAAAGCCATTCCAACGGACTATTCAATTGCGTCTGCTAAGCAGTTGAACGGTAAGGAATTGTCTTTCAACAATATCCGTGATGCAAATGCGGCGATTCGCATTATCCGTGACTTCAAGGACCGTCCGACAGTGGTGGCCCTCAAGCACATGAACCCATGCGGGATCGGCCAAGCGGACACTATTGAGCAAGCTTGGGACTATGCCTATGAAGCAGATTCGGTTTCCATTTTCGGTGGGATTGTCGTCTTAAACCGAGAAGTAGATGCCGCGACGGCTGAAAAGATGCACCCGATTTTCCTTGAAATCATCATTGCCCCCTCTTATTCAGAAGAAGCGCTAGCCATTTTGACCAACAAAAAGAAAAACTTGCGCATCCTTGAGTTGCCATTTGATGCGCAAGACGCCAGCGAGAAAGAAGCCGAGTATACGGGTGTTATCGGTGGGATGCTGGTGCAAAACCAAGATGTGGTTAAAGAAGCCCCAGCGGACTGGCAAGTGGTAACAGAGCGCCAGCCTGATGAACAAGAACGCGTTGCCCTGGAGTTTGCTTGGAAAGCTATCAAGTACGTCAAGTCAAACGGTATCTTGATTTCCAATGACCACCAAACCCTTGGTGTTGGGCCTGGTCAGACCAACCGTGTCGCTTCTGTCCGTATCGCCGTCGAGCAAGCCAAAGACCGTCTAGATGGTGCCGTTCTGGCATCAGATGCTTTCTTTCCCTTTGCGGACAACATTGAAGAAATCGCAGCAACAGGCATCAAGGCCATTATCCAGCCTGGTGGCTCTGTCCGTGACCAAGACTCGATTGATGCGGCCAACAAGCACGGTATCACCATGATTTTCACTGGTGTGAGACATTTCCGTCATTAATAATATTTCAAGGATTTATTCCTAATGATATAAACTCAGCAGTTGTTTTCAGCCTTCGGATGTTGAAAGCTTTTGCTGAGTTTTTGGATTTTTTAGTCATTATTTTCGATTTTCAACGAATAAAGACTTTGAAAGGAGATAATATGATACTTAAAAAAATATTATTATCAAGTTTAGTTTTAGGAAACTTAGCCCTTGCTGGGACGGGAACTGCCCTAGCCAACGAGAATGGGATCAACGTACAGGTTCAAGCTGATACCCAGCGTGTAACCTTAACCTATCAGGGCGACCTTCCCCAAGAAGGGACGCTGCAATATGCTATTTGGTCTGAAGAAGATGGTAAGGACGATCTTACTTTTTATGATTATCAAGGACCTGAGACCCAGATTGATCTGAGCAATCATACTGGAGCAGGGACCTATCACCTCGAACTCTATCAGACCATCGGTGATCAAAAAATCTTGCTCAAAGCAACTACTTTTCAGAGAGAGCCTGCAGAAACAACAACAGTTGTGTCAGAAAGCACGACCTCAGCATCAGAATTAACAACACAGGCAGTAACTGAAGCAACAACAAAGGTTACAACCTCAGCCACACCGACTTCACCGGCTCCTGTGGAAACATCAACAACTCAGGCTAGTCCCCAATCTACTGTAAGAACCACTCCAACAGGCACTCAACAAGGCAAAGCTTCCTCAGAATCTGCCAGCGACATCAAATCTGCTGCCAAACAGTCCAGTAATGAAGAGGGTTCATCGAAACTTGCACGTTCAATGACCACTTCAGATAAGCCTGCTACAGTATCAGTAACTGCAAAGCGAAATCAGCCCAAACTCAATGCGAGTTACAGTCAAGCTGGAAAGATTGACATAACAGTGACAGGGATTATAGACCAACCAGCGGAGGTCCTTCTTCCTACTTGGTCGGATAAAAATGGTCAGGATGATGTTGTTTGGTATCAAGCGGTTAGAATGACAAATGGATCCTATCGTCTCCAAGTAGACCCTAAAAACCACAAGAATGACACGGGTACTTATCATATTCACCTCTATCTGCGTTCCAAGGCTGGCAGTCCCTTAGAAGGAGCTGGAGTAACTACCGTTCAAGTCGGGTCGCCGAAACCATCAATGCCTGTCAATAAAACCCCTAAGGCCACCATCACCACTTCGCAAGTTGACAAGGCAAAAGGAACTTACAAGCTCAATATTCAAGCTGAAAAAGCAGTCAGTTCAATAGATATCGCCGTTTGGAGTAACAGCAAGCAGAGCAATATCAAATGGTACAAGTTAACAGGAAATGCTCAAAATGTTTATAGCTTGGACCTATCTAACAAAAATCACCATAGTCTGGCTGGACACTATCAGAATCACGTCTATATCAACTATTCAGACGGCAGTCGAGTAGGGTATGTTGGACCAAGTGTTCTACTGGATCAGCCCAGCCAAGCCGTGTCTAAGACAACCCAAAAAGTTTCTGTATCAACAGCAGCTAAATTTGTTGAAACAGGTGTTTATGAATTGACCTTGTATAATGCAGAACCAGGAGCCTATCTTTTTGCGGTTTGGTCTGACAAAAATGGCCAAGACGATCTTGTTTGGTATAACGCCCAAGCAGGAAACAACGGCACTTATACCCACCGTCTGGCTTTGAGTCAGCATAAGGACAGTGGGAAGTACCATTTACATGTTTACAAAAAGGAAGGCAATGGCCAAAAAGGTATCCTTGCCAGCCACTTTACCGTAGATAGTAAGCATCTTCCATCAACGACAAGTTCTACGACTAGACCGACTATTCCGACGACTTACCAAGCAACCAGCTACCCAGTTGGTCAGTGCACTTGGGGGGCTAAACAAGTGGCCCCTTGGGTCGGTGAGTGGTGGGGTAATGCCAAAGATTGGGCAACAACAGCTCGAAACCTCGGTTTCACTGTTGGAACAACTCCTAGAGTTGGTGCTGTTGCCGTCTGGCCAACTGATGGTGGTGGCTATGGCCATGTTGGTGTTGTAACTCATGTCGAAAGTGCAACACGCATCCAAATTTTAGAGTCTAACTATGCTGGTAAAATGTATATTGGCAATTTCCGTGGCTGGTTTAACCCGACCTTAGTTTGGAATGGTTCTGGTTATGTGCCTGGTCCAGTCCAATATATTTATCCAAAATAAATTTTTCTTGCTTTACTGATGATACAAAAAAGCTATTACCTTAGTTTTTCGTTTACTTTTGGAAGTGAGCTTTTCAATGGATAGACTGTCAGTCATAATTGGCAAGTTGACAGAATTATTGTGAGGTTAGATGTCTTAGGTTAGAAATAGATGACAAATAAGTCATACCGTTACAATCCTATCTTTGTTTGTTTAAGAAGTCTTAAAACCCTACTCAAATCCTTGCTTATAGACTGGATCTGGGGTAGGATAAGAATTATCTTGAAAAAAAGAAAGGTATGGATATGTCATTACATAAAAAATTTGCTTTAACATCAACTATCTTACTCTCCCTTTTTGCAGCCAAAGAAGCGGAAGCTGAAACTTGGGTAGCTCGTTCAGTAGAAGCAATTAAAGCTGATTTGAACGCTCAGGGGAATAGCCAAACTTACACGGTTAAATATGGTGACACCCTCTCAACCATTGCAGAAGCCATGTCAGTTGACATGGAGGTACTGGCCAAGGCCAATCAAATTGCGGACCTCAACCTTATTTTCCCAGAAACAACCATTACGACAACCTACGATAAAAAAGATCAAGCGACTGAGATTGTCATTGAAGCTCCTGTAGCAGATCAAGCTGGTGAAATTGTAGAAGCTACGATTGACCTAGAAGCTCAGGAGGTTGTCATTGAAGATGAGACAGTGAAGCTTGATGAAGTTGCCCCCGAAAGCAGTGAAACATCTGCTCCAGCGGAAGCAGCACCTGTTGTTCCAGAAATACCTGCAGTTGCAGGGGAAGCCAATCAGGATACAGGTACAGAAGCGCCTGCCCAAGAGCCTGAAGCAACCACCGAAGTGGCAGCAGCTCCAGTTACGGAGATCCCTGTAGCAGAAGCTGCACCTGAGATTCCTGTCGTTGAACCACAGTCGGTTGCTGAACCAGCGGAGGCAGTATCTGTCGAAGCGACTCCTGCGGCTAATAATGTAACGGTTGATAGCGCAGGTCTTCAACCACATGTAGCGGCCTTCCAGCAAGAAGTCGCCAATCTCTTTGGCATTACAGAGTTCAGTACCCTTCGCCCAGGAGATTCAGGTGATCATGGCAAAGGTCTTGCGGTTGACTTTATCGTCTCCAGCAATAGCGCTTTAGGTGATCAGGTGGCTGACTATGCGGTTAACAACATGGGAGCTAAAAACATTTCCTACATCATCTGGAAACAGCGTTTCTACTCACCATACGATAGTATCTATGGACCAGCCTACACCTGGAACCTGATGCCGGATCGTGGCAACATCACCGAAAATCACTACGATCATGTCCATGTGTCCTTTAATCCGTAAAAAACTGTGACTGAAACCTTTACCATTGGACATCGAAAGAGGATGTCTATAACAAAGCAATAAAGCTAAAACAGATGTTGTTTTCAAACCATCCAAGAGATTTGGATGGTTTTTTCTTGTACTTATCACAAAATGTTTCAGTCTGGTGAAAAAAAGTTAAAAACTAAAAATTTTTTATAGTTAAGTGGAAAAAATATTTAAAATTTGATTTTTTTATGATATACTAAAAATATGGATAAAAAACTTATTAGACGTGAACATTATATTAATCAGGTAAAAAAATCGCTGGATACGGAATTTATAAAAGTCATTACAGGGGTTAGGAGGTCAGGAAAGTCGTACCTGTTGCGAATGATTCGAGAACTTATCCTAGAACAAGGCGTTTTAGAGAGTCAGATTATTTTTATTAACTTTGAGAATCCAGATTTTTTTACAATTAATACCTATGAGAAACTATACGATTATCTCAAAGCGATAATGCCAGTAAGTGGAAAATTGTATTTTCTCTTTGATGAAATTCAAGAAGTTAACGGCTGGCAAAAACTGATTAACGGTTTAAGGGTAGCCCATGACTGTGATATCTACGTGACTGGGTCAAATGCTTCCTTACTTTCTGGTGAATTGGCGACTTATTTGACAGGGCGTTATATTGAAATCAAGATGCATCCCTTGTCTTTTAGAGAATTTTTGGACTTTAAAGGTGTAGATTTGTCTTTAGGACACCGTTATGTACAAGAATATTTAACCTTCGGCGGTTTTCCATCTGTTGTCCCGCAAGAAGACGATGGTCTAAAGATAGACGTCCTATCAGGAATTTACAATAGTATTTTACTGAAAGATGTTACGCAGAGAACTATGGTTAAAGATCCTGATATTTTAGAAAGGGTGGCAACTTATCTTTTGGACAATATCGGACAATTGGTATCAACTAATAAAATTGCCAATACCATCCGTTCAACAGGACGAAAAGTGAGTAACACAACTATCGAAAGCTATCTTGCCCTACTAGAGGATTCTTTTCTATTTTATAAAGCTAGCCGCTATGATATTAGAGGAAAAGAGCGCTTGAAGAGCCTAGCCAAATATTATACGGTTGATTTAGGTTTTGTATTATCACAACTTCGTAAAAGCAGCAGCAATCGCGGGTCAAGGGTGGAGAACCTAGTCTATCTAGAACTGATTCGCAGAGGCTATGATGTTTTTGTTGGCAAGTATGATAATAAGGAAATTGATTTTGTAGCCAGTAAATTTAACCAGACGCTTTATGTTCAGGTGACGGATCGATTGCCAGAATCGTCAACACGAGAAACAGACAGCCTTCTCCACCTCCCAACAGGACATAAAAAAATCATCATTACCAATTCCTGGGATGACGTTGGCATGGTTGAAGGCATTGAGATAATTCACTTGAATGATTTTTTGTTGGGGAATCAGGTTATTTAAAATATATATTTTGGTATAATTATACATAGGTGTTTTTAGAGCATCGGATATCTATTTTATTTTTCCATTCTAGTACAGAGTGTAATTATGAGTAATGCTTTATCATTTTTGATATAATTAAGATAAATAGGGATTATAAAGAGGGAAGTTGTGATTGACATAAACTTTGTAGAATTCTCAAAGAAAAGTGATAGTTTTGAAAAAAATTTGGATAATGGATACAAGAAACGACAAGGGGTTTTCTATACAGACGTTAATCTATCATACAAATTAATAGAATTTTTAAATTTAGATAAGACCAAAAAGTTTTATGAACCAAATTGCGGTAGTGGTAGCTTTGTGTATGCTGCGAAAAGATATGGATTTGAAGAAATCTACGCAGCGGATATAGATAAAAATATGGTATCTTTAAGTAGAAAGCTAACAGGATTAAAAGCAAGTCAGATCAAAACCATAGATACAATTGGTAATCACACAGACGAGATTTTAAAGAAATTTAAAGTAAAAGAAAAATTTGATTATATTATTGGGAATCCACCCTATGTTCCTATAAATCAAGAAAGCCCTATTAATAGTGAAGACTATTTCTTCTTAAGGAATGTGAAAGATTCGGGGAATAATTTATTTATTGCCTCTTTATATAAGGCGTTAGAAATTGTAAAGACAAAAGGTTTAATATCTTTTATAATTCCTAAAAACTTTTTACATGTAGCATCCTATTCTCTGCTTAGAAAAAAGCTTCTAAGAGAAAATACAATACACTCTATTATCGATTTAGGCAAATGCTTTAAGGGGGTTCGAGGTGAACAAATTGTTTTTAGTGTGATAAAGAGTTCCCCAAAAACTAATAATAGAATAAAGTTTTGTCGTTTAGAAGATGACAATGAAATAGTATTGCTATCAGAAATAGAGCAAAATGTTTATTCTAATGAAATATTATTTTTTGATTCAAATGAATCATTTGAACTTTATAAAAAATTAAATAAATCATACCAAAGCTTTGGTGACATTTATTCTGGATATGTTGGAAGAGGCAGGAGTAAAGAAGAAGATGCTATTTCGGGAAAAGAAATAAGAAAGTTTGGATTTAAAAGTAGGAGATCTCCCCAAAAGGGAAATCAGCTTTTTATTCAAAATATTTATAGTGCGGAAGCAGGAATTATCGCTGCATTTGCAGGAGATTTACAAGCGTCTGAAACGGTAACAGTTATAACAGATGGTGACGAAAAAATGTGTAGGTATATTTTAGGCATCCTGCATACGAGGTTATGTAATTATTATCTAGTAAAATTTTGCTTTAATAATTCAAAGTTAACAATGCACACCGATGCTAAGTATTTAAAAAAAATTCCTTTAGTTAGAGAGAAAAAAACATTTAATCAAGTGGTTAATATTGTAAAACAGTTAGAAAAAGTTGAATATATGAGTGATGTTTGGTTTGACTTTTTAGAAGATTTGAATTCATTGGTTTATAAAATATATAACATATCAAATGCAGAGGCTAGCTATATAAATGGCGAGATGAAAAAGATACAATCGGAGAAGTGGAATGCCAATAAATGATGACAAAAGATGTAATGATTTATCAGGTAAAGAGTGGTTGCAAAATTCTTTCAGTATCTGGAGAGATTTAAGGAAATCAAAAGAAGAAAAAGAGTTCAAACACCCTGCATCTTTTCCAATTTCCCTAGTTGAGAAATTATTGAAAACATTTTCGAGAGAAGGACATATTGTGTTAGATCCGTTTAATGGTATTGGTACTACTATGTTAGGTGCAAACAATACTAATAGGAAAGGTATTGGAATTGAGTTATCCGAAGAATTTTACAGGATTTCCTTGGAAAGAATCAATGAAAGTAAAAATATTAAAATTATAAACGGAGACTCGTTTGAAAAAATTAAAACTATAGAGTCTAATAGCATAGATGTATGTCTTACTTCACCGCCGTACTGGGATATTCTAAATATGACCAGAAGTGCTGATAAAAAAGAAATAGTTAATTACTCAAGTAAGAGCGTGGATCTTGGTAATGAAGTTAGCTATGATGTTTTTATTACTAAATTAGGGGAACTATTTGAAGAAGTAAATAGAGTTTTGAAGAAAGGATCATACTGTCTGATTAATGTAATGGATATTAGAAAAAAGAGCACTTTCTATCCATTACATATGGATTTGGCATATGAATTGCAAAAACGCGGGTATATCTTTGATGATTTATTAATTTGGGATAGGCAGTCAGACTACAATAATATGAGACCTTTAGGTTATCCATATAAATTTAGAGTTAATAAAGTTCATGAGTATATATTAATTTTTATAAAGGAGTAGTGAAAATGAATCATTATCAAGATTTTTTAGATTTTTTGCGCAACACCCCTCAAACAATTTTTATAGAAGTGGAGGGAAGGCGAATCAATATAGATAAATTTATCGCTAATTATATCAACAATTATGGCCATTCTGTGAATAATAGTTCAGAAGGTGTCTGTATTTTAAGTCCAAATGTTGATAAATGGGGAGTGGAATATAGAATATATCTCAACAATATTCAGTCAATGCCAAACTACTGGTTTAATAGAAAATATGTAAATAGAAAATATCATTCAAATGAATTTGCATACCGTCTTGATGACAAAAAATTAATTGAATACCTATTTGATAATGGGTATAGACTTGGCTATAACTAATATTTAGGGTGGCACTTATGAACATTGAAATGGCATACTTGCTAGGAATGATCTGTGGAAATGGAGTTTTGAAGAAAGGGGACGCTGAAACCGAGATTTCAATTTCTATTCCTCATAAAAAACTTCAAAGTGATTTTTTTCACGATATAAAGCTATATGTAAAAGCGAGTTTGGATGATATTACTAAAATTATCAGTCCCTTATTGAGTACAGAGGTACTTGTATCACAGACCAAAACGGCAACAACTCTAAGTTTTTCAAAATCAAATAGTGACTATTCAATTAGGGAGATAACACGACTGTTAAGAAAATCAACTTCGAGAACTAATATGAGAGTTCCTCAGGAACTATTTATTGCAGAGGAAAAAGAGAAACTATCTTTTCTAAAGGGATTTTGTGATGTAACAGCATATATACGCAAAAGTAATTATTATTTCGAAAGATTTAAGCATCGCGTCTATATTGAGATACCTAATAATTGGTTTATGGTTGTTGATATTGCAAATTTGCTTAAAAGCCTCGATATACCGATTCAAAATATTGATTGGGGGCATCCCAATATGCGTGATGGATTCCTAAAAAAATATAATTTAGGTAATACAGAGTTTTGGAAAAAAGAACATCAGATAAAAATTTGGGCAAATGAATTTAAAAAGATAGGATTTGGAATATCACATAAAGAGGAAGCACTGAATGTCTACATTGATGAACTTCTAATTGGATTAAGGAATGAAAATAAGAATGAAGGTTATACTCATAGATACTATTGGGAAGGTAGGGAAGTTAGGAAGAAAAAACCAATCCATCCAGGAGAACAAGATTCAACTCTCCCAAAAGAAATACGAGGGAAGCACTACGAATCTTGGAAAGATATCGCTCAAGATTTAGGATATAGCCAATTTAGCTAAGAAGAAACAACAAGACTGTAAGTTAAATTGACTGTACGGTTTTCAAAAATTTAATTCATTACAAAAAAACATATATAAGTTCATTTTGCAGCAGTGATTTGAACTTTTCTTTTCCCTTTATTATTTCTAGATATATTTCCTTAAATTGAATGCGCTTTCACTGCATTCAACCCCCCCGTTTTCTCGAACAAATGTGTTATAATGTTTCTATATAATTCGTAAAAAGAACAATTGTAGGTTCTTTGTGTGATTGAGTGATGAGGTATTATTCATGAAACTCTTAGTTATTGGTTCGGGTGGTCGCGAGCATGCGATTGCTAAGAAGTTGTTGGAGTCTTCGCAGGTAGAGCAGGTTTTTGTTGCGCCAGGAAACGACGGCATGACCTTGGACGGTTTGAAGCTAGTAAACATTGGGATTTCCGAACATTCTGCCCTGATTGATTTTGTCAAGGAAAATGATATTGCCTGGTCTTTCATCGGTCCCGATGATGCCCTAGCGGCTGGTATCGTTGATGATTTTAATGCAGCTGGCCTTAAGGCTTTTGGTCCTAGCAAATTGGCCGCAGAGCTAGAGTGGTCTAAGGATTTTGCCAAGGAAATCATGGTCAAATACGGCGTTCCGACAGCAGCCTATGGCACATTTTCCGACTTCGACCAAGCAAAGGCCTACATCGAGGAACAGGGGGCTCCAATTGTGGTTAAGGCAGATGGCTTGGCATTGGGCAAAGGCGTGGTCGTGGCAGAAACCATGGATCAGGCGGTGGAAGCGGCGCGCGAGATGCTCTTGGATAATAAGTTCGGCAACTCAGGTGCGCGTGTGGTCATCGAGGAGTTCTTAGACGGAGAGGAGTTCTCCCTCTTTGCCTTTGCTAATGGCGACCAATACTACATCATGCCGACGGCGCAGGACCACAAGCGCGCTTATGATGGTGACAAAGGACCAAACACAGGCGGTATGGGGGCCTATGCGCCGGTACCTCATCTACCGCAAAGTGTGATCGACCAGTCGGTTGACAGCATTGTCAAGCCTGTGCTTGAGGGCATGATTAAAGAAGGACGTCCTTATTTGGGCATTCTTTACTGTGGCTTGATCCTGACCGCTGATGGGCCCAAAGTCATTGAGTTCAATGCCCGCTTTGGCGACCCTGAAACCCAAATTATCCTCCCTCGTCTGACATCGGATTTTGCCCAAAACATCAGTGATATCTTGGATAAGAAAACACCAAGCCTTGTCTGGCGTGAGGATGGCGTAACCCTCGGAGTAGTTGTGGCTTCAAACGGCTATCCCCTCGATTACGAAAAAGGTGTGCCTCTGCCAGAAAAGACTGAGGGAGACATCATCACCTACTATGCAGGGGCTAAGTTTGATGAAAACGGCCAAGTACTGCTCTCAAATGGCGGACGTGTCTATATGCTGGTCACCACAGCAGATACTGTCCAAGCTGCGCAGGAAAAAATTTATGACCAACTCGCCAAGCAAGATACCCAAGGCCTCTTCTATCGGAAAGATATCGGAAGCAAAGCAAGCAGGTAATTCAGATTAGAAAATAGGAGCTAATGCTGATGATAGACCTCATTCGTCTCTATAAACCGCTCTTTGAAGTAAAGGCCGTTGGAGAGAATATCTGGATAGTTGACGGAGATGCCGTCGATATGGATTTCAAAGTCTTTTCTGTACCCTTTAGCACCCGTATGACAATCATTCGTCTAGAAAGTGAAGGGCTGTTTATTCATTCACCCATCCGCCTCACATCTTCTGTAAAACAGGCTGTTGACCAGTTAGGAAAGGTTGCCTACATTATTGCTCCAAACAAACTGCATTATTCATTTATTGAGGAGTGGAGCCATGCTTATCCAGAAGCTCAAGTTTGGGTTGCTCCAGGATTAGAGAAGAAATTACTAAAAAGCTGGGCAGGGGAAAATACGTTCGTATTAAGTCAGGACAATTCACCAGCTTGGCAAAGAGAGATTGATTTTCTTCCCTTTAGGGGGAGTGTCTATATTGAGGAAATAGTGTTTTATCACAAATTAAGCCAGACCCTAATACTGACGGATTTGATTGAAAACATTGAACTTCACAACCCTTCCTTTGCTCAACGATTGCTATTTAAACTGGGTGACAATACCTATCCCAATGGGCGTACTCCCAGAGACTTACGCCTAAGCTTCTTCCATAAGAAAATGGCCCGTCAATGTTATGAACAGATGATTGCTTGGCAACCAAAGAATATCACCTTAGCACATGGTCAGTGTTTCTTTGGGAATGCGATGGCGCATCTTCCTAAGGCGTTTTTTTGGCTATCTCCCTAACCAAAAAGACAATAGACTAGCAAGATTAATAACAGGCGACGGAGTTGCCTATTTCAATACATTACAGCACAGCCAGCGACCGAAAGTCGCAAAGAGTGACAAGCTCACTCGGGGATTTGGAGACCTTGGGTTTTCAAATTAGTCATGAGCTACCTCTGGTGGCTGCTGACGATCTCGCCATTTAAGAAATGCCTCAAAACCTTTAAGGAGAAAAGAATGACCCCAATCATTTCTATTATCATGGGCTCCAGCTCCGACTGGTCCACTATGCAAAAAGCAGCTCAAGTCCTCGATGACTTCGGCGTTCCCTATGAAAAGAAAGTTGTCTCTGCCCACCGTACCCCAGACCTCATGTTTCAGCATGCCCAAGAGGCTCGTGGTCGTGGGATCAAGGTCATTATCGCAGGTGCAGGCGGAGCGGCCCACCTGCCAGGGATGGTGGCCGCTAAAACGACGCTGCCTGTTATCGGTGTTCCAGTGAAATCTCGCGCTCTTTCTGGTCTTGACTCCCTTTACTCCATCGTGCAGATGCCAGGTGGTGTGCCTGTTGCGACCATGGCGATTGGCGAAGCGGGTGCGACCAATGCAGCCCTGACAGCCCTTCGAATCCTCTCGATTGAAGATGCGCAGATTGCCCAGCAGTTGGCAGATTTTGCCAGCCAGCAAAGAAAGATTGCGGAGGCCATGACTGATGACCTCAACTAACCCCAGCAAAACCATTGGCATCATCGGTGGTGGCCAACTCGGCCAAATGATGGCCATTTCAGCCATCTACATGGGCCACAAGGTCATTGCTCTAGACCCTGCCGCAGACTGTCCAGCTTCCCGTGTGGCAGAGATGATTGTAGCACCTTATGATGATGTGGCGGCCCTTCGCCAGCTAGCGGAACGCTGCGATGTTCTCACCTATGAGTTTGAAAATGTGGACGCAGATGGTCTGGATGCGGTTGTCGCTGAGGACCAACTACCGCAGGGGACTGACCTGCTTCGTATTTCCCAAAACCGCATTTTTGAAAAAGATTTCCTGGCCAATAAGGCTGGCGTGACTGTGGCACCTTACAAGGTTGTGACCTCTAGCCTTGATTTGGAAAATCTTGATTTCTCGAAAAACTATGTCCTCAAGACAGCGACCGGTGGCTATGATGGGCACGGTCAAGTCGTCATTCGCTCAGAAGCAGACCTTGAAGCGGCTAACAAACTGGCCAACTCTGC
The DNA here is from genome assembly GCF_053203525.1 of Streptococcus rifensis. NCBI lineage: Bacteria > Bacillati > Bacillota > Bacilli > Lactobacillales > Streptococcaceae > Streptococcus > Streptococcus rifensis. Next base: position 83,711 of record NZ_JBRUCW010000007.1, on the reverse strand, counting down.
CGAGTGCGTCTTGGAGGAGTTCGTCAATTTTGACTTGGAAATCTCGGTCATCGTGTCTGGCAATGGCAGAGACGTCACCGTCTTTCCAGTTCAGGAAAATATCCATCGCAATAATATCCTCTCCAAGACTATCGTCCCAGCCCGGATTTCAGAGGCTTTGAGCGCGAAAGCGCAGGCTATGGCGGTGAAAATAGCAGAGCAGCTCAATCTGTCTGGCACTCTCTGTGTGGAAATGTTTGTGGCAGGCGATGAGATTCTGGTCAATGAAATTGCCCCACGCCCTCACAACTCAGGACATTATTCGATTGAAGCCTGTGACTTTTCGCAGTTTGATACCCATATCTTGGGCGTGTTAGGGCAACCATTGCCAGCCATCAAACTCCATGCCCCAGCCGTCATGCTCAATGTCCTCGGCCAACACATGGAACAAGCCCAAGCCTATGTCGCCCAAAACCCTAGCGCCCACCTCCACCTTTATGGTAAACTAGAAGCGAAGCACAACCGCAAAATGGGACACGTGACGGTATTGGGGGAAGATGCTGAAGAATTTGGCTTGACCAGTTGAGAAAACGATAGTGGTCTTGAAACCAGACGGAGGTGAAACATGAAAATTCCTTTTGAACTTGTGGATGGAATAGTCTTGATTGAAGTAACCATTGACGACAAAAAAGGCCATATGGCCTTTGATACAGGAGCCATGGCGACTTGTATCAATAAACATTATTTCTTAGGTCAACAAGGTGAAGAAAAAGAAATCAAAAAATTTGATGAGAATTTAAAAACCTCAGCAGTTATCAAGGGCACCAAAACTATTTCTTTCGGTGATAGGACCTTAGAGCAGATTAAGACGCTGAGTGTGGATTTCGATTACGTGGAGAAACCTCTTAGAAAAACAAAAGCAGACCTTGTATTCCTCGGAACTTTAGGGATTGACGTTCTTGGTCAGACAAATATCATGATAGACTATCAAAATCAAGTGATTGACTTTGACTACCAAGTGGATAACGGTACTATCCGAGCTGAACTACCAATGACAGTTGCCCACCTCCCTATCATCCCTATCCAAATAGACGGTAATCTCCATCCCTTTGTCCTAGACACAGGGGCCAATACTTGCGTGATTGACCCAGTAATCCTATCTCAACAGACAGAGGACGAGATAAATATACCTCACCTCATTTGGTCCGAGAGAGAGTATACTCATATCAACGCTGTTGTTAGCGACTTAACACAGTTGCGACAAAAAGTTAAAGCCTATGGAATTATAGGTTACCAGGTGCTAAAAGACCATTCTTGGTATCTTGATTTTCAAAATGAGAAAATTCTACTGCTTGCTTAAAGGAGGTAAACATGATACAAATTATTGTCCACGCCTTTATTGAAAATGGTGAAACGGGTGTATTCGAAGTCGTTTTTGCTTCAGAAAATTCTCAAAACATTTCTGAAAAAATGGCAGAGCTACAAAATCAGTACCCAAACGATTACCTTGCTATCTATGACTTGCCACTAGACACAGACTTGTCAAAATTAGCACATTACCCGTCAGTAGCGATAGGGAAAGAGGAGTTTGGGGAATATGATATATGAGAAAACAAAAGTTCTAAAAACTTTAATTTCAAGTTAGTTACAAAAAGGTGCCAGTTTATCTAACTCGAACTTATTATCTAAGGAAGTCTGAAAAGTTAAGGTTGATAGGTTATAGAAATGATATGAGACAATTGTGAAATCACAACAGGAAATATGTTTAATAGTGTGGAGGATAGCGTTGAAAATAATTTATAATAATTATCAAATTACAAGAGGGTCACATAGATTAATAAAAAACACCTTCTCTTCATATTCTCAATTATTGTCTTCGATGTCAAAACAGACTAGTACAATAAATGTTTCAGAGATGGAGTATGCGTTGAATATAGTAAAAGTAGGAGTTGGTATGTTTAAGCCGACAAACTTAGTAAAAAAAGCTCAAGGTTTTCTTGATTATTATGAAGAATTTTTTAAGGTTGACAATTTTACAACTGCTACAGGTTTTAAAAAATTATCAGGATATTCTTATGATCCAACATATATTGGGCAATTTTCGAATATTATTGGTAAGGCAAATACGAATATTTTATTTAAGAGATTATCTCGTGGCTGGTTTACATATAATTATGAAGGCTGGGCATTAAAAAATGGGGTTAAACTGAGTGGGAAAAGGCCTGATTTGGTAGGGATTAATTTTGATAGTAAATTATTTACACTAGAATCTAAAGGTTGGACAACCACAGGTTCAGATAATAAAAAATTATCAGCGGTACATCAATCTGTTTCAATTAATATTAGGCAAGAATCAGGAATTGCTTGCATTTCACAAAAGATATACAATAATATTGAAGTGGATTATATAGATCCTTTGGTTGGTGATATCCCTATAGAATTTGACATTCGTAAATTAATTATTGATTATTATAAAAATTGGCAACGCCAAATTACAGAAATAGTAGGAAATAAAAAAATAGACAATAGAGAGATAGTTATTTTTGATTATTTAAGATTTTTGGATAAATACTATCTAATCGGAATAGAGAAATCTTGCCTAGAAAATACGGATAAAGAAAATTTTTACAAGGATACTTTCTCTGAGGATGAAAATTATTTTTTAGAAGGAGATGGTATAGGAATATTTTTAGTTTCTACAAAAGATGATGTGTTGATTTTGCAAAAATTTATTCATAAAGAAAATATAGAATTAAATCTTTCTTTGGAAAAAACAAATAAAAAAACACAAGATGAATAGAGGAGAAAACTAAAATGCTAACACGTTATTCACGCCCTGAAATGGCGAATATTTGGAGTGAAGAGAACAAGTACCGTGCTTGGTTGGAGGTGGAAATCCTGGCTGACGAGGCATGGGCTGAGTTGGGTGAGATTCCCAAGGAAGATGTGGCGAAGATTCGTGCTAATGCCAGCTTTGACATCGACCGTATTTTAGAGATTGAAGAGGAGACCCGTCACGATGTGGTGGCCTTTACCCGTGCGGTGTCTGAGACTCTGGGCGAAGAGCGTAAGTGGGTCCACTATGGCCTGACATCGACCGATGTGGTCGACACGGCTTATGGTTACCTCTACAAGCAGGCCAATGACATTATCCGTAAGGATTTGGCTAATTTTACGCAGATTGTGGCTGACAAGGCGCGTGAGCACAAGTACACTATCATGATGGGCCGTACCCACGGGGTGCATGCGGAGCCTACGACTTTTGGTCTCAAGCTGGCAACTTGGTATAGCGAGATGAAGCGCAATCAAGAGCGCTTCGAGCGTGCAGCTGCTGGGGTTGAAGCTGGAAAAATTTCTGGAGCCGTTGGGAACTTTGCCAATATCCCTCCGTTCGTTGAGGAATACGTCTGTGGAAAACTCGGCATCCGTCCGCAAGAAATCTCGACTCAGGTCCTCCCACGCGACCTCCATGCGGAATACTTTGCGGTATTAGCCAGCATCGCGACATCGATTGAGCGCATGGCAACGGAAATCCGTGGCCTGCAAAAATCAGAGCAACGCGAGGTCGAAGAATACTTTGCCAAGGGCCAAAAAGGCAGCTCTGCCATGCCACACAAACGCAACCCTATCGGCTCGGAAAACATGACGGGACTGGCCCGTGTGATCCGTGGGCACATGGTGACGGCTTATGAGAATGTGGCGCTTTGGCACGAGCGGGATATCTCCCACTCATCGGCTGAGCGTATCATCACGCCGGACACGACCATCCTTATCAACTACATGCTCAACCGCTTTGGCAATATTGTCAAGAACTTGACGGTTTTCCCAGAAAACATGATTCGCAACATGAACTCGACCTTTGGCCTCATCTATAGCCAACGCGTCATGCTTAAACTTATTGAAAAAGGCATGACCCGCGAGGAAGCCTATGACTTGGTACAGCCAAAAACGGCTCACTCTTGGGACAACCAAGTGGATTTCAAACCGCTCTTAGAAGCTGACGAGAAAGTCACAGCCAAGTTAAGCCAAGCAGAAATCGACGACCTTTTCGACCCAAGCTACTATGCAAAACGAGTAGATGAGATTTTTGAGCGACTGGGATTGTAATTGGTCTGAAAATCAAAAAATTCTGCGATAAGTAGCCTGCCTTTGTACAGTTTATTAGATTAGACAAACTTATAAGATAGAAAACACTCCTCTTCATCACATTGAAGTAGGAGTGTTTTCAAGTTTAGCATGTGTATGCCTCATTGGCAAAGAAGGGATTTGTAAAGTCAGGTGAGCTAGCTGTGCCCTAAAACTCTGGCTAAATGGCTGTCTGGGTGCTTTTTATCATAGAGATAGAGTCTGATAACAAACAAGATGGCTAGGATAGAAATGACAGTCCCTGTTAAAAGCCCTTGAGGACGGAAGGACATAACAATGTCATGTTTCCCTTCAGTTATTGGGAAGGAAAGTAGGCTTTCCCATGCTTCAATGGTTTCGACTTTTTGCCCATCAACAGTGACCGTCCAACCGTCACTGTATGGAATACTGGTCATCATGACGGTATTATCATCAGAAACAGTAACCGATCCCTCTATTTTAGTTGAAGACCAAGAGGTAACCTCTAAATCTTGATCGAGTGTTTGTTTCATCACCTCTTGAATAGCCTTATGATCAGCTCTTACGATTCCCATATTGGTAAGGTCTATTTGGTCTTCATGAATTAGATCAATCTTTAGTTCGACAGGCTGACCAAGGGCGTTATGAGTTAAATTCCATAATTGTACCTGATCGAAACTTTGAGTGTATCGATACCAATTATTGTTCAGAGTAATATTCATATTTCCCATTGAACTTCTAAGACTTAATGGTGCTTGGAAATAGTAAGTCATATCTGTCTGAGGAGTAAAGGCAATTTTGATGGTTCCTGGTTGTGTATTATCGATTCTACGATAAATGGTTGCCCCTGTAGACGTATCTTTCTCGAGGTTGACGGTTTCTGGTTCAGGGATTCCAACGAATTCAAAATACTGTTTATCTGTACCAGCAATGGAGTTCAGAATAATGTTTTGATTGGCTACCGGGTTATTCAAACCAAATTGTATATTGCGGGTAGCATTATTAGTCGCAAAAGCAGGAGAGAGAACATTTGGATTTTCATATATAATAAAACGATCATTCTCGTAAATCGGTTTATAATAGTCAGTGATGTCCGTTCGGGTTGAATTGGGATAAAAGAAGTGCCAGTCGTTTTTATGTTCTTCCAAATCAGCTGCTGTTGGCTCCTTGACAGACATGTAGTAACGGATACCAAATAGAGTGTCAGAAAGGACAGTACCGTTAGCAAGGTAAGTTGCAGCATTACCACCAACATCTCCGAAAGCATTGAAGAGGTTGATCGTGGATTTTTCTAAGTTTGAGCTAAAATTACTGGTTCCAGGATAGGAAACCAACAAGGGGTCGTTCTTCGAATAGATGAAGTCAGAGCCGACACGGTAGAAACCAGGGTTGTTTTGCTCTGCAATAACCTTGGAGAGTGCCTCGAGTTCGGTAGTTGCGTTAGTGAAGGTATAGGCATTGGGATAGCCAATTGTCATTTGAGACAGGAGGGCATTATAACCTAATTCGAAAACGGTTAATATAGAAAGAACAAACCAACCCATACGTGTAGGTTTGAAATAAAGGACAAAGAGTACCGTTAACCAAACAAGGAGGGTTAGTGGAATTTGTAAAGATAAATAGCCACGATCCATTAAAAAGATTGCTGTAGGCAGAAGTAGGGTGCATAAGCCTAAAAGAGCAACCCGTTTCTTATCGTTCAGATGCTCTGATGTCCAGATTCGAAAGGCGATAAAGAGCAAGAAGGAGGCGATGAAAGCAATGAAAAGAAAGCGATACTGGGTGATTAGTTGTGTTATTTTTTCAGGTTGTTGTGTATAAATATAAGTATAAGAATGCGTAGAAACGAACCAGGTTGCAAATAAGCTAAAACCGATACCTTTCAGGAGTTGTTTGTTAGTCAGAGTAAACCGTTCACGTAAAGCTTGATAGGCTAAGAGGACCAAGAAGAAAGATACAATCCAAGAGAAACGGTAGAAAAAGCCAGCAGGATTTTGTCCCATATGCCAAATTTTACTGGTAAATTCGTGAACCATAGAGAGGAAGAAGACGGAGAGGATCATTTTTGCCCCGTTTTTCTTATAAGGATGAGCATTAGCATGTGGGAAGTAGAGGGCTGCTCCTATAAGAGCTAGACCGCCAACAAAGAGATTAGGAAGGCTAGGTCCAGCTGACCAAGACTCATTGTCAAAACCGCCAATCATCAATTTTGATAGAATGTCGAATGGATTGATTTGCAGTAACCAGCTAAAAGTCATTGGTGCCTCATAAGCCCCTTTACTGTTTAGCAAGTTGATGAAGATAGGATACAGTAGGGCTGAAGTTGCGGTTGCTGCTAAGACTGAAAAGAAGGCCACTTTGAAAATAGGTTTTAGATAAGCGGAAACTTTTTCTTCTAGCGTTGTTCCAGACTGGATGTACGGTGAGGCATAGTAGAGCGTATAGAGGATGATAAAGAGACAAATCATATACCCCATATAAAACTGCATGGTAAGAGTCAATGCTAGTAAGACAATATATTTGAACGGCTTTCCACCGTCAATGAGTTCCTCTAAGGCAACGATGACTAATGGGAGCATATACATGGCGTCGTAAAAAATAGGATTCATTTGATAAGACACCAGCATGCCTGACAAAGCATAGGCCGTAGCCAAAAGTGGAACTAGCCATGGACGAGAATCCATTCCGCGATAGCGCTTGATTAGGAGGTAGGCAAAGCTAAGCCCGATAGCTCCATAACGGAGCCAAATACTGAAAAAAACGGCCCATTTGAATTGGCTTAAAGGTAGCAGTATGTAGAGGAGGTTAAAGGGACTGATAATATAGTAACCTAGCACTCCAATCATTTCGCCACCAATGGATTTAGAGAAAGAATAGAAGAAGGCAGACCAGTCTCCGGAAAGAATAGTGTGCTTTAGATAGCCATAAAAACCAATATATTGCTGGCTAAAGTCGACCGCCATTGGAGAATAGTTGCCAAAAGGGAACATCTGATTAAAAAACCAGACGAGCAGCATAATCAGCATAGGCAGAAGAAAGCTAGCCAGATAAATGAGACGTTTAGAAGGGGTCTTAGACAGATTTGTCCAGGTTAATGATTTAAAATGTTTCATAACTATTTGAATGTTCCTTTTGAGCAGCGGGGATATTGGTGTCGCTGATGATAAAGTGAGGGCGGTGTTTAACTTCGTAGTAAATTTTACCGATGTATTCTCCGAGAATACCAATTGAAATCAATTGGACTCCGCTAAAGAGAATAATGGTTGCAATGGTAGTGAAATAGCCACTAGTGTAGGCGCCGATATCTCCAATGTACTTAAAAAATTCAAAAATGAGATACAAGATAGCGAGTCCAATACTGATAAAACCAAGATTAATGCAGAAGCGGAGGGGTTTGTCATTAAAGGATAAAATCCCTTGGATCGCATAGTTAAGTGATTTCCTAAAGCCAAATTTACTCTTGCCAGCTTCTCGGACGTGGTTGTGGTAAGGGATGACTTTTTCCTTGTAGCCAATCCATTCGTAGAGTCCCTTGTTGAAACGATTGTACTCTGGTAGGGAGACAAAGGTGTTGACAGCCCGTCGGCTTAATAGTCGCAATTCTGATTTGCCATCTGTTAATTGAACATCCATGAGATAGTTAGATAGTGTATAGAAGGCTCGTGCGAAAAGAGAGCTAGCTTTATTTTCTCCGGTACGGTCTCTTTGACCGCTGACAACATCGTAACCTTCTTTATAGGCTTTGACGAACTCCGAGATTAAGGCAGGCGGGTGTTGTAAGTCTCCGTCCATGACCATAACAGCATCGCCCGTAGCGTATTTGAAGCCAGCTAAAATGCCACCTTCACGACCAAAATTCCGGCTAAAACTAAGGTATTTAACATGGTTATCCTGCTCTGCGATAGCTTGCATGATCTCAAGCGTACGGTCCGTACTGCCATCGTTCACGTAGACAAGTTCATATTTGCTAATATCATTAGGAATCATGCTTTGGAGATGCTCAGTCACTGCAGCATGCATTTTTTCGATCATTAATTCTTCATTATAAAAAGTAATTAGAATGGAAAGTTTCATGTGTTTGAGTACCTATTCTTATCGTTTAACTTAAAAAATATTCACCATTTTATTCTACCATAAATTACTTAAAGATGGCAGGATAATATAATGAAAACCAATAATACTTTAATTCACTGGCTTCTATTTCATTGTAAAAGTTTTTGTAAAGGTCTTTTTAGGTGATATGATGGCATTACTAAGATTCCTTTTAAAAAACATGATGAGAAAAAGCTACGACTAACCTTTCAAAAAATATTCTAATAAAAATAAAGCGATAACTAGTGATTGGTAATCACATTTCAATGAAATTAGCGACTCTATTTAAACTACAATGCAAACAATATAGACAAAATGTTGACCGCCTCGGTTTTTAATTTTAGGTTTCCTTAAGAAAAAATTGAGATTTCTTTAAGCATTCTGCGTTAAACTAATTACAATCCAGTAAGAAATGACTGGATCTCCTAAATTTTTTCTTTTTCATATCTCCGAGAAGAATCAGGTTTGGCCTGATTTTTCTTTTTGTGTAAAGGCATTATTCTGGATTAGAGAATTATAGCCATGGACTGGGAAACTATTTTTGATTTTGAGGAAAAGAGAATCAGAGTTTTGGCTTTATAGAACGACTAGAATGAATGAGGGATGTTGATAGGCCTATCTGAGCAGAAGCCCGCATTTTTTGGTATAATAAAGACAGTACATTTCAAGGAGTTTTCGTTGCAAGGGATTATTGTTAAAGCTTTGGCGGGCTTTTATTACGTCGAATCAGAAGGTCAGGTCTACCAGACCCGAGCTAGAGGAAATTTTCGCAAGAAAGGCCAAACGCCCTACGTCGGTGATTGGGTCGACTTTTCAGCTGAAGAAAATTCAGAAGGTTATATCCTCAAGATTCATGACCGTAAAAACAGTTTAGTCCGTCCCCCTATTGTCAATATCGATCAGGCTGTTGTCGTCATGTCAGCCAAAGAGCCAGATTTTAGCCTCAACCTCCTTGACCGTTTCTTGATTCTCCTTGAGCATAAGCAGATTCATCCCATTGTTTACTTGAGCAAGCGCGACCTTTTAGCCTCAGATGAGCTAGCTGGCTTTGACCAGATTAAGAGCCTTTATGAGGCGATTGGCTATGACTTTATTTGGGACATGGCAGAGCTCCCGAAGTTGCTGGATCAAAAAATCACCGTTTTCATGGGCCAGACAGGAGTCGGTAAGTCCACCTTGCTCAATAGAATCGCGCCAGAACTTGGGCTAGAAACAGGGGCTATTTCAGATAGCTTGGGCCGTGGCCGCCATACCACACGTGCTGTTAGTTTTTACAACCTTTATGGGGGAAAAATTGCTGACACACCTGGCTTTTCATCGCTGGATTACGAAGTGTCTGACAGCGAGACCCTCAATGCCTGTTTCCCTGACATCAAACAGCTGTCCCAAAACTGTAAGTTCAGGACCTGTACCCATACCCATGAACCAGGCTGTGCGGTCAAGCCAGCGGTAGCGTCCAGTGACTTGGCTCAGAGCCGCTATGACAATTACCTGCTCTTTTTGAGTGAAATTGAAAATCGTCGCGAAACCTACAAAAAAGTTGCTAAAAAAGGACCAAAATAAGTCCAAAATCACGAATGAAAAAGAAAGAGGCTATTATGACATCTTATAAAATCGCCCCATCTATTCTAGCGGCAGACTATGCCAACTTTGAATCGGAACTCACGCGCATCGAAGCCTCAGGCAGCGAGTACGTTCACATTGACATCATGGATGGCCACTTTGTGCCCAATATCAGTTTCGGTGCCGATGTGGTCGCTAGCATGCGCCCACATAGCAAGCTTGTCTTTGACTGCCATCTCATGGTCTCAAATCCCGAAGCCCATATTGAGAGCTTTGCCCGAGCAGGTGCAGATATCATGACCATTCACGTTGAGGCAACACCTCACATTCATGGTGCCCTTCAAAAGATCAAGGCAGCTGGCATGAAAGCTGGGGTTGTTCTGAACCCTGGGACACCAGTTGCCAGCATCGCCCATGTCCTTAACCTAGTGGACCAAGTTCTAGTCATGACCGTTAACCCAGGATTTGGTGGCCAAGCTTTTATCCCTGAAATGCAGGACAAGATTGCAGAAATCGCTCGCCTTCGTGAGGAGAAGGGCTTGACCTTTGACATCGAAGTGGACGGGGGCATTGATGATAAGACCATCGCCCTGACCCGTGACGCAGGCGCTAACGTCTTTGTGGCTGGTTCCTACGTCTTTAAAGGCGATGTGACGGAGCGCGTGGCGACCCTCAAGGAGGCCCTCAATGGCTAGATGGGGACTCTTAGCTGGTGGACCTTCTTCGGAGTTTCCGCTCATGTTTGACGCCTATGCAGGCGTCGATGGCGGAGCGGTTAAACTGTTAGAGCAAGGGGCTACTTTGGAGCTAGCTGTCGGAGATTTTGATTCCATTGACGACAGCCAGCTGGCCCAGGTCAAAGACCAGGCCAAGCGGGTTGTGGCAGCTTCGGCTGAAAAAGACGATACCGATTTAGAAATGGGCCTAAAAGCCATCTTTGACCAGGACCCAGAAGCCCACGTCACCATATACGGCGCCCTTGGAGGGCGACTGGATCATAGCCTGTCCAGCGTTTTTCTCCCATCGCACCCTGACCTGACAGCTTATTTGCGACAGATTCAAGTGGTTGACAGCCAAAATGTCATCACCTACTACCCGCAAGGAGAGCAGACAGTGCCTCCCTTGTCTGGTTATGATTATGTGGCCTTTATGGTAGAAGGCCAAGGTCAGCTGACGATAGCGGGTGCTAAATATGAGATGGAGCCGTCGACCTACTTTAGCCGTAAGGTCTATGGCAGTAACGAATTTAGAGATCAGCCCATTCAAGTCACTGTGCCTGATGGTTATCTGGTCGTTATTTACAGTAAGGATTAAGCATGGAAATTGTTATACTTATCCTGCTCATCGTGGTATTGGTGGCTGTGTTTCTTCTTTGGCAACGCCAGAGTCAGCTCCTTGATGATGTGGAGGATATGCTGGATAGCCAGTCGGACCGCATGGCTGATCAGATGAGCTATTTATTAGAACGCGCAGGCCAGGACCAACTAAGAGACCTGCACCAGGCGACCAGTCAGACCTCTGATCGCTTAACAGATGTTCGTAAGGACCTTTACCAAAACCTAACCGAGATGCGGCAAGACATCAGCCAAAACTTGGACCAAAACCGCACGGTGCTCAGTCAGGGCCTCCAGCAGATGCAGGTCTCTAACGAGAGCAAGCTGGAAGCCATGCGGCAGACAGTTGAGGAAAAGCTGGAACGCACGCTTCAAACACGGTTACAAAGTTCCTTTGAGACGGTTTCCAAGCAGTTGGAATCTGTGAATAAGGGGCTTGGAGAGATGCAAACAGTGGCTCGGGATGTCGGGAGTCTCAGCAAGGTCCTGTCTGGAACCAAGACACGGGGGATTCTAGGCGAGATTCAACTGGCCCAGATTATTGAGGACATCATGAGCCCGAGTCAGTATAAGCGGGAAGTCCCGACCCTATCAGGGTCTACAGACCGTGTGGAATTTGCTATCAAGCTCCCTGGCCAAGCCAAGGACGAGCAGGTCTATCTGCCTATTGATGCCAAGTTTCCGTTAGAGACCTATTACCGTCTGGAAGACGCCTATGAGGCTGGCGACAAGGCGCAGGTCGAGGCGGCTAGAAAAGCTCTTTTAGCCAGTGTTAAAGGCTTTGCTAAAGACATCAATAAAAAGTACATCAATCCCCCTGAGACCACCCAGTTTGGCATTCTCTTTTTGCCGACGGAAGGGCTCTATGCGGAGATTGTCCGACAGCCGGCCTTCTTTGATGACTTGAGACGGACAGAAAATGTGGTCATCGCTGGCCCATCGACCCTGTCTGCACTACTCAATTCCCTCTCAGTTGGGATTAGAACCTTAAACATTCAGCAGTCAGCGGATGATATCAGTAAGATTTTAGGTAACGTCAAGACAGAGTTCGGGAAATTTGGTGGATTGTTGCAAAAGACCCAAGTACAGCTTGACCGAGCGTCTAAGAACATCGATAGCCTTCTGACCACCAGAACCCAGGCGATTGAGCGGGCCCTTCGTACCATTGAAGAATACAGCGGAGAAGGGGACCTACCAGACTTGCTATCCTTTGATCAGGAAGCCTTAAACGAGATAGATGAGCACGCTGACAGCACAGAAGGAGCTTAAAAGCATCGAACCATTGTCAGATTAGAAAAAATGAGGACACTATGAAAATCAATCAAATGAAAAAAGACGAGCCCTTTGAAGGTTTCTACCTGATTAAGTCGGCAGAGGTCCGTCAAACCAGAGCGGGTAAAGACTATCTGGCTTTTACATTTCAGGATGATACAGGAACCATCGAGGGAAAACTTTGGGATGCTCAACCCTACAATGTTGCTGAATTCACTTCAGGTAAGGTTGTCTTTATGCGCGGGATGCGTGAGGTCTATAACAACACGCCACAGGTCAACCAAATCAGCCTACGCTTGCCAAAGCTAGATGAGCCAAGCAATCCTGCAGATTTTCAGGAAAAGCCACCAGTGGATATCTCTGATACCAAAGACTATCTGCAACAGATGATTTTTCGGATTGAGAATGCAACCTGGCAGCGAATTGTCAGGGCGCTTTATAGCAAGTTTGAAAAAGAGTTTTACAGCTATCCGGCTGCTAAGACCAATCATCACGCCTTTTATGCTGGTTTGTCCTACCACACTGCAACCATGGTCCGCCTTGCAGATGCCATTGGTGACATTTACCCCCAACTCAACAAAAGTTTGCTCTTTGCAGGAATCATGCTCCATGACCTAGCCAAAGTCATTGAGCTTTCTGGACCAGACGATACCAGTTATACAGTCCGTGGAAACCTGATTGGTCACATTTCCCTTATCGATGAAGAAATCACCAAGGTCTTGATCGAGTTAGGCATCGACGACACCAAGGAAGAAGTGACGGTCTTGCGTCACCTAATCCTAAGTCATCATGGCCTCCTAGAATATGGTAGTCCAGTGCGCCCACAGATCATGGAAGCCGAAATTCTTCACATGATTGATAACATCGATGCCGAAATGATGATGATGATTACGGCTTTGGACAAAGTAGCACCAGGGGAGATGACCAACCGTCTCTTTGCCATGGACAACCGTTCATTCTACAAGCCAAATCTCTAAAAAACGAAAAACGAACTTTTAAATAAAAAAAACGTTCGTTTTTTTGTTTCTTGTGGTATAATAGAAAAAAGAAGCAAAAACGAGGAAAATAGATGAAAATTAGACGCAGTGAACGGATGGTGCTGATTTCAAATTATTTGATTAACCATCCTTATGAATTGACGAGTTTGAGCACTTTTGCAGAACGTTATGAATCTGCTAAATCGTCGATCTCTGAGGACATTTCCATTATAAAACGCGCCTTTGAAACCAGTAAAATAGGGGATATCGAGACGATTACTGGAGCTAGCGGGGGAGTCATCTTCACACCCTCTATCTCAGACCAGGAAGCCCGAAAAGTTGCTGAAAACCTCTGTGAGCGTTTGTCTGAGAGCGATCGGATTTTGCCTGGAGGCTATATTTATTTATCGGATTTATTGTCCACACCTAAAATTCTGAAACAAATTGGTCGTATTATATCCAAAGCCTTTAAGGGACAGCGGATTGACGCCGTTATGACTGTTGCTACAAAAGGGGTTCCTTTGGCAAATGCTGTCGCTGATGTCTTAAATGTTCCCTTTGTCATTGTGCGCCGTGACCTTAAGATTACTGAAGGATCGACTGTATCGGTTAACTATGCTTCAGGATCTAGTGGTCGTATTGAGAAAATGTTTCTGTCTAAACGCAGTCTTAAGCCAGGTAGCCGTGTGCTTATTGTAGATGACTTCTTAAAGGGTGGCGGAACAATCAATGGGATGGTTAGCCTTTTGACCGAATTTGATAGTACCTTAGCAGGAGTCGCTGTCTTTGCAGACAATGCCCAAGGAGTACGCGACGAAATGAGTTATAAATCACTGCTGACAGTAACTAATATCAATATAAAGGATGGCACTATTGCTGTTCAGTTGGGAAATATTTTTGAGGATTAACCCGCTAGGAATAATGCTATCTGTTATGCCGGAAGTTCTTGGTTTCAGGTGCTTAAAGATAGTACAAGCAGAGGTTGGGACAATCCCAACCTCTTTAGTTATTGTCAGATAGCAGGTTGCATTTTTACTTTGGAAGTGCTATCATAAAAAGAGTAATAACAGACAAAAAAGCCAAGTTGTTGTTAGCATATAGGCGGTCTAAACTGAGAAATAAGGGAGGTCTGGCATGGAAGTCATCAAAGTTTTTAACAACAATGTGGTGATGATCCAGGATGGGGATGGTCAAGAGGCTATTGTCATGGGACGTGGCTTAGGCTTTCAAAAAAAGACTGGTGATCAACTAGACCAAGACTTAGTTGAAAAGGTTTTTAAACTATCTGATCAACAATTTAGTCAGGCTATTTCTGAGCTTTATGTGCAACTGACCCCCAAGGAAGTCGATATCTTCCAGGCCATTATTTCTAAGGCTACTAAAGTGTTAAAGACACAGTACAATGAGAGCCTTTATTTAGCTTTGGCAGATCACCTGCATTTTGTCATTGACAGAGCGCAGCAAGGACTGTTCATTAAAAATCCTCTTTCTTTTGAAATTAAAAAATTCTATCAAGAAGAATACCAAGTTGGACTAGAAGCGGTCAAACTGCTCAATGAAAGTTTTGACTTGGAGATTCCAGATGATGAAGCAGCGTCTATTGCTCTTCATTTTGTTAACGCTAAGAAAAATGACCACAAGATGGATCAGACGGTTAAAGTGACGAAGTTGATTCAGGAACTGATTAACCTCGTCCGTCGCTATTATCGCCTTGAGTTTGACGAAGAAAGTGTTTCATACGCCCGTTTTGTCACCCATTTGCAGTATTTTGCTCAGCGCGTTTTAGATGGTCAGGTTTATGCTGAGGGAGATAGTCTTCTCTACGACCAAGTGAAACAGAACTATCCCAAGGCTTTTGCCTGTGCAGAAATGATTGGAGCCTATGTTTCCAAACAGTACCAATTTGACATTTCTCAGGATGAATTGGTCTACTTGACCATCCATATCCAGCGGACAACAACAAAGATCGATTAACTATATCATCACATCTAAAATTCCCTAGTTCCAGCTGAGCTGACTGGGGAATTTTTCAAGTAAGGGATTCTTATGAAAAACTATGAACGTTTAGCTCGCCAATTATTGAATGATATTGGTGGAGAAACTAATGTCAAAGGTGTGACCCATTGTTTGACGCGCCTGCGCTTTACTCTTAAAGACCGCAAGTTAGTGAACACGGAAAGCCTTCAAAATCACCCTGACATCATGGCGATTGTTGAAGCAGGTGGCCAGTATCAGATTGTGATTGGCAATCACGTAGTTGATGTTTACGATACCTTACTTAGGATTTCGGACCTTCAAAACCTTGCAGAAGGAGAACAGTCACCTAAACTATTAGACCGTTTCATCAATATGGTTTCGGGTATTTTCCAACCAGCCATAGGGGTTTTAGCTGCAACCGGGATGCTTAAGGGAATCGTGGCCATGATGGCTTTTTATGGCTTTAATGCTGAGAATAGTGGAGTTTACCTTCTTTTAGAAGCTACCGGAGATGGATTTTTCCAGTTCTTACCCATGATACTGGCAGTTAATGCGTCAAAATACTTCAAGCTCAACCAGTTTACAGGTCTTGCACTAGCCGCAGCCCTTTTGTACCCATCGTTAAACACTGGTCGCGCTCTCCCAAGTGCCCTAGGTTTTTCCTTATCTGTGCCCATGGGAGGCTATTATCAGACCGTCTTGCCTATTATTGTTGGCATCGTTTTGGCGGCTCAGGTTGAAAAATGGTTAAAGCCTAGGATCCCAGATGTTGTCAAATATTTCATGGTGCCGTTTGTGACCTTGTTGGTTGTTGCTCCGTTGACCATTCTTATTGTGGGGCCTTCCATGGTGGTTCTTTCTCAAATGATTGGACAAGTATTTCAATTGATTTACGACTTTAGTCCTACCCTGATGGGCTTTATTTTAGGTGGTATGTGGCAATTTTTGGTTATCTTAGGATTGCATTGGGGCTTGATTCCACTGATGACCATTGAACTCCAAACCAATGGCTTTTCGACCATACTAGCCATGGTAGCCTTTGTGAATTTTTCGCAATTAGGGTCCATCTTGTCGATTTATCTGAAAAGCAAGGATGCCAAAACGAAGCGCTTGGTTCTACCTTCTGCAGTGTCAGCTTTCTTTGGAATCACCGAGCCTGCTATATATGGGATTAGTCTCCCTATGCGCTGGCCGTTCGTCTTAAGCAGCTTGGGTGGCGCCATCCAAGGAGCTTTTATTGGTTGGGTGGGAGCTCGTACCTACCAAATGGGAGGGTTAGGAGTATTTGCTTTGACCACCTTTGTCATCCCTGATGGGTCAGGTACGGCAAATCTGCTTAAAGCGGTCTTAGCTGTTCTATTAGCAACTGTATCAGGCTTCATCTTAACGTCCTTGCTCAAATTTCCTGAAAAAGCAGCTCTTACTCTTGAACCTGAGGTAAATACCGATAAGAAAGATGATATTAAAAAAGGACAACAACTCCTTAAAAGCCCAGTAGAAGGTGATGTTTTACTTCTCGAGGATATTGCAGATCCGGTCTTTGCTAGTGGGGCTATGGGGCAAGGAGTAGCAGTTCAGCCCAATAACGATCTCTTAATTTCTCCTGTTAAAGGTAAAGTTACCTCAATATTTCCGACCAATCACGCTCTGTCCCTTCTATCTGATACAGGTCTTGAGGTGCTTATCCATTTAGGTATTGACACAGTTCAGCTTAATGGGGAAGGATTTGAACGATTAGTGGCTGTCGACGATGAAGTAGAGGTTGGACAGCCCCTGATCCATTTTGACCGTGAGCGCATCGAGGTCCAGGGTTATGATTTAACAACAGCTGTCATTGTGACCAATGCTAATGATTATTTTGATGTTCTTCCAACTATAGAAGATTATGTTAAAGAAGGGGATCTTCTGCTGACTGTTCTTGAATGATGGAAATAGTCACATAGCCTCTAACAAGTAATGTTTTGTTGTCATTTTCGGAGCATTAAAACCTCTCTCAATATTCCCAAAAATGAGCCCTTTTCAGAGATGAGGTGTCAAGATAACAAATCAATGATAGTTTTTTAAAAAGAGAGCAGAAGTGTTTGACAGTCATTTCTTATTATGTTACTATATAAGACGGTACTTTTTACTTTTGGTCTCTCAAAAGTGTACAGAGACGTGCTGACAAATGTTGCAAAAGTACACCGCGATAGAGGCTGTCACCAAGCGCTCTATCAACCAAAATTAAAAAAACACAGGAGTATGTAGATGCCTACAATTAACCAGTTGGTTCGCAAACCGCGTAAATCAAAAGTAGAAAAATCTAAATCACCAGCTTTGAACGTTGGCTATAACAGCCACCGCAAGGTGACAACAAATGTTTCATCACCACAAAAACGTGGTGTAGCAACACGTGTTGGTACAATGACACCTAAAAAACCTAACTCAGCCCTTCGTAAATTTGCCCGTGTCCGTCTGAGTAACTTGATCGAAGTAACAGCTTACATCCCAGGTATCGGCCACAACCTGCAAGAACACAGTGTGGTACTTATCCGCGGTGGACGTGTAAAAGACCTTCCAGGGGTACGTTACCATATCGTTCGTGGTGCACTTGATACTGCAGGTGTAAACGATCGTAAACAGGGCCGTTCTAAATACGGTACGAAACGTCCAAAAGGCTAAGAAGGGAGAGTAACTAATGAGTCGTAAAAATAGAGCGCCAAAACGTGAAGTATTGGCAGATCCATTGTATCATTCACAACTTGTTACCCGTTTAATCAACCGTCTTATGCTTGATGGTAAACGTGGTACGGCAGCAAGCATCGTTTATGGTGCCTTTGACTACATCAAAGAAGCAACTAGCAATGAGCCACTTGAAGTCTTTGAAACAGCTATGGAAAACATCATGCCACTCTTGGAAGTGCGTGCCCGCCGTGTCGGTGGTTCAAACTACCAAGTCCCGGTTGAAGTTCGTCCAGAACGTCGTACAACTTTGGGTCTTCGTTGGTTGGTAACGATCGCTCGTAACCGTGGTGAGCACACTATGGTTGAACGCTTGGCGAAAGAAATTCTTGACGCATCTAACAATACAGGTGCAGCAGTTAAGAAACGTGAAGACACTCACCGTATGGCAGAAGCCAACCGTGCCTTCGCACACTTCCGTTGGTAAGATTAAGATGCTAAGGGTGTTAAAAACGCCAAGTGAAAATAGGGAAGTGACACAGTGTCTGAAAGACATAGGGAACTTCATCATTTTCACACAGCGTTTAGCCCGAGCTCAATTCTAAGATACGAGAGCGTTAAACAAGTCCTAGGCAAAATAGGAAAAGCGACGACGAAGCTTAAGCTTCTAGGAGATTTTATCTTTTTGCCAGTGACATGTAGCTCGAGTTCAATTAAAACCATAATCATTTAAGAACGGGTAGGTCCTGCCTATCCGTTTTTATACCAATATGGTATACTAACACTGTAAACAAAAAATATAGGAGAAACAAACCTCATGGCACGCGAATTTTCACTTGCAAAAACTCGTAACATCGGTATCATGGCTCACGTCGATGCCGGTAAAACAACCACTACTGAGCGTATCTTGTACTACACAGGTAAAATCCACAAAATTGGTGAAACACACGAAGGTGCGTCACAAATGGACTGGATGGAACAAGAACAAGAACGTGGGATCACCATCACATCAGCTGCGACAACAGCACAATGGGATGGTCACCGCGTAAACATCATCGATACCCCAGGGCACGTGGACTTCACAATCGAAGTACAACGTTCTCTCCGTGTATTGGATGGTGCTGTTACCGTTCTTGACTCACAATCAGGTGTTGAGCCTCAAACAGAAACTGTTTGGCGCCAAGCAACTGAGTATAAAGTACCACGTATCGTATTTGCCAACAAAATGGATAAAATCGGTGCTGACTTCCTTTACTCAGTTTCTACTCTTCATGACCGTCTTCAAGCCAATGCTCACCCAATCCAATTACCAATCGGTTCTGAGGATGACTTCCGTGGTATCATCGACTTGATCAAGATGAAGGCGGAAATCTATACGAACGACCTTGGTACAGATATTCTTGAAGAAGATATTCCAGCTGACATGCTTGAAATGGCTGAAGAATACCGTGAAAAATTGGTTGAAGCTGTTGCTGAAACAGATGAAGACTTGATGATGAAATACCTTGAAGGTGAAGAGATCACTAACGAAGAATTGAAAGCTGGTATCCGTAAAGCGACAATCAACGTTGAATTCTTCCCAGTGCTTTGTGGTTCTGCCTTCAAAAACAAAGGTGTTCAATTGATGCTTGATGCGGTTATCGACTACTTGCCAAGCCCACTTGATATCCCAGCGATCAAAGGGATCAACCCAGATACTGACGCCGAAGAAACTCGTCCTGCATCCGATGAAGAGCCATTTGCTGCCCTTGCCTTCAAGATCATGACTGACCCATTCGTAGGTCGTTTGACCTTCTTCCGTGTTTACTCAGGTGTCCTTAATTCAGGTTCATATGTATTGAACACGTCTAAAGGCAAACGTGAGCGAATCGGACGTATTCTTCAAATGCACGCCAACAGCCGTCAAGAAATTGAAGTGGTATACGCTGGTGATATCGCCGCTGCCGTTGGTTTGAAAGATACAACTACTGGTGACTCATTGACTGATGAAAAAGCAAAAATCATCCTTGAATCTATTGAAGTTCCAGAACCCGTTATTCAACTCATGGTTGAGCCTAAGTCTAAAGCTGACCAAGATAAGATGGGTGTTGCCCTTTCTAAATTGGCTGAAGAAGATCCAACTTTCCGTGTTGAAACTAACCCAGAAACTGGTGAAACAGTTATCTCCGGTATGGGTGAGTTGCACTTGGATGTCCTTGTTGACCGTATGAAACGTGAATTCAAGGTTGAAGCAAACGTTGGTGCGCCTCAAGTATCTTACCGTGAAACCTTCCGTGCTTCTACACAAGCCCGTGGATTCTTCAAACGCCAGTCTGGTGGTAAAGGTCAATTCGGTGATGTTTGGATTGAATTCACGCCAAACGAAGAAGGTAAAGGCTTTGAATTCGAGAACGCTATCGTCGGTGGTGTGGTTCCTCGTGAATTTGTACCAGCCGTTGAAAAAGGGTTGATCGAATCTATGGCAAACGGTGTCCTTGCTGGTTACCCAATGGTTGACGTCAAAGCGAAGCTTTACGATGGTTCATACCATGATGTCGATTCATCTGAGACTGCCTTCAAGGTTGCAGCATCTCTTGCCCTTAAAGAAGCAGCGAAAACGGCTCAACCATCTATCCTTGAACCAATGATGCTTGTAACCATTACTGCACCAGAAGATAACCTTGGTGACGTTATGGGTCACGTGACAGCTCGTCGTGGTCGTGTGGATGGTATGGAAGCGCGTGGTAACACTCAAGTCGTTCGTGCCTATGTACCACTTGCTGAAATGTTTGGTTACGCAACTGTTCTTCGTTCCGCTACTCAAGGTCGCGGTACCTTCATGATGGTCTTTGACCACTACGAAGACGTGCCTAAGTCAGTTCAAGAAGAAATTATCAAGAAAAACAAAGGCGAAGCTTAAGAGCGATGCCATAAAAAACTGGGACGAGTGTTCCAGTTTTTTTGTTTTTTCAAACAATTTTTATCCTCACAATTTGACCACTTAGCGGAGAATTTTGACCACTTACCATGAATTGCCCCACAAATCTCCAATACCTTGATAGAATGATTTTAAGAGGTAAATGATATGTTAATTAAAACAACTAACTTATGTAAGATTTATGGTAACAAGACGGTCATCGACCATCTTAACATTGAAGTGGATAAGGGGCAACTCTTGGCCTACATCGGGACTAATGGTGCAGGGAAATCGACAACCATTAAAATGTTAACTGGCTTGCTCAAGCCAACATCGGGGCAGATAGAGCTGGCGCCAGACTTGCGCATTGGTATGGTTTTCCAGGAGAGTATTATGGACACTGAGTTAACGGTGTGGGATAATCTCAAGAGTCGCGCAGCCCTTTACTCCAAAAACGACAAGGCTTGGTTGGACCGCTTGATTGGCTTGCTTGATTTAAATAGTATCCTAAAACAGGCTTATGGCACCCTATCAGGTGGGCAACGCCGTCGGGTTGATATTGCCCGCGCCCTCATCAACCGCCCCAACCTTCTCTTTCTGGATGAGCCGACAACAGGGCTTGATGTACAGACTAGACAGGCTATTTGGAACTTGCTTCGCCGTTTGCAAGTTGAAGAAGGCTTGACCATTTTCCTGACGACCCACTATCTGGAAGAGGCGGAACATGCGGATCTGGCCTATATTATCGACCATGGCAAGGTCTTGGCTCAGGGCTCAGCACAGGAGCTCAAGGCGCAGTATGCTCAGGACCGTCTGTGGGTCAAAACGGATCAACCA
Organism: Streptococcus rifensis; assembly: GCF_053203525.1. Lineage (NCBI taxonomy): Bacteria > Bacillati > Bacillota > Bacilli > Lactobacillales > Streptococcaceae > Streptococcus > Streptococcus rifensis. The sequence continues at coordinate 62,019 of NZ_JBRUCW010000007.1, read as the reverse complement.
GCTGCCTTTGACCAGATTGGCCATGAGGTACTTGCCGATGGTGAACTAAACTTTAGGGCCTTGAATGTACCACAGGCTTTAGAGATTTTATCGGAACACAGGTCAGTCATCACGGATTTTGCTTACCATAAGGGTGACATCAACGATGTCTATCTCAATATCACAGGTACACGATTTGCACAAGAGGAGAATGCCTAAATGCTTGCCATGACCAAACGCAATTTACAACTTTATTTCCACAGTAAGGCCAATGTTTTCTTCTCCCTGATGGGAGCTTGGATCGCCTTTGCCCTATACATCATTTTTTTGCAGAAAAACATGCTGGACGCTTGGTCTGCAATTGAGGGTGCGGAGAAAATGCTGGACCAGTGGGTTATGGGTGGTGTGTTAGCGGTGACAGGGGTCACCAGTACTTGGACTGGGGCAGTACGATTGGTTCAGGACAAGGAAAGCCGTAAACTGGACGATTTTCTGATGACAGATAGCTCTGAAATCACGCTTAATCTAGGCTATTTCCTCAGTGCGGCAATCATCGGCATTCTCATGCAAGTGGCTATGTTTGTCATTATAGCAGCTTACTTTTACTGGCAGCATGATTTAACTTTTGATGCTATTATTTTGCCAGGCTTACTTGGGCTTATCGTCCTTAATGCAGGCTTGGGCGCTAGCCTAGGTCTCCTGACAGCTCAATTTATCAAAAAAGTAGAAATCGCAGAGCGTCTTTCTGTTATTATCGGAACGGCTTCAGGTTTCTTAGTTGGTGTTTATATGCCCATCGGTGGCATGCCAGATGTGGCTCAATCCGTGATGAAATTAACACCAGCTTCCTATATCGCAGCAGCTTTTCGTCAACTTCTGATTGGGGATAAAGTCATTGACTGGCAGCAACCAGGCATGGATGTCAAGGAATACTTAGGTATCGGTCTGGACTGGGATGGTTTGACAACCCTTAGCCAAAATACCATGATAGCCGGTGCCGTCTTAGCAGTCGCTTTACTGGTTCTTATTAGTTTTCATCTTGTGAAAAAACAGATTTTTCGGTAAACTGGTAGGGTAGAAAAATCAACCAGTGAGGAGAAACAAGGTGGACTATCGCTTTGAGGAAGATAAAGGACTGGATCGAGATGTTATTGATGTGACGGTGCGCAGCCAGAGTTTGACACCCCCTGTCCAGCAGTTTTTAGACTACTTGGCGACTTATCAGGCTGAAGCGCCAGCTATTATTCCTATCAAGACTGCTGATCGTATCGAGATGTTGCGGGTAGAGGATCTCATTTTAGTCGAGGTAAACGGGACCAGTCTGGTTCTTGAAACGACGAGAGGGCCTTTTATCATTAGTGACCGCCTCTATCGTTTTCAGGAACGGCTCAGCAACCCTGATTTTGTGCAGGTGTCTAAACAGTCCCTAATCAATATCAACCATTTGGATTATTTAGAAGACGCTTTTTCAGGCGCTATGACCGCCTTTTTGACTAAAAAGTTAAAGACAAATGTCAGTCGCAAATATCTGAAAGATTTGGCGACCCGTTTGGGATTATAGGGGGGAAATGTGATGACAAATAAGCATAAGAGCATAAGAGATATGATAATATCTATTCTATTTGGAATTGCCTTTGGTCATATTGTTTCTTTAATCTCTTTTGGAATATATGGGTTGACGTCTATACCACTGATTAAATTAGTAGTTGTTTCTATTGTTAGCGGTTTGATTGGCTTGGTATCTAATATACTTTTTGGCGTTAAGGAGATACCTGCAAAAGTTTCTTATCCTCTGCATTTTATTGCTGTTTTCACCCTAATCATTATTATGAATGTCTTCAATGGATGGGTAGATAAAGATACTTTTGCCAATTATGCCCTTAATCTTTTCCTACAATTTTTAATAGTTTATGGAGTTATTTGGTGCATAGTCATTTATCTTAACCATCAAAAAGTGTCCAAAATTAATGAACGCATCAAGCAACGTAAACACGAGCTGAGGTAATGGATTGAACATCCAAGTATTTATGATTCATGAAAGAAGCAATATTTGAAAATTGAATTAATAGGTAACCGTATCAGTCTTATAGCGTTGAAAAAATCTTGCAAAAACCTATGAAAAGTTATATAATAGAAATGTTGAAAGGTTTATTAGAATACTTCTAAGTGACTTATTTCACAATAACGTAGAGGCTTGCCTCTGAACAAATATTTTTGATTTTCATAAGGAGGAAATCACACATGGTAGTTAAAGTTGGTATTAACGGTTTTGGACGTATCGGTCGTCTTGCTCTCCGTCGTATCCAAAATGTAGAAGGTGTTGAAGTGGTTCGTATCAACGACTTGACAGATCCTGCAATGCTTGCACATCTTTTGAAGTATGACACAACTCAAGGTCGTTTCGACGGTACTGTTGAAGTTGTTGACGGTGGTTTCAATGTGAATGGTGACTTCATCGCTGTTTCAGCTGAACCAGATCCAACAAAAATTGACTGGGCTTCTCAAGGAGTAGATATTGTTTTGGAAGCAACTGGTTTCTTTGCTTCTAAAGAAGGCGCTGAAAAACACTTGCACGAAAATGGTGCTAAAAAAGTTGTTATCACAGCACCTGGTGGTAACGATGTTAAGACTGTTGTATTTAACACTAACCATGATATCCTCGATGGTTCAGAAACAGTTATCTCTGGTGCATCATGTACAACTAACTGTTTGGCACCAATGGCTAAAGCTCTTCACGATGCATTTGGTATCCAACAAGGTTTGATGACAACTATCCACGGTTACACTGGGGACCAAATGACTTTGGACGCTCCACACCGTAAAGGCGACTTCCGTCGTGCGCGTGCAGCCGCTGCTAATATCGTTCCTAACTCAACAGGTGCTGCTAAAGCAATCGGTCTGGTTATTCCAGAATTGAACGGTAAATTGGATGGTGCTGCGCAACGTGTTCCAGTTCCAACAGGATCTGTAACTGAATTGGTAACTGTTTTGGACAAAGAAGTTACTGTTGATGAAATCAACAAAGTAATGAAAGATGCAGCTAACGATTCATACGGTTACACTGAAGACGAAATCGTTTCTTCAGATATCATAGGTAGCTCATTTGGTTCATTGTTTGACGCTACTCAAACGAAAGTGTTGACTGTAGACGGTAAACAATTGGTTAAAACTGTATCTTGGTATGACAACGAAATGTCATATACTGCGCAATTGGTTCGTACGCTTGAGTACTTCGCAAAAATTGCTAAATAATAACTAAGAAGAGGGCTTCGGCCCTCTTTTTTGTGTTACAATAGAAACATGGAAATTTTTGACACTCATACACATTTAAATATTGAACAATTTAAAGGACGCGTGGAGGAAGAGTTGACTTTGGCCAAGGAAATGGGCGTGACCACTCACAACGTAGTCGGTTTTGACCGTCCTACCATTGAAAAAGCCTTGGAATTAGCAGATAACCATCCTGAGATCTATGCCACCATCGGTTGGCACCCGACCGAAGCAGGTACTTACAATCAAGAAGTGGAAGACTGGCTGGTCGGCCATCTTTCTCATCCCAAAGTTCTGGCACTTGGTGAGATTGGTCTGGACTACTACTGGATGGAAGATCCTAAAGATGTTCAGGAAGCAGTCTTTCGTCGTCAGATTCAGTTATCCAAAGAGCTAGACTTGCCTTTTGTGGTCCACACGAGAGATGCGTTAGATGATACTTATGCCGTAATTGCGAGTGAGGGCGTGGGGCCTCGCGGGGGTATCATGCACTCTTTCTCAGGTTCTTGGGAAATGGCTGAGAGGTTTATGAAGCTTGGTATGATGATTTCCTTGTCGGGTGTAGTGACATTTAAGAAATCTGAAGACCTGCATGAAGTCGCAACAAAAATCCCACTGGATAAATTGTTGGTCGAAACAGATGCTCCGTATTTGGCTCCTGTACCAAAGCGGGGCAAGGAAAACAAGACAGCCTATACACGATATGTTGTTGAGAAAATTGCAGAGCTCAAAGGCTTGTCCGTTGAAGAAGTCGCTAAGGCAACGACAGAAAATGCCAAGAGGTTTTTTGCTATTGACTGAAAAAAAAATCATCCAAGAAGTCATCGTTGTTGAAGGAAAAGATGATACAGCTAACTTAAAAAGATTCTATGAAGTGGACACCTATGAAACTAGAGGGTCTGCCATTACAGATGAGGATTTGGAACGCATTGATCGCTTAAACGAATTGCGTGGGGTCATCGTCTTTACCGATCCAGACTTCAACGGTGAGCGCATTCGTAAACTCATTATGGAGGCCGTTCCAACAGCAAAACATGCCTTTTTAAATCGTGGGGAAGCTGTGCCTGGTTCTAAGTCTAAAGGGCGCTCTTTAGGGGTGGAACATGCTTCTTTTGAGGACTTGCAAAGGGCGCTATCAGGTGTCCTTGGCTCTTATGATGATGAGAATCATTTTGACATCAGGACCTCTGATCTAATGGCATTAGGACTTCTTATGAGAAATGATAGCCGTAAACGTCGAGAATTCCTTGGAGAACAACTGCGAATTGGCTACACCAACGGCAAGCAACTCCTCAAACGCTTGGAACTCTTCGGCGTAACCTTGGAAGACATTGAGCAAGCAATGAGAAAGTATGATAGATAGTTTTCCTTAATAGTCATCCTACTAAAACAAGCAGACCAGTAAATGTATCTATACAGAAAGAATATATATGAGAATTGCAGATTATAGTGTGACAAAGGCGGTTTTGGACCGTCACGGTTTCACCTTTAAGAAATCTTTCGGTCAGAACTTTTTGACCGATACCAATATTTTACAGAAAATTGTGGATACGGCTGAGATTGACAAGTCGGTCAACGTTATTGAGATTGGTCCTGGTATCGGGGCTTTGACGGAATTCTTGGCGGAACAAGCTGCCGAGGTCATGGCCTTTGAGATTGATGACCGTTTGATTCCGATTTTGGCGGATACCCTGCGCGATTTTGACAATGTTCAGGTGGTTAACCAGGATATTTTGAAGGCGGATTTGCAGACCCAAATCAAGGCTTTTAAAAATCCAGACTTGCCCATTAAAGTCGTCGCAAATTTGCCATACTACATCACGACACCTATTCTTATGCACTTGATTGAGAGCAAGATTCCCTTCTCGGAATTTGTGGTCATGATGCAAAAAGAGGTGGCAGACCGGATTTCAGCTGAGCCAAACACCAAAGCTTATGGTTCCCTGTCTATCGCAGTTCAGTACTACATGACGGCCAAGGTCGCTTTTATTGTGCCACGAACCGTCTTTGTTCCTGCACCCAATGTTGACTCAGCTATTCTCAAGATGGTCCGTCGAGAACAGCCCTTGGTCGACGTCAAAGACGAAGATTTTTTGTTCCGTGTGTCCAAAGCCAGTTTTGTCCACCGCAGAAAGACCCTGTGGAATAACTTGACCAATCATTTTGGGAAATCAGAAGAGGTTAAAAGCCAGTTGGAAAAAGCCTTAGGTCAAGCGGGATTGTCACCAACGGTTCGGGGTGAAGCGCTCAGCCTTGAAGACTTTGCTCGTCTAGCAGATGCCCTTCAGGAAGCAGGGCTTTAAAAAATGGCCTACCAAGAGTTGCTCTACGGCAATACGAGGATCTATCTCTTCAAAGGGAAGGCCAAATATTTGCTTTTTGATACGGATTGGGCAGGAACCTTGCCAGCTTTTTTTAAAGGTATCAAGACTCTAGGTGTTACGGTGTCCGACATTCCTATCTCATTATTAGCCACTATCATCCTGACCACATGGGGATTGCTCAGGATTTGGTCGATCTGGGAATTAAGCTAGTGGTGCCAGATAATCAGATAGATTTTTTGCACCGGTCTGACGCTATCTTTGAAAAAGAAAAGAATCAGGCTTTTCAGCCCATTGTTGATGAGTAGGCCCTAATCTTCCATTGGAAAACAGCAGAAATTTTTTAGATGATTTAGGAATAGATGGAGAGATTCTCTCGATGCTTGGTCATACGGAAGGTAGTATTTCTATAGTGTTGGATGACGGACACGCCTTTATCGGAGATTTGTATCCCTTGGACCAAGTTTCCTCTTATGCTGATCGGCGGATTACCAGAAGATAGGAACCCTTGCTGGATAGAGGAGTAACAGAGGTTTACTACGCTCACGCTTTATCTTAGACTATTAAATAATTTTCCCATCTTGTCTAAAGTATGAAAAAGTAATAAAATAGAATATGTGAAAACATAAACGAGCAGAAAGAGAGGGCGCAAAGTGTCAGTCAATTGGCAAGAAATTGCGTTTGGATTTTTTGGAGGCTTAGGGCTATTTCTCTTTAGTATCAAGTACATGGGGGATGGACTTCAACAAGCAGCTGGGGATAGGTTGCGCTATTATATTGATAAATACACCAGCAATCCTTTTTTAGGTGTTTTGGTTGGTTTGGGCATGTCTGCCTTGATTCAATCGAGTTCAGGCGTGACGGTGATTACGGTTGGCTTAGTTTCGGCTGGTCTTTTGACTTTACGACAGGCTATTGGGATTGTCATGGGCGCTAACATTGGGACAACCGTTACCTCCTTCTTGATTGGTTTTAATTTGGGGGATTATGCCCTGCCTATGATTTTTATAGGAGCAGCTCTTCTTTTTTTCACCACTAATCGGAAGTTAAATAACCTGGGGCGTGTTCTCTTTGGTATTGGGGGTATTTTCTTCTCGCTCAATATTATGAGTGGTGCTATGGAACCCCTCAAATCAGTGACAGCTTTTCAAGATTATTTGGCCACCCTAGGAGATAAGCCGGTTATGGGAGTTCTCATTGGAACTGGTTTGACTATTCTTATTCAATCTTCTGCAGCCATCATCGGTATTGTTCAAGGGCTACATGCCAGTGACCTGTTAGACTTGCAGGGGTCGATTCCGATTTTGTTGGGAAGTAATATTGGAACCTGCATAACAGCAGTTTTTGCAGCTATTGGGGCCAATGTTTCTGCCAAGCGTGTCGCTGGAGCTCATATCCTTTTCAATGTCATTGGGACCTTGATTTTCATGGTATTCTTATCTCCATTTACCGCTCTGATTGATGGGATGCAGAATGTATGGAGCCTATCTCCTGCTATGGCAGTTGCCTTTGCTCACGGTTCCTTTAATATAACCAATACCATTTTACTGTTTCCATTTATTGGGGGGTTAACCTACTTAGTTACTAAATTGATTCCTGGCGAAGATGAAATTGTTAAATATGAAGCCATCTATTTAGACAAATTAGTGTTGAAACAAGCACCGTCTATTGCCTTGGGGAATGCTAAAAAAGAGTTAATTCACCTCGGCGCCTACGCTACTCAATCTTTTGAAGCGGCTTTCTACTTTATTGAAACCGGTAATGAGAAATATGCCGATATGACCCGAAAATATGAAGATGTGGTCAATGGTATTGACGAAGAATTAACCAACTATTTGATTGAACTATCCAGTGAGCTTCTCACCCAGCATGAAGGGGTTATTCTTTCCAGTATCTTGGATTCGACACGAGACTTGGAGAGAATTGGGGACCACGGTGTCAATCTGATTAACTTGATGGAATACAATCTCTCAAAAAATATCCGTTTTTCACAGGCGGCAACGAAAGAATTAGACCAGCTCTACCACATGACCCACACCTTGATTTTGGATGCGCTCAAAGCTATTGCTGATAATGAGCGTGACTTGGCGAATGAATTGGTTAGTCGTCATCAAGCGATTAAACGGTTTGAGCGTCAAATTCGCAAGGCTCATATCAAGCGAATGAACAGCGGTGAGTGTGCAGTGCTGGCAGGGCTTAACTTTATCGACCTGATTACACCGTGTACCCGTATCGCCGATCATGCCATGAACTTAGCTGAAAAAGTGATTGACAATCAGATTTAGCCTGAACTCAAAAAAATGGAGGCAGATAACCAGTATTGGTTTGTAACCAGGGTTATCTACCTCTTTTGTTTTTTAAAGATGTATCTATAGTATGTCCGTCACAAGGCTATTGATGCCACTGTTCTAAGCGTTCTTTGATGATTTGACGATAGGATTCTCCTGCAGCAGCATTGGTTTTCTCATCGCCGCCGACTGCAATAAAGCCATAGTCTGATGCCATATAGCCATCGCCTGCGAAAATATGCCCAGCTTCGTCATAAATATGGACTTCTGCCCGCTCGCCCTGGGTTTCCTTAATCGTTTCGGCCATCAGAGCACTGGGCCACATCCGGTCTTGGCCTCCTGCGAAAATAAGCATATCCACATCAACGGTTTTCTGTAAAATCTTCTTGGTTTCGGCATCACTGGTGTTCTCAATAGCTGTGCGGTAAAGGGGCTCATAGGACGTTGGAGCCCCTGTTGCCATGCCTATTAGAAAACCGATATAATCTGTGAAACCAGCCTGCATCGTGCTGATGTATGGCAGTTCTTTTCCCCTATAAGTCCAAGAGGAAGCAAGATTGTCATAATCTAGGCCATTGAAAGTATAAGCGCTAGGAGCCATGAGAATGATGTGGTCGATTTCAGGGTAGTAGTTGACCAGATTGAGGCAGAGCTCAGCTCCTTTTGAGCCACCGTAAAGCGTTAGCGGAGTTGTATCTGCAATGTTTTGGTGAATGTAGTCCAAGACCTCGTCAAAGAAATCAAGGGGAATTTTAGAAAGCCTGGCCTTTTGATTGGGCATACCAAAGCTAAAGAGGGCCAAAACTTCGTAACCACCCTTAGCAAAAGAAACAGCTTCATAGTAGGCTGGGCTACCCTCGGAGCCGCCAAAGGTCACAATGACGCCTTTTTTCGTCTTGTTGCTTGGCTTTAAATGAAATCCATTCAAGTAGTTACCTTCAATGTGTTTGACATCAACCCCATCCAAATCCGTAGGATAAAGATCAAGATTTTGAGGATCAGAATAGATGGAGTTGTCCTCAGCTTGCTGATACTTGCTATAGGAAAAATGGTTATAGGCCCTGAGGAGAAAGACACTGACAATTATAAGTATCAGTAAGATCACTAGGCCTTTCAAGCATTTGAGAAAATATTTCATGGTTTACCTCCATATTTACCATCTCGCTTTAGTATAGGATAATGGTCGAATGGTCACTAGTCATTAATGTCACAAGATAAGGTGACAAAAGTCACTGCTTAGCTGAATTGTTCAGGGTTCTCCACAAAGAATCGGCTAACTGTTCCACAGTTTTTACAGATGTCTAGGCAGATGGATTGGCTGAGACTCGTAGCACTGCCAGAACGTGAAATGCCAGAGTAGCCTTTATTTTGTTTAGCTGTAACAAATTGACTTTCTCCACAATAAGAACAAGAATGTGTTGTCATAAGTTTTCCTCCATTTCTAGAAAAGCCACAATGTGGTCTTTTTCTTGCTCGGTAAGATAAGCGAGGAGTGCTCCCTAATACTTCAACTAAGGAGGCAACCTGTTTAAAAGCAGTTTTAGCATTTAATCCTCCTTATTGAGTTGGAAAATGTCTTCCACATGGAGTTGAAAAAGGTCTGCGATTTTAAGGGCTATTTCAAGAGAAGGATTATAGCGGTTATTTTCGAGGTGAACGATTGTTTCACGGCGAATCCCAACTAATTGTGCCAGCTCCTGCTGGCTTATTTTTTTAGCCTTGCGCAGTTCTTTGAGCTTGTTGCTAATGTTAGCCATCTTAGCCACCTCGTTTCTCAAAGTAGAAAAAGGCAAGGTCAAAGGCAAAAATGATAGCTCCCCCAAAAATCAACACCATGCCAGCAGTGATAGTAAGTGATCTAAAGAAGGTGACAATGGTCAGAAGCATTAGACTCACTACAACCAAGACCAAGGTTAGGCTAGCTGCTTTGGCTAGGTTCATGTAAAACCGATCGTCAGGTTTTTCATCGATTGGTTTAAAGAGAAAATAGAGGGCAAACACTGCCAGAACAGTCAAGCCAATTCCTAAAACAAGGTGTTTCAGCCAGACAGGATCAGTATCTGGGGTTAAGGCCCAGATTCCCTTGGTATAAATAGCAAAGGCTGTAAAGAGTGTGACCGCATAAAGCTTTTCTGTCAGTCCAAAATAGGTCTCCTTGCTATCAGCTAGAGGAATTCTTTTAAAATAGAGGTAAAGAAGAAGTTGATATAGAATGGCTCCAGCGAATATCAGATTTTTAATCCAGTTAGGATTTGAAGGCGGTGTCCAAATCCATAGCGCAGCTGTCACCAAAATGGTTAAAACAAATGTCCATTTATAACGATTTGGCATAGTAGGCCTCCTTTTTAAACATCCCATAAAATGCTAAACCTGATATAAGAGCTAGAGCGGCAAAGGTGCCCGTCAGTATCATAGTTTTTGTACCCATCACTAATTCACTTGACAAAATAGAGAGTTTGACAGCAAAAAGTGATAGGAGAGATGGGATGATGTAGAACCATTTGAATCCTTGCGGGGAGTTTTTACCTTTGACAATCGTTCTTTTCTTAGTCGAAGGAGAAAGAAAGACAAGGGCTAGAAAAATCACTGTCAGGAGCAAAAGGGTAGTGGCATAGATGACATGCTTAAGCCAGATAGGATTGGTATCTTCTGACGTCAACCAAATCAGTAACAGTGAACCATAACTGATGAGAAAAGGAATGATTTTGTGACTGTCTTTTTTCATAAGAGAAACCTTCTTTCTATAGAAATCATGTGATATATTTATAACTTTTTGTGTTATAAATATATCACATGAAAAAGAGCCTGTCAAGAAAAATGTGAATTATTTTTAACATGTTATCTTCTGTTGAACGACTCGTTATTCTCTTAGAATTTAAAATACCAAAAAAGGATTGCTACCAAGTAACAATCCTCTTATATCATGCGGAGAAAGGGATTTGAACCCTCACACCCATACGGGCACATGCGCCTGAAGCATGCGTGTCTGCCGTTCCACCACCTCCGCAAAAGGCTATCCCTATCATACACAAATTAAAGAAAAAATACAAGTTTTGAAGGACAAAACGGTCGCTAAACTTTTCTCTGTAGAGTTTTAGCGACCGTTTTTTTGATTAGTTTTTAGGAAGCCAAGTGCTTTAAAGCATTGGGGCAAAGACTTCGACCAAAGCCTTAATCAGTTTGTGTCTTAAGCTAATTTTCAAGGTGTCGTCGTAAATTTCTTGGGATACAGCGAGACTCTCAAGGAAGTCCTGCTTGCTATCCGCAATAATCGGAGAATTATGGATAAACACAGCATTTTCATAGTGATGGACCAAACTACGGTAATCCAAGTTGATGGTGCCGATAACGGCATAGATGTCGTCAACGACAAAGTTCTTGCTGTGAACAAAGCCAGGTGTGTATTCAAAAATACGAACACCAGCATCCCGTAGTTCCTGATAAGCAGAGCGGTTGATGATTTGAATGAGCGCCTTATCTGCGATAAAGGGCATAAGGATAATAACTTCAACCCCACGGAGCGCAGCGTTTTTTAAATCCTCAGTTAAATCATAATCGATAATCAAGTAAGGGGTAGTGATGTAGACATAATGTTGGGCTTGCTTAAGAAGGTTTAAGTAGACAATCTTACCAACATAGCGCTGATAAATGGGTTTCGGGCCAGACCCATATGGAACATAGAGGCCACCGTCAGCTACGACGGGCTGGGTGAAGCTTTGATAGTGGTTGAAATCTGACACCTCAATACTATTGATGTCCCAGTTGAGAAGAAAGAGTTTGGTTAAGGCTTGAACAGCCATTCCTTCAAGACGCATACCACCATCTTTCCAGTGACCAAAGCGTTCCTTAATATTGACGTACTCGTCAGCAAGGTTAATCCCACCTGTGTACCCAATTTGCCCATCTATTACCATGATTTTACGGTGACTACGGTTATTATAAACCACAGAGGCTTTAGGGCTTAAGCGGTTAAAAGGCGCTGCCTTAATTCCGAGCTCTTTTAGCTGAATATCATAGTCATTAGGCAAAGTGACCATACAGCCGATATCGTCATACATGAAACGAACTTCAACGCCCTCTTTGGCTTTTTGGACTAAGATCTCTAGGATACTGTCCAACATTTCTCCAAGTTCAACGATATAATACTCCATAAAGATAAAATGCTTGGCCTGACGCAGATCATCAAGCATATCGGCCCACATCTCTTCTCCTAGAGCATAGTAGCGAGACTGGGTATCCGTATAGGGTTGGGCAGTCGGATCAACCATCATCAAACCATGCAAATGATTATAAGTAGTCGGATCTGAGAGATGCATGTTTTGCATCAGAGGGTGCTCTCCTGGCAGGAGGACATGCCTGAGGGCACGCTTTTCAATTTTTTGGTAATGCTTGCGCTCAACCTTTGAAATACGGCGTTCAAAGAACATGACGTAGAAGATACTGCCTACACCGGGCAACATAAAGACAATAATTAACCAAGCCACCTTATTTTCAGGAGCCGTTTTTCGATTGATAATCGATAAGATAGAGCCTAGGTAGACCAATATGAGAAGAATCCACAAGAAAGGCGCCTTGTCTGCTAGAAAGACAAAGAATAAAATGAGAGCCAAGATTTCAATAATAATGGCCAAAGCACAAAACAAATAAAATCCAAATCGAGATAAGAAGGTATAGAGTTTTTCCATAGCATGATTATAGCAGAATTTAATAAGATTTAAAAGCCTTTACGAATAGATAAATAGGATAAAAATCCGTATCAAAATTCGTATAAAATGGCTATAGTCAGAAATTTGTGGAGCCGTTGAGGTGCGCCAGTGAGAATGACTAGAAAAGAGAGATGATGGAAGAGAAGAATCACTATCAGATGTTTTGGAAGGAAAGTTTTCATACCTTTCGAGAGATAGAGAAGTACACTAAATCACTTTCTAGGACAGATCTTTTTCAAGGTCAGGAAGTGCATGACAGTAAAGAGACTTTCTGATATACTATGAGTTAGGTTCTGAAAAGGAGTTAACTATGAGTGAGTACAGTCGTATGGAAAACCTCTACCCGAGAGGAAAACATACTAAGAGAAGTCGGATTAGAAAGGGGAGCAGTCAAGGAGAATGGCTAGAGCATGATGCTACTGCACCTCGGTTATCCTTAAGGGAAAGACGGGCGCATCTACCTTGGGGGGTGATTATAGGGTTGAGTGCCTTGTTGGCTGTTTTTAGTGTTGCCAATCCCTTACTTATGCACTTTGCAGATAGTTTGCAATCTCAAACCTTATATATCGGATCTGCTATGATGGCAGGCCATGTTCCATATATGGATTTTTATGGGACAAGTGGTCTGGTTTATTATCTGTTAGCAATGGTTGGAAGTTTGTTAGGGACACCATGGATCTTAATGGCCATTCAATTCGGCCTAACGGTTTGGTCAGGCGCAACCTTTTATCGCATAATTTGGCAAATAACCTATCACGAGAAAATTAGTCGTCAGTTACTCTTGGCCTTTTATTTAGGAGTGGCCTGCCTCGGCTGGGGAGGGATCTACGCCTCTTTGTTTGCTCTCCCTTTTCTTTTGAATGGCCTTTCATTCGTTTTGCGCTATCTAGATAATGATACTCGTGACGAAGGATTCATTCTTTACGGTATTAATGGGGCACTGGTGTTTTTAATTGATCCTAAGAGCAGCCTCTTGTGGTTAGTCAGCCTTGTCTTTTTGACGATTGTTAATTGGCGCAGGAAGCGAAAGGCAAGAGGATTTTACCAGTTTCTTGCATCAATCTTTGGTTTCTTGCTCATTCTTTATACAATTGGCTATTACACCATTTTATATCAAAATTTTGGGGCCGCAATTGAGCAGACCTTCTTGTGCCCATTGACAACTTTAGGACTGAGCCTAGGAACGAACATGCTACCATTGATGGTAGGAGTAGGTTTGCTTTTGGTAACTGGTCTCCTCACGAGCTTGGTCTATGGTTTAATGGCTTGTATCAGTTCTCGTCAAAAAGAAATGCCATTGCTGTTGTACAGTTTATTTATAGCAACATTGGCTTTGGCCATATTAGAGTCGCCCTTCTCGGTATCGAATTTGATCCCTTTGGTGCCTTTTGGGGTATTGCTAACAGGACTATATATGGCGGAAACCATTCAGACACAGCTTTCGGATGATGGTGAACTGTTAGCCGTAACAGAACCTAAATCTTACCTTGTTTTAAATGGCTTTCTTCCTATAATAGCAGTTGCTTATATCATAGCTTATCCCATTTTGATGTGGTTTAGTCAAGAAAGTGTTCAAGCAGATCGTACTGCTGTGGCTGAATATATTTCTCAAGAAAGTGAGACTACTGACAGTATTTATGCCTGGGATAATAGCGCTATGGTTTACTTAGAAAGTGGTCGCTGGTCATCCGCCAGTTATATCACACCTGACACCTATTTGGTTAATGAAGACAAATGGACTGACCTCAATCTCGCTCTTGGTTACGATAAGGCGCGCTTTGTCGCTATTAATCAAAACCAGCCTATGTTAGATTCCTTTGCTTCTCATTTGGCTACTTCTTACGAAGAGATTGACTTAAATCTGGATCATTTCAAGCTTTATCAGCTAAAATAAAAATATCAATATCTTGTGTTTTATTAGAAAAAAACTTTTTCTTTCCACAAGATATTGTTTTTTTGTTTATTAAGTGCTACAATAGATGGCAGAGATAATCAAAAAACTTTTTAAACGGTGAAACGACTCATCACAATTTTTTCAGAGATTAAAAAGGATAGGAAAGAGGCAAGTAAAATGAGTGAAGTAAGAAGTCTTTTTGTTTTGAAACGGGACGGTAGAAGGGTTCCTTTTGACAAGGATAAGATTTATCAGGCGCTCGTTAAAGCTGCTTTGGCTATTGGTGAGATGACTCCTCTTTTGGAGCAAGAAATCGGCCAAATTACAGATCAAATAGTGGCAGAGATTTTTAGTCGCTTTCAGGCAGATGTCAAGATTTATGAGATTCAGGCGATTGTCGAGCATGAGCTTTTGGAAAACAAAGCATACAGACTAGCCGATGCCTACATTACTTACCGTAAAGAACGTGATTTTGCGCGCGCTCAGGCAACAGACATTAATTTTTCCATTGATAAACTGATTAATAAGGACCAGGCGGTGGTTCATGAAAATGCCAACAAAGACAGTAATGTTTTTAATACCCAGCGGGACTTGACCGCAGGGATTGTCGGCAAATCCATCGGTCTCAAGATGCTTCCTCAACATGTGGCCAATGCCCACCAAAAAGGGGATATTCACTACCATGATTTGGATTATAGCCCTTATACTCCGATGACCAACTGCTGTTTGATTGACTTTGAGGGCATGCTGAGAGATGGCTTCAAAATTGGGAATGCGGATGTGGAATCTCCTAAGTCTATTCAAACGGCGACAGCTCAGATTTCCCAAATCATTGCCAATGTGGCCTCTAGTCAGTACGGAGGCTGTTCGGCAGATCGTATCGATGAAACGCTAGCGCCTTATGCGGCAAAAAACTATGAAAAGCACCTCAAAGATGCGGAGAATTGGGTTTTGCCTGACAAGCGAGAAGCCTATGCCAAGGAAAAAACCATCAAGGATATCTATGATGCCATGCAGTCCTTGGAGTACGAAATCAATACCCTTTTTACTTCAAATGGTCAAACCCCCTTTACGTCTTTGGGCTTCGGCTTAGGAGAATCTTGGTTGGCTAGAGAAATCCAAAAAGCTATTCTCAACATTCGGATCAAGGGGCTTGGTGCAGAAGAGCGGACAGCTATTTTTCCGAAGCTAATCTTTACCGTTAAGCGCGGACTCAATTTGGAGCCAGACTCACCCAACTATGACATCAAACAGCTCGCCATTGCCTGTGCGACCAAGCGTATGTACCCTGATATGCTCAGCTATGATAAGATTGTGGAATTAACAGGTTCTTTCAAGGTGCCAATGGGCTGTCGGTCCTTCTTGCAGGGCTGGAAGGATGAGAATGGTGTGGAGGTCAATTCAGGTCGGATGAACCTCGGTGTGGTAACTGTCAATCTGCCTCGGATCGCTATGGAATCTGCTGGAGATAAAGACAAATTCTGGAAACTTTTCGCAGAGCGGATGGGGATCCTTCATGATGCTCTTGTCTACCGGGTAGAGCGGGTTAAGGAAGCAACACCGGCCAACGCCCCTATTCTCTATCAATACGGCGCCTTTGGTCAACGTCTCAATAAGGATGAAGCTGTCGATGAGGTCTTTAAAAACCGCCGAGCTACTGTCTCGATGGGCTATATCGGTCTCTATGAGGTTGCTTCGGTCTTTTATGGTGGCGACTGGGAAACCAATCCGGAAGCCAAAGCCTTTACCGTTGACATTATTCGTGAAATGAAACATTTGGCAGAAGAGTGGTCAGACCGCTATGGCTATCATTTCTCGGTTTATTCGACACCGTCTGAAAGTTTGACCGACCGTTTTTGCCGTCTCGACACGGAAAAATTTGGCATTGTCGAAAACATCACGGACAAGGAATACTATACCAATTCCTTCCATTACGATGTGCGCAAGAACCCGACACCTTTTGAAAAATTGGATTTTGAAAAGATTTACCCAGAGGTCGGCGCTAGCGGAGGCTTTATCCACTACTGCGAGTACCCTGTTCTTCAGCAGAACCCTAAAGCCCTTGAGGTAGTTTGGGATTATGCCTATGATCGGGTGGGCTATCTAGGGACCAATACCCCGATTGACAAATGCTACGCGTGTCAGTTTGAAGGAGACTTTACACCGACCGAACGAGGCTTTACATGCCCTAACTGTGGTAATTATGACCCCAGGACAGTCGATGTCGTCAAACGAACCTGTGGCTATTTAGGAAATCCGCAGGCCAGACCCATGGTCAATGGCCGCCACAAAGAGATTTCAGCGCGTGTCAAACACATGAACGGCTCAACCATCAAGACACCAGGGCACTAATGTGGTAAAATAGAGCCTTAAAACAGCAAGAAAGGGAGCCTTAGGCTCAGAAGGACAAGAGACATGGGAAAATACCAATTAGATTATAAGGGCATGAAACAGGTCGAGCGTTTCCACGAGAAACACTCAAAAGGTGTTAAGGGAGAGGCTTCAAAAGCCCAAGACCTCAAGGCTCAGTTCGCTCAAAAATTAGCCAAGAAGAAATGAGGCCTCTATGCTCAAAATAGGATTAGTCGGTCTGGGCAGTATTGCCCAAAAAGCATACTTGCCCTACCTCCGTCAACTCACTGACGTCGAGTGGCATATCTTTACGCGAAATGCAGAGATTAAAGATCAGGTGGTCAGTCTGTTTGCTCAGGTCAAATCCTATGCTACCATCAAAGATCTGATAGCAACTGATCTTGATGGGGTCATGATCCATGCTGCGACTCACGTCCATGTGGAAATTGCCAGCCAATTTTTAACAGCTGGCATCCCTGTCTATATGGATAAACCCTTGGCTGAGAGTTATGCAGATGCTAAGCATCTCTATGACTTGGCGGAGGAACACGGAACCTTCTTGATGACAGGCTTTAACCGTCGCTTTGCGCCTAGAGTGACGGAGCTCAAAGCTGTTCCAAACAAGACCAAGATTTTTGTCGAGAAAAACGATGTCAACCGCCCAGGAGATCTGCAGTTTAAGCTCTTTGACTTCTTTATTCATCCCCTTGATACGGCGCTTTATCTCCTAGATGATGCACCAGTCTCTGGACAGTTTCATTACCATAAGGATGGAGAGTTGCTGAGTCAAGTCAGTATTGTGCTTCATAGCCCTTCAACAACGGTCATGGTTGGAATGAACCTACAATCGGGCTCGCGCAAGGAAGTCATGGAAGTGCAGTCTCCAGAAGGGAGCTACCACCTTCAAGACCTGACGGACCTGACGGTTCATCAGGGCGGTGACCAATTCATCAAAGGGTTTGGCTCATGGGCAAGAACCCTTGAAAAGCGTGGCTTTGAAAATATCGTCGACGCCTTTTTGACAGCTCTCGAGACAGGAGAAAATCCTGTCTCGCCAAGCTCAAGTCTTTTAAGTCACTGGATTTGTGACCAAATCAACCGTTCCGAAACGACTAGTGGAACGCTCGATGTCACCTTACCGAAATAAGGAGAATGCCATGCAACTACGCCGACCAAAAAAAGAAGACCAAGCTGCTGTCGAGGAAATGATGGCTGAATTTATCGAGACAGGCTCTGCCACAGACGGTGGTTTCTGGAATCCTGAGAACTTTGACTACGATGACTGGCTCCAACATAATGCGGACGCGGAGATGGGCATTAATGTTCCTGAGACGTTTGTGCCTGCAATCCAATTTGTCTCCTTTGAGGATTCTGGACGGGCGCTAGGCTTTCTTCACCTCCGCCTGCGGCTCAATGACACTCTACTCCAAAAAGGTGGGCATATCGGCTATTCTATTAGACCCAGCGAGCGGGGTAAGGGCTACGCCAAAGAGCAATTGCGCTTAGGGCTTATGGAATGCCCTAAGAAAAATATTCAAAAAGCCCTGATTACCTGCTCGGAGACCAATCCAGCCAGCCGGGCCACCATTATGGCCAACGGCGGTGTGCTGGAGGATGTCCGAGAAGGCACAGAGCGGTATTGGGTAAGCACTGAGCTTTTGGAGGATTAACATGGAATGACGTCAGCCAAGACTAGAAGACAAGTCAGCTTTTTTGGAAATGCTCTCAGAGTTTCAGGGTGATGGCACCCGGATCAGCGTGGCCTCAACGATTTGGGCAGCAGCAGAAAACAACTATGACCAGTTTATTGCTATACTCCATCAGCAGGAATCTGAAGATGCCATCCAATGTGGTATGGGTCCCTTTAAGGTTTTTTTCTCTTGGGAAAAGCAAGAGATAATCGGTATTTTAGCACTTAGAACAACAGAAACGGAAGCTGTGTTAACAGAATATGGCCACATTGGCTACTCTATCCGACCAGCTAAGCGCCGTCAGGGCTTGGCTAAAAAACAACTCTCCTTAGGGCTGTTAAAAGCTAAAGAAGAAGGTTTTGAGCGTGTCTTAATGACCTGTCTCACAGAGAACGAAACCAGCAGACGCACCATTATTGCTACTGGCGGTCAGTACGAGAAGACGCAAGGTCCCCATGAGTTTTATTGGATAGACCTAGTCTAGTGACGATTTTATGAGAAGGAGGCTTGTATGAACCATCCAAAACCTCAGGAATGGAAGGCTGAGGAACTCAGTCAGGGACGGATTATCGATTACAAGGCCTTTAACTTCGTCGATGGTGAGGGTGTCCGTTGCAGTCTTTATGTCAGTGGTTGTCTCTTTCACTGCGAAGGTTGCTACAACGTGGCGACTTGGAACTTCAAGGCAGGAATTCCTTACACAGCAGAGCTGGAGGAGCAAATCATGGCTGACTTGGCTCAGCCCTATGTGCAGGGCTTAACCCTCTTGGGAGGTGAACCCTTCTTAAATACGGGTATCCTCCTCCCGTTGGTCAAGCGGGTTCGTCAAGAGTTACCAGACAAGGACATCTGGTCTTGGACAGGCTATACCTGGGAAGAGCTGAAGTTGGAAACCGAGGACAAGTTGGAATTGCTAGGTCTCATCGATATTCTTGTTGATGGTCGCTTTGACCGAACCAAGAAAAACCTCATGCTTCAATTTCGGGGCTCGTCCAATCAACGCATTATTGATGTTCCTAAAAGCCTAGCAAGTGGGACAGTTGTTATCTGGGATAAGCTTCATGACGGACCTGAAGCAGAGGAATAGACATCAGTCAGTTTGCCAGTGTAATCGTTTTAAAAAGGACGGGAAAGGATTGCTCCAAAGGAGAGGCTATCGTTTCTCGTTTTTGTATGCCGAAAAGCTTGTATCCAGGTAACGAAAACCGAAATAAATGAGGACAGTTTTGGCTTCAATGTTACCAAAAAGAACAGATACTTGGCGACTTCTTGATTATTTTTCTCTTAGTTGCTTGTCTGTCCTATCTCTTATCCATCATTCACGTTGTCTTTTTTGAAAGATAGGCAATTTTCTGATATAATGATATGAAAATTTAGAAAATTAAGGGGAATCTTATCCTATGTCAGCAACGAAAATGTCAGCGCAAGAAATTATTGCCTTTATTGGTAATGCCGTAAAGAAAACCAATGTTAAAGTGACCTTTGAAGGAGAGCTTTCTGGGCAAGTACCAGATGGAGTGGTGAAACTTGGAAATGTTCTATTTGGAGATTGGAGTGCTATCGCGCCTTTATTGACAACAATGACGGAAAATGTGGATTATGTCGTCGAGCAAGACGGTCGCAACTCAGCTGTGCCATTACTAGACAAAAGGGAGATCAATGCTCGAATCGAACCAGGTGCGATTATCCGCGATCAGGTATCTATCGGTGACAATGCAGTTATTATGATGGGAGCTGTTATCAATATCGGTGCTGAGATTGGTGCAGGGACCATGATTGATATGGGAGCTATCTTAGGTGGACGTGCCACTGTCGGTCAGAACAGTCATATCGGTGCTGGTGCTGTCTTAGCTGGCGTTATCGAACCAGCCTCGGCTCAGCCTGTCCGTGTGGGAGACAACGTGCTTGTCGGCGCCAATGCAGTGGTGATTGAAGGTGTCCAAATCGGAAATGGCTCTGTAGTTGCAGCAGGTGCTATTGTCACACAGGATGTTCCTGAAAATGTAGTAGTAGCCGGTGTTCCAGCACGAGTGCTTAAAGAAATCGATGCTCAAACCCAACAAAAAACAGCGTTAGAAGAAGCGCTTCGTAACCTCTAATATGACATTTAATCTCATTCAAACCCGACGCGACCTGCACCAGATTCCTGAAATAGGTCTTGAAGAATATAAGACACAGGCCTATCTTCTGGCTAAACTGGAAGAGCTTTTAGCAGGGTGCGACTTTTCGACGGTAACAACTTGGCAGACGGGTATTATCGTCCATTTAGCTGGCTTCGCCCCTGAAAAAACTATCGGTTGGCGAACAGATATGGATGGTCTTCCTGTTAATGAGGCGACAGGCCTCGATTTTCCGAGTCAACATCAAGGACGGATGCATGCCTGTGGCCACGATGTTCACATGACCATTGCCTTGGGGTTAATCCATGAAATGGTCAAGCAACAGCCTAAACATAACCTTGTCGTTCTCTTTCAGCCTGCTGAGGAAAACTTAGCAGGTGGTAAGCTGATGTTTGAAGCAGGAGCTCTTGATGCTTACATGCCAGATGAGTTCTACGCCCTTCATATCAGACCAGATTTGAAGGTGGGGGATATCGCAACCAACACGACTACCTTGTTTGCAGGAACCTGTGAGGTCAAAATTACCTTCACAGGGCAGGGAGGACATGCGGCTTTTCCGCATACAGCTAAGGATGCTCTGGTTGCAGCGAGTTATTTTATTACTCAGGTTCAGTCAGTCGTCAGTCGTAGTGTTGATCCGATCGAGGGTGCTGTTGTGACCTTTGGTAGCTTTCATGCTGGAACGACCAACAATGTTATTGCTGAGACAGCGCACCTCCATGGCACGATTCGAAGTTTAACCTTAGAGCTGAGTCGCCATGTTCAGGAACGTGTGCGGGCAGTGGCTGAAGGTGTCGCAGCGAGTTTTGATATGTCGGTTACTGTTGAGTTAATTGAAGCTGGTTATTTGCCGGTTGAAAACCAACCAGACTTGGCTGCCAATTTAATGGCTTTCTATGAAGATGATAAGGATGTTAATCTGATTGACATCGCACCAGCCATGACTGGAGAAGACTTCGGTTACCTACTGAGTAAAGTTCCTGGCGTGATGTTTTGGTTAGGAGTAGACACGCCTTACCCTCTTCACCATCCGATGATGAGTCCGAAGGAAGAAGCTATTCCCTTTGGGGTGGCGAAGGTTAGCCAATTCTTAGGTAGCCGTCTTAATTAAGGAGTATGCATGAAAAGCCGACTGCGTCAGGAAGCTTTAGCAAAACTAAAAGCCTTATCCCCTGACGAAAAAGCGATTAGGGATCGACAACTAGCAAAAGCTTTTTTGGCTAGTTCAGCCTATCAACAGAGCCAAAATCTGGCTCTCTTTTTGGCCATGCCGTTTGAAGTGGATACGGATAACATCATTGAGCAAGCCTTAAAAGATGGGAAACAAGTGCTAGTGCCTAAAACCTATGGCCAGGGAAAAATGATTTTTGTGGTTTACCATCCTAAGCAACTAACTCTTTCTTCTTTTGGAGTCCGTGAGCCCCTGAGTGAGATAGCATTTCCTAAGCATGCCATTGATTTGATCCTAGTACCTGGTCTAGTCTGGAATGGTGCTGGTTATCGCATTGGTTTTGGAGGTGGCTATTATGACCGTTATTTAGCGGATTACAAAGGGCAAACGGTTAGTCTGTGTTATGCCTTTCAATTACAGGCATTTGAGGCAGAGTCCCATGACTTGCCTGTACAGGAGGTTATTTATGAATTGGACATTTGCTAAACGGTACCCGGTGACGACAGCGATATTGGGGCTAACTTGGATTATTTTTCTGACCATGCAACTGTTACGATTCGGGTCAGCTACGACTGCCCAAACGATTTTTGATTTTGGTGGCATGTACGGACGGGCGATAGAGCAAGACCCTAGTCAGCTATGGCGCTTAATAACACCTATTTTTGTCCATATCGGGTGGCAGCATATCCTCCTTAACAGCCTGTCTATTTATTTTTTAGGGCAACAGTTAGAAGGGTTATTTGGATCTCTTAAATTTTCTCTGTTTTACCTCTTGTCTGGTATCATGGGCAATGCTTTGGGTCTATTCCTAACACCTGATACGGTCTCAGCAGGGGCGTCTACCTCTATTTTTGGCCTCTTTGCTTCGCTGGCCATGCTGCGCTATGTGGCTCGTAGTCCCTATATTAGAGTTCTAGGTCAAAATTATATGGGGCTCCTCGTAATCAACCTTGTTTTTGGTTTGTTAACGCCTGGTGTCGGAAATGCCGGCCACATTGGTGGAGCAATTGGCGGAGCTCTTTGCGCCGTCTTTATTCCGATTAGGGGAGAAGAAGGGATTTTCTCCTCAGGGAAGCGCCATCTAGCCTTGCTAACCTACGTGATTCTGGTCCTTGGCATGGTTGCCATCAGGATTCTTTAAAGAGAACAGGGCAACCCACATATAGATTAAAGTAAAGATTATATTAGTTTTTTGATATATTTTGCGAAAATAAAACCTCTTAGAAAGGTCTAACCATGAGACCATTTCTAAGAGGTTATTTAAATGTTAACAATTCTTACTTTATGAAAAATAACATTGAGACTAGGAGACTCAGATAGAACGGATGACTATCAAATCACGTTTAAGCATGTCTAGGTTTTTTCAAAGCTATAAGTCGTCTTAATCGTCAGCTAGATGATCACCTGAGCTGTTTTCTAAGGCCTTCCCTAGCTGAATAATGTAATCACGGAGGTCATCTTTGACTTGGGGATGGTTAAGTCCATATTCGATGGAGGTTTTCATGTAACCATATTTGTCACCAACGTCATAGCGATTTCCTTTGAACTCACGCGCAAACACACGTTGTGTCTTGTTAAGGGTATCAATGGCATCGGTCAATTGAATCTCATTGCCAGCTCCGGGTTCTTGAGTTTCTAGAATAGTAAAAATTTCGGGTGTTAAGAGGTAACGGCCAATAATCGCAAGATTAGATGGTGCTTCTTCTGGAGCAGGTTTTTCAACAAATGTCTCTACAGAATAAAGCCCATTATGCCCTTCACCGATTGGAGCGATAACTCCGTAGGCAGAGACTTCTTCATGGGGAACCTCCATGACAGCGATGGTTGAAGCATGAGTAGACTCAAAATCTTCGATTAACTGCCTGGTTAAGAGCTCCCCTTCACCGTTGATGTTCATCAAATCATCACCTAGCATGACAACAAAAGGTTCATTACCAACGAAGGCCTTAGCCTGAAGCACCGCATCTCCTAAACCACGTGGATGACTTTGGCGAATAAAGTGGAGGTTAATGGCAGTGGTTTCATCGACGAGTTTGAGCAGTTCGGTTTTACCTTTTTGTTCTAAGTTATATTCCAATTCAAAATTGGAATCAAAGTGGTCCTCGATAGAGCGTTTAGCTTTACCCGTAACAACTAGGATGTCTTCAATTCCAGATTTTAGGGCTTCTTCAACGATAAATTGAATCGTTGGCTTATCAACGATAGGCAACATTTCCTTAGCCAGTGCCTTAGTGGCAGGAAGGAAGCGGGTTCCTAGGCCAGCAGCAGGAATAACGGCTTTTCTAACTTTCTTTTCCATATCTATCTAATCCTTTTGCCATTCATTCTCGTGACGAAGCTCTCCAGTCATGGTAGAGAGAATGGCTTCTTTGGTGTCTTTGCCTTCATAAATGACGCTGTAGATGGCTTGAGTGATCGGCATGTAGACGTCTAATTCCTGAGCCAGTTCGTAGGCAACCTTGGTTGTGGAAATCCCTTCAATAACCATGCCCATATTTGCTTCAATATCCTCTAACTTTTCACCGCGTCCAAGCGCATCACCAGCCCGCCAGTTACGGGAGTGTTTAGATGTTCCTGTTACAATCAGATCACCAACCCCTGAAAGGCCACTGTAGGTTAAGGGATTTGCACCCATCTTAACGCCCAACCGCGTAATTTCAGCTAAGCCACGGGCAATGATGGCAGCCTTTGCATTATCGCCATAGCCCATACCATGAAGGGCACCTGCCCCAACAGCAATAATATTTTTGAGGGCACCCGCTGTCTCTACCCCAATCACATCCGTATTGGTATAAAGTCGGAAGTAGCGGTTACTAAAAAGCCCTTGAACGTATTTCGCGGCTGCTTCGTCTTTAGAGGCAGCAGTGATGAGGGTCAAATCCCTCACAATCGTTTCCTCTGCATGGCTAGGTCCAGAAACAACGACAACCTCACTTCTGAGATTTTCTGGGATTTCCTCTTCAAGAACCGTTGAGAGGCGTTCATGTGTGCCAGGTTCTAGTCCTTTTGAAGCGTGCATGACAATGACCTTGTGTTTTAGTGTCTGAGCGACCTGCTTTGCTACTAAGCGTGTGACCTTGGTTGGGACAACAAAGAGGACAGCATCAACACTATCGAGTGCCTCTTCCAAGTCTGTTGTGGCCTTAATTGCATCATCTAAAACAATATCCTTGAAATAGCGGGTATTGGTATGGCGATGGTTGATTTCCTCAATCTGCTCAGGAATATTTCCCCAAAGACAGACCTCGTGACCATTATCATTGAGGACCTGTGAAAGGGCCGTTCCCCAAGAACCTGGACCTAGAATAGCAATCCTTTGTTTTTCCATGTTAACTCCTTAAAAGCTATTTTTTCTATTATATCACAAGCCTTCCTTTTTTCCCATTTTAGATGAATAAAACCCTTTTAATGAACAAGATGCTAGGGACAGAAAAAAATAGTTCAAAAAGAGTTTTTTCTCTTGACAATAGTTCCCATAAGAACTAAAATAGTTCTCATGGAAACTAAAAGGAGAAAAAATGTCTAACCCTCTATCTGATATTCGTGTTTTGATTACACAAATGGAAAGTATCAATGAAGAACTTGCCAAAAAAAATGACGTACAACACCTCTCAGGTCCACAAGGTCATGTCCTGTTGTATCTTAGCAAGCATCGAGGAGATGAGATTTTTGTCAAGGATATCGAGAAAGAGTTAAAAATCTCAAAATCAGTTGCCAGTAATCTCGTCAAGCGTATGGTGAAAAATGGTTTTATTGAAATCATCCCTTCTAAAGTTGACAGAAGATATAAACAAGTTGTTTTAACCAGAGAAGGAGCTGATAAAATTCAGCCACTTAAGACCTTCCATGAAGAGATGATTCAGCAGATTTTTCAAGGCATTTCTTGGGATGATATGAAGGTGGTCTACCAAGTAGTAAATCAATTAAAAGAGAATATTTCGAAATATACAGGAGGAAATCATGCTTAAACAAGCGATTTTACGCTATAAATGGTATGCTTTAGGGTCGATTTTAATGGTCTCGACAGTTGTCATAAGCAGTCTACTACAGCCTAGTTATTTACAAGAAGTCCTACAGGCTGTTATGACAAATGACAAGGAGGCCATTTCAGATGTCGGTGTCTGGCTATTATTGATAGCAGCAGTGGGAATGGTAGCAGGTGCCATTAATACAGCCCTAGCTTCAAAAATTGCTCAAGGGGTATCGGCAGATATTCGGGAAAAAACATTTCGAAAGATTCAAAGTTTTTCCTATGCCAATATTGAACAATTTAATGCTGGAAATCTCGTGGTTAGAATGACCAATGATATCACTCAAATTCAAAACCTGGTCATGATGAGTTTTACCATTCTCATGCGGGTGCCTTTACTCTTTATCGGGGCCTTCTTTATGGCCATTAAAACCCTACCAGAATTGTGGTGGATTATTGTTTTGATGGTTGTCTTAATCGGTGGTGTCATGGCGGTTGTCATGAGCAAGATGGGGCCACGGTTTGGGAAATTCCAAATTCTGATGGACAAGATTAATAGCATCGCCAAGGAAAATTTACGGGGCGTGCGGGTGGTTAAATCCTTTGTCCAAGAAAAAAACCAGTACAAGAAATTCAAGGAAGCCTCAAATGATTTCCTTGAACTCAATCTCTTTGTCGGCTATGGATTTTCCGTTATGCAGCCGCTCTTAATGTTCGTGTCTTACATGGCAGTCTTTGCATCCATCTACTTGGTGTCCACTATGGTCAAGTCCAATCCAGAAGCAATCGGTGGGATTGCCTCTTTTATGAGCTACCTGATGCAGATTATGTTTTCGATTGTCATGGTCAGCTTTATGGGGATGCAGGCCAGTCGGGCTGCTGTTTCCTTGAAACGGATTCAGGAGGTTTTAGAGACCGAACCAGCCATGACTTTTGCGGATGTAGCTGACGAAGACTTAGAAGCTAGCATCGTCTTTGACAAGGTCAGCTTCACCTATCCCAATGACACGGAGCCAACCCTTAAGGACATCTCCTTTGAGATTGCACCTGGTCAGATGGTGGGTGTAGTCGGGGCGACTGGATCAGGGAAATCAACACTGGCTCAGCTGATTCCACGCCTCTTCGACCCACAAGAAGGAAGGGTTTCGATTGGGGGGCGTGACTTGAAAGCAGTCAGCCAAAAAACCCTTCGCCAGACAGTCTCCATCGTCCTTCAAAAAGCCATCCTCTTTTCTGGGACCATTGCGGATAATTTGCGTCAAGGCAAGGCGGATGCCAGTCTTAAAACGCTAGAGCGCGCCGCAGGCATTGCCCAAGCCAAGGAATTTATCGACCGGATGGACAAGACTTACGAGAGTGAAGTGGAAGAGCGGGGGAACAACTTCTCCGGTGGTCAAAAGCAACGGATGTCCATTGCCCGTGGGGTTATTGGCAATCCCAAAGTCTTGGTGCTAGATGACTCAACATCAGCCCTCGATGCCAAATCTGAAAAGCTTGTTCAAGAAGCTCTTAATCATGAGCTGAAAGGGACGACAACAGTTATTATTGCTCAAAAAATCTCATCTGTTGTTAAGGCTGATAAGATTTTAGTCTTGGACAATGGGCGCTTAATTGGTGAGGGAACTCATGCGGAATTGGTAGCTCATAATGCAGTCTATCGTGAAATCTATGAAACTCAGAAAGGAAAGGAGGAGTAAAATGAAGACAGCACGATTCTTTTGGTTTTATTTTAAACGATACAAGGTTTCCTTTGCCGTGATTTTTGTAGCGGTTATTGCTGCCACCTACTTGCAGGTCAAAACGCCTGTGCTCATCGGGCAATCCTTGACAGAGATGGGAAAAATCGGCCAGCAATTTATGGCGGCCAGTCAAGCCGGGGAAACCGGTTTTAAGCCAGACCTGGCAGATTTCAACGCGGTCATGTTGCGCTTGTTCTTGGCCTATCTCTGTACCGTGGTGGCCAACTTGATATACAGCCTCCTCTTTACACGCATCGTGGCCCATTCGACCAACCGGATGCGCAAGGGTCTCTTTGGGAAATTGGAACGCTTGACGGTCCAATTCTTTGACCGCCATAAGGACGGAGATATCCTGTCTCGCTTTACCAGCGACCTGGATAATATTCAAAATGCTTTTAACCAATCCTTGACCCAGGTGGTTTCTAACATCGCTCTTTATATCGGGATGATTTGGATGATGTTCCGTCAGGACACGCGTCTGGCTTGGTTGACCATTGCTTCGACCCCAATCGCTCTTATCTTCTTGGTGGTCATTGTGCGTTTAGCCCGTAAATACAGCAATCGCCAGCAGGCTGCTGTCGGGAAGCTCAATGCCTATATGGATGAAAAGATTTCAGGGCAAAAAGCTATTATCGTTCAAGGTATTCAAGAAGAGACCATCGATGGTTTCTTGGAGCTCAATGACGAAGTACGGGTCGCTACCTTCAAGGGCCGTCTCTTTGGTGGCCTGCTCTTTCCAGTTATGAATGGGATGAGCTTGCTCAACACCGCTATTGTAATTTTTATTGGGTCTTCTATCCTTCTCAATGATTCGAGCATGTCTACGGCGGTTGCTTTGGGTCTCGTTGTTACCTTTGTGCAGTACTCACAGCAATATTACCAACCCTTGATGAATATTGCGTCCAGCTGGGCGGAATTACAATTAGCCTTCACAGGAGCTCACCGGATTCAGGAAATGTTTGATGAGCCAGAAGAGGTAAGACCTGCCAACGCTCCGCTCTTTACTGAGTTAAAAGAGGGTGTCGAGATAAAGAATATTGACTTTGGCTACCTACCTGGTCAAAAGGTTTTAGACAATGTTAGCATTTCAGCCCCTAAAGGCAAGATGATTGCTGTTGTGGGACCAACCGGATCAGGAAAAACCACCATCATGAACCTGATTAACCGTTTTTATGATGTGGATGCAGGGTCTATTCGTTTTGACGGTAAAGATATCCGCGAATATGACTTAGATAGTTTACGTCAAGGTGTAGGGATTGTTTTGCAGGAGTCGGTTCTCTTTTCAGGGACTATTGCGGAAAATATTCGCTTTGGCCTTGAAAACGTCGATCAACATATGATTGAAACAGCAGCGCGTGCCACTCATATTCATGATTTTATCATGAGTTTACCAGATGGCTATGAAACCTATGTGACTGATGATGAAAATGTCTTTTCAACAGGGCAAAAGCAACTTATCTCAATCGCTAGAACACTGCTGACAGATCCTCAAGTCCTCATTCTTGATGAAGCAACTTCAAATGTGGATACGGTCACTGAAAGTAAGATTCAAAAAGCCATGGAAGCTATCGTAGCGGGACGCACCAGCTTTGTAATTGCTCACCGCCTCAAAACCATTCTCAATGCGGATGAAATTATTGTTTTGAAAGATGGGAAAGTCCTCGAACAAGGAGATCACCATGAACTTATCCGCCAAAATGGCTTTTATGCCGAACTCTACTATAATCAGTTTGTTTTTGAATAGAGAAACCACCTCCGGATGGTTTCAGATTGAAGATAAAGTCTCTTTTGAAACTTTCCTTAGGTGATAATGGACGGTAGCGACTCCCTTCGGGATTCCAAACCTAAGTTTTGAACCTAAGGTCTCAAAACTTCCGAGTGCCTGAAACGCAATAGTCTCAGGCACTTTTATCACAGCGGAAAGTTTCGATAATTGCTCGCTTAGCTCGCAAAAAATCAACTCTTTAAATCCTTGGCAGAACTTGATAATGTCCTGTTGACAGAAAACTAGGGTTTGTCTACGTCCTCAAACCACCTTCGGGTGGTTTTTTGCATGCTTTGAATAAGGTTTCTTGTCTCAAGGACTATGGTATAATGGAGGTATGATTAGTAAAGAAGATCTCTTAGCCCAACGATTTTGGAACCAGGGGCTTATTGAGCCCTATAGGGATATCAACCAACTTCTCAAGGATTCCTTGGGTATTCAATCCCAATATTTGAATCATGGTCTCTTTAATATTTTGACACGGCTAAGGGTTAAAAAGTCGGTAGGAGAGACTATGGACGATGCTATTTTAGCTTGGGGGCAACGGCAGACCTACCATTTTTATGATCATGATGCTTGGCTTACCATGACAGCTTATCTTGCTGACACTCCTCGGTGGCCGGATGCTTACTTTGCTGAGAAAGGGATTGATGGGGAAAGGGAGAGTCAGCGGTTATATCAGCTGATTGCTGAAAATCCCTCACGTAACCAACTTCCAGATTCTTATGGCGATGCTTGGTCAGACTTATTTCGTTGGTCTGCTCTTTTTATCTACAATTCCAAACGAGGGCGTCTCTACCAGAAGTGGTTGACAGATGACCGTCTCGTGATTTGGGAGGACAATGGCCATCCTACCTCCCAAATGGTTTATAGAGAGCTGGTAACGGCTTATTTTTCCTTCTATGGCCCTGCGACCTTGGCAGATGCTACTCATTTTTTTGGAGTTAAACAGTCTAAAATTACTGAAACTGATTTATCTCATCTGAACCAGCTAACTTTTGAAGGCCGTCGTTACTATTTTAAAACGTGGAAAGAAGAGGTGACCATTCCAGACGTTTTGGTCTTAGGGAAATTTGATCCTCTATTGGTTTCCTATAAGTATAAGGACCTACTGATTGATCCCGTAGATTACTCGAGTGTCTGGAAGAAGGCTGGGCAGATTTCAGCACTGATTCTCATCAAAGGCCGCCTTAGAGCGACGTGGACGTTTCAGATGAAAGGAAACACTATCGCCTTTAAGGTCCAAGGCAAGCAAAAGATCTCCCAGAAGCATCAAGCGACCATCAGGCGACGGTTTCGGGATTATGCCAAATGGATGGAAAAATCTATCTCATCAATCACATTTAGCTTCGACGATTAGCTGATATTTCCGAATAATATAGTATAATAGAACAAGAAAAAACCAAGGAGAGCCATCATGAAAATCAGAGGATTTGAACTCGTATCGACCTACACCGACGAAAACCTATTGCCAAAACGGGAGACTGCCCATGCTGCGGGGTACGATTTGAGTGCCGCAGAGACCACGGTTCTAGCACCAGGAGAAATCAAGCTAGTACCGACAGGTGTTAAAGCCTACATGCAGGACCGCGAGGTGCTCTATCTTTTTGATCGCTCGTCCAATCCTCGTAAAAAAGGCTTGGTCCTGATCAATTCGGTGGGTGTCATTGATGGCGATTACTACAATAATCCCAACAATGAAGGCCATATCTTCGCCCAAATGAAAAACATTACGGAGGAGCCAGTGACGGTTGAGGCAGGCGAGCGCATTGTCCAAGGCGTCTTTATGCCCTTTTTAGTGGTCGATGGCGATGATGCGACTGGTGAGCGGACCGGTGGCTTTGGTAGCACTGGGGATTAACACTCTCATGGAAATTTTATTTATCCGCCACAGCGAGCCAGATTACAGCATGTTGGACAAGGCCACTCATCCGGAAGCCTACATTGGTTTTGGACGGGATTTAGCCCCCTTAACGGCAAGAGGTCGCACCTTGGCCCAGCAGGCGGCCCAAAGCCCTTCGCTAGATGATGTCGATACCGTGATTTCGTCTTCCATTACGCGGGCCCTTGAGACAGCGACCTATCTGGTTCGTGACCGTCAGCTGGACCTCCTGGTCGAGCCCTTCTTTCATGAATGGCGCCCAGACCTCGATGGCCTCAATTACACGGAGGTTGAGCTGGGGCTAGCCTATCGGCTGTTCATGGACAATGGCGGCGCTTTGGTCGAGAATAGTCCTGTTCGATACGAGACAGGGCAGGAAATCAAGGCCCGTTTTCTAAAGGCCTTGCAAAAATACAAGGCCTATGACAAGGTCGCCATCGTAGCACACGGCATGTTGATTCGCCAGTTTGTCCCTATGGAAACCATCGACTATTGCCAAATGATTCCCTACACCATTGACCTAGAAACCATAGAAATCGAGGACGAGAACCATCGCTAAGAAAAAAACAACCTTTGTCTGTCAAAATTGCGACTACCATTCGCCCAAGTATTTGGGGCGCTGTCCCAACTGTGGGGCTTGGTCTTCCTTTGTCGAAGAAGTCGAAGTGGCAGAAGTCAAAAACGCCCGCGTCAGCCTAACTGGTGAGCAGGCCAAACCCGTCAAACTTAACGAAGTTCAATCCAGCTCTGTGGCAAGGACCCAGACTGATATGGATGAGTTCAACCGTGTGCTTGGTGGAGGTGTAGTGCCAGGTAGCCTCGTCCTGATTGGAGGTGACCCAGGGATTGGAAAATCGACCTTGCTCCTTCAGGTATCGACCCAGCTGGCCAATCTTGGAACGGTCCTTTATGTCAGCGGGGAGGAATCCGCTGAACAAATCAAGTTGCGGGCAGAACGCCTGGGCGACATCAACAATGAATTTTATCTCTTTGCCGAGACCAATATGCAGCGGATTCGGGCAGAGATTGAAAAATTGCAACCTGATTTCCTGATTGTCGACTCAATCCAGACGGTGATGTCACCAGATATTACCAGTATCCAAGGCTCTGTCAGCCAGGTCCGCGAGGTAACGGGCGAGCTTATGCAGCTGGCTAAGACCAACAATATGGCCACCTTTATCGTCGGCCATGTGACCAAGGAAGGAACATTAGCTGGTCCTCGTATGTTGGAACATATGGTGGACACGGTTCTCTACTTTGAAGGGGAGCGCCAGCATACTTTTCGTATCTTGCGGGCAGTCAAAAACCGCTTTGGCTCGACCAATGAAATCGGAATTTTTGAAATGCAATCCCAAGGCTTGGTCGAAGTCCTCAACCCGAGTCAAGTCTTCTTAGAAGAGCGCTTGGACGGGGCGACAGGCTCTGCCATTGTGGTCACCATGGAAGGGACCAGGCCGATTCTGGCAGAAGTGCAGGCCTTGGTGACGCCGACCGTCTTTGGCAATGCCAAGCGGACCACGACCGGCCTTGATTTTAACCGGGCTAGCCTGATTATGGCAGTTCTGGAAAAACGGGCGGGCTTGCTCCTGCAAAACCAGGATGCCTACCTTAAGTCAGCTGGTGGGGTCAAGCTGGATGAGCCAGCTATTGATCTGGCTGTCGCGGTAGCCATTGCATCGAGCTACAAGGACAAGCCGACCAATCCCCAAGATTGTTTTGTCGGAGAAATCGGCCTGACCGGTGAAATACGCCGGGTCAACCGCATCGAGCAACGGATCAATGAAGCTGCAAAACTAGGTTTCACTAAGATCTATGCCCCTAAAAACTCTCTAACTGGCCTCAAAGTTCCAAAAGGCATTGAAGTTATCGGGGTCATGACCCTGGGAGAAGTCCTGAAAAAAGTATTTGGGTAAACTGAAACGCTAGCTTATAGACTAGCGTTTTTTGATGTGCCCAAACAAACTACTTATACTCATCTAAAATCAAAATCTGAACCTTGTTTGTTTAGACAGACGATTGATTTGAAGGCTGCGGTATAAAATGGACTGAGTGCGACTGTGATAAGCTAGAAAATTTATGTATTGTTTAGATTAATGGTGTTTAGGAAGCAAATCTTTAGTGGATTTCATAAAGATTATCAGATTTTGATTTCAGATGAGTATAAAAAGGCCTTGTATCTTTAAAAAATCTGATATAAAAAAACTGAGTAGCCTGGAAATTATTTATGTGTAACCAAAAATCCTCTGAAAATTTTCAGAGGATTTTTAGGATTAGTCGACGTAGACGTCAGATTTTTTATTGAGCCAAGAGTAGGTTAGACCGATCAGGAGACCGCCTCCAACATAGTTCCCTAAGGCTGCAAAGAAGAAGTTGGATAAGACACTTAGGATGGTCATGTTTTCAACAGGCCCACCGTTAGCAAAAAAGGCTAATGGGAAGGAAACGAAGTTAGCGATAACGTGTTCGAATCCGAGAAAGGCGAAAATATAGATGATAAAAATCATGGCCCAAACTTTGGCTGAATCATCTTTCATACGTAAGGTGACAAAGACGGCGGTGTTAACTACAATGTTGGCAAAAATCCCTTCGATGAATTGAGTCATTGGTGACTTAGCTAACTTGAGAGAAACAGCTTCAAAGAGATAGTTGTCAGGCTCCAGATGGCTAAAGGGAGTTGTCAAAGAGAGTAGATAAGAGAAGATAATAGCGCCGATAAAGTTAAAGAGGATACAGGTTCCTAGAATTTTAAGGGCTGTCATGACACGTAATTTCTTACTGTACACGGCACTGGTCATGTACATCATGTTAGAGGTTCCAAGCTCAGCGTTCATATAGACAATCATGACCAAGGACCAACTAAACATAAAGGCATAAAAGAATTTTCCTGAATGAGGAACAATACTGTCAGCGTGACTTGAAATGTAAAAAGCAATCCCGCTTCCTAACGTTAAGAAAAGTGTCGCTAACATTGAGCGGACAGCGTATTTAGCAAAACTGTGTCGCGATAGGTCTTCTTTTTTTTCAATGGATTTTGCGAGATTGCTAATCAGTTCAGAGTTGGTAGTTGAATGGGAATGAGCGTGTAGGCTTGGCATGATGTTCTCCTTGTTTAGAATACATAGATGATTATAGCACAAACTGATAAAAATGCTAGGAAAATCTGAAAGAATACGCTTCCTTCTAATGTTCTAGATAAATAAGAGATTGTTCTAACCACTGTATTTGCCCCTGACAGCGGGCAATGGCTCTGGTCAAAATTAAATAATGGCCATAGTTTTCTTGAATTTTCTCTCGGTCATTAAAGAGCAGAGCTTTGCGGGCCAGAAAGCCAGCTAATTGTTCTTTTAAGATGTCGATTTGGGCTTCAATAAGGAGTGGGATCCTAGGATCACGACTGTCTTTGATAAAGAACATTTTCAGAGAGAAGAGATCCTTTTGTTGGGGGGTGTCATTGGGTTCACTGATCCACTGGTCTAATCGTTCTTGGCCTAGAGATGTGATTTTATAGTAGCGCTCTTTGGCATTGGCAGGGCGATTGTGGACAGTCACCCATTGTTCTTTGACCATTCGCTTGAGCTCTGGGTAGACCTGACTGTGAGCAGCTTTCCAAAAATTACCGATTTCTGTTTTAAATAACTCAGTGATTTGTCGGCCTGTCAGATTGTCTTCATTAGCTAACATCCCCAAAATAATATAGGGTAATATACGCTGTTGTGACATGAGAATGCCTCCTTTCTAGTTATTATATCATATTGTCGTTAAAGCATGCAAAAAGCTATCAAAAACATTTCTAACTTTTGATAAACATGGTAAAATAGAATCATGAATGATATAGTATTAGCCTTTTTTATGACCCTAATTGCTGGACTTAGTACGGGAATAGGAAGTTTGATCGCCTTTGTGGCTAAGGCGACGAACACAAGGTTCTTAGCGGTTAGTCTGGGGTTTTCAGCAGGCGTTATGATTTATGTGTCCTTTATGGAAATTTTACCCAAAGGGCTAGAATTTTTAGTAGAGGAACTGGGAGAACGCTCTGGTAATTGGATGACTGTTCTGGCTTTTTTTGGTGGCATCGGACTGATTGCGATTATCGATCGTCTAATACCGTCAGCAGAAAACCCGCATGAAGTTAGACGAGTTGAAGCAGAGGCGGTACCTGTTGCCAAAAAGGGTGATTTGATGCGTATGGGCTTGATGACAGCCTTAGCCCTAGCCCTCCACAATTTTCCAGAAGGTCTAGCAACCTTTGTTTCAGCTCTGCAAGCTCCCGAGGTTGCCATTCCAATCGTTGTTGCTATTGCAATCCATAATATTCCAGAAGGAATCGCTGTTTCTGTCCCCATATACCAGGCCACTGGATCTCGAAAAAAAGCATTTGCCTATTCCTTTTTATCTGGTTTAGCAGAGCCTATTGGTGCCTTGGTCGGCTGGTTAATTCTGATGCCTTTTATGACCCCAGTTGTTTACGGTGTTGTGTTTGCGGGAATTGCTGGGATTATGGTCTTCATTTCACTCGATGAGCTCTTACCCGCAGCTGAAAAATATGGTGAACATCATTTGGCTATCTATGGTCTCATTACCGGTATGGGAGTGATGGCGATTAGCTTGTTACTTTTTATCTAAATATGAATTAACCACAAAACCCTCGGAAATACTTCCGAGGGTTTTGTGGTTAATAGGTCGCTGAAATAAATCAGCTCTTATATTAGGGAGAATATGAAAAATTTTAGGATACATAAAGTATAACGGAACTTGCTTAAAGTTTCCTTAAAGACTTTAAGAAATGTTGAGATTAAGAAAATTCGATTGTTTTGGGAGCGTAGCCGAGGATGTCATCAACTTCTGCCAAGGTCTCAGCTTTTGCAATTTTACCGCGAAGCTTGGCTGCACCAGATGTGCCGCGCAGATAATGAGGGGCTAGTCCACGGAATTCCCGCACCGCCACATGTTCGCCTTTGAGAGCGATAAGACGCTTCAAATGTTCATAAGCTATCTTCATCTTGTCTTCGAAGACTAAATCAGGAAGCTCTTCTCCAGTTTCTAAGTAGTGGTTAATCTGCGTAAAGATATAAGGATTAGCCATGGCGGAGCGACCAATCATTACCGCATCTGTGCCGAGTTCTTCGATCATGAAGCGGGCATCTTGGACCGTTTTGATATCGCCGTTTCCGATGAAAGGAATCTTAGTGATGGCTCTAGCAACGCGAGCAATCGTTTCGTGGTCACAGTGCCCTGTATACATCTGCTCACGGGTCCTTCCGTGCATGGCAAGAGCCGAAACACCTGCTGCTTCAGCAGCTAAGGCATTTTCGACAGCGAGACTGCTATCAGCCCAACCGGTTCGCATTTTGACGGTTAGGGGAATGTCGAGGTGGGAAGTTACTGTTTTGACGATGTGATAGATTTTATCTGGATCGCGGAGCCATTTGGCACCAGCTTCGTTTTTAACGACCTTGTTGACAGGACAACCCATATTGATATCAAGGATATTAGCGCGGGTATTTTCCTGGATGAAGATCGCTGCGCGTGCGAGCGAATCAGCGTCGCCTCCAAACAGTTGGATCGACATAGGGGCTTCGTTCTCATCGATATGGAGCATGTGAAGAGTCTTTTCATTGTTGTAAAGAATCCCTTTTTCTGAGATCATT
This sequence comes from Streptococcus rifensis, assembly GCF_053203525.1. Classification (NCBI taxonomy): domain Bacteria; kingdom Bacillati; phylum Bacillota; class Bacilli; order Lactobacillales; family Streptococcaceae; genus Streptococcus; species Streptococcus rifensis. The sequence continues at coordinate 25,223 of NZ_JBRUCW010000007.1, read as the reverse complement.
TCCATGACCACAAGACCAGCTCCCATCTCCTTAGCGATGGTTCGAAAGGCAGAGTTAGTGACCCCAGCCATGGGAGCTAGGACCGTACGATTGGGGATTTCAACATCGCCAATCATAAAGGGTGTGTTAAGGTTTTTCAAGGATGAGTCCCTCCAAATCTTCTGAATTAAACTGGTAAGCCGTCTGGCAGAATTGGCAAATGATTTCGGCACCCTGATCCTCGTCTCGCATGCTTTCAAGGTCTGCTTTAGGCAGGCTAGCCAATGCTCCTAAGAACCGTTCACGACTGCAATCACAGCTAAAGCTGAGGGGGCTTTCTTCGAGACACTTGTAATCGTCATCACCATAAATAGCAGAGAGAAGGGCTTCGATATGGTCCTCAGACGCTAAAAGGCTTGAGATAGCAGGCATGTCTTGGAGGCGTTTTTCAAAGCGGGCAATGTCTGCGTCCTTAGCATCTGGCAAGACCTGCACCAAAAAGCCACCTGCGACTTGGACTTGATCGTTGCTATCTAATAGGACATTGAGCCCGACAGCAGACGGTGTTTGTTGGCTATCGGTTAAGAAATAAGCCAGGTCTTCTCCGATTTCCCCAGTGACGATAGGTGTCATAGAGGTGTAGGGTTGACCTGTACCGTAGTCAACGATGACTAAAAATTGGCCTTGTCCGACAAAGGGACCAACGACGACTTCGCCAGTTGCGGTCTTCTTAATGTCTACGCCAGTGTTTTGCACATATCCCTTGACCTTACCAGTGGTATCAGCGACTGAGATAATAGCACCAAGAGAATTATTGCCTAGGACTTTGACAGTGACCTTAGTATCTCCTTTTTCATTGGCTGCCAAAATCTGGTTGGCAATTAAGGCACGTCCAAGGGCAACAGTCGATGAACTCTGGGTTTTATGAAAAGCTTGAGCCTGTTTAACGGTTTCTGTACTGTCTAGCACATAGGCGCGAAAAGCACCATTGCTAGAAATGGTTTTAATGATTTTATCCATAATGATTATTGTAACACAAGATAAAAGCCAGACCAAACAAAAGTGATTGATGGGTCTGGCTTTGAAAAGCGGTTAGTTTTTATTGGTGATGGCACTTTTGCTTGGGTCTGAGTGAGCTAATCGGCTGGCTGCAGCTGCTGCAATCGCCCCAACAATATCATCTAAGAAGGTATGGCATTTGCCGCCTTCTTTGGTGTCTAGTTTCTGAATAATGCCAGGCTTGACCTTGTCAATATAGCCATAGTTGGTAAACCCAATAGAACCGTAGACATTGACGATGGAGAGGGCCATGATTTCATCGATACCGTAAAGCCCTTCGTCGCTCATCAAAATGTCGCTAAGGGGTTGTGACAGTTTGCCCTCTTCAGCCAACTTGTCAATTTCGATACCAGTGATAATCGTATTGTGAACTTCTCTTTTTTCTAAGACAGATGTGATGTGCTCCAAACACACTTCCTTACTGAGGTCAGGAATGTATTTGTTTTGGAGATACATGACCAACTCGGCCAAATCATCCATGGTCACGCCGCGTTCTGCTAAAAGCTCGAGAGCGCGGTCTTTGAGTTCATGTCTTGTTTTCATAAAAAATCCTTTCTCCTTTAAAGGCTAGTTGAATGTTTAGGCTGTACTTTTTCAGCCGGATTGATATAGTTAATAGCGTTATTGACTGCTGTTGGAGCTTCTCCAAAACCAGTGGCAATCAGATCGATTTTTCCATCGTAGTAGCAACAGTCGCCAGCAGCGTAAATACCTGGGACAGAGGTTGCTTGCTTAGAATCAACTATGATTTTGTGGCGATTGAGTTCCAGTCCCCACTTTTTCAGATTACCGACAGAAGATTTAAACCCGTAATTGACAAAGAGATGATCGACAGGCAAGACGTCCATTTCGTCTGATTTGACCTTAGTGATTTCAAGGGCTTCCACTTTGCCATCTTTTGTGATGAGGCCACTTGGAACATAAGGCGTCTTGATGGTTACGCTAGAGTTTTTCAAGTCTTCGACACTATGTTCAAGGGCCCGGAAATTATCTCTGCGATGAATAATGGTCGTTTTGGCACCAGCTTTTTCAAAGGCTAGAGACCAATCAACGGCTGAGTCACCACCTCCTAAGACGGCGATATTTTGCCCTTTGTATTGGTTGATATTAGCCACATGGTAATGGATGTTCTCAAAATCATCTGCGCCTTCTAACTCCAGAGCACGGGGTTTGAAGGCCCCCCCACCCATGGCAATGAGCACGGCTTTCGTCTGGTGTTCTGCTTGGTTAGTCCTAAGGGTAAAGATAGTATCGTTTTTTTCAATATCCAGAACAGTCTCATTGAGGCAAATGGTCGTATCAAAGAGCGCTAATTGTTTGAGGAGACTGTCGGTCAGGCCCTCACCAGTGATGTTCGGAAAGCCAGCGACATCTAAAATCGTTTTTTCAGGGTAGAGAATAGCCGGCTGGCCACCGAGCTGAGGCAGAGAATCAATGAGTTTGACTTTGGCGTGACGCAAATGAGCATAGAAGGTGGCAAATAGTCCAACGGGACCGCCTCCAATAATGGTGATATCATAAATGTCTGACATGGTTGTTCCTTTTCTAATAATGACAATCTCTTTTTATTCTATCATAAAAAGCTTGATAAGACAGGTCTAGAAGCTGGCGGAACGGCCCAATTGAGACGAATAGGTCGCGATGTAGTATAATAGAAGCAGTTTTCAAGAAAGGAGACAGTGATGAAACCTAAACAATTTTTTGAAGACTTTATGAAGAAATATTTCTTATCAGACGAGATAGACGAGACTGAAACCGCTCAACCAATAGATCAAGACCAATTGACTGAAGAGGCGCTACTCAATCAGGATGTGAATAACATCAAAACTACTGACCATCAGCGTCGAAGACGGCATTCTGGTCAAGCCTCAGGCTCTAAAAAAGGACAATCGGCTTTCCGACGTTTCTGGAGAAGGTATCACCTCACCAAGATTCTCTTAATTGTGATTGCAACTGCTGGGGTGGCTGTTGGCGCTTGGCTCTTCTTTTTAGCCAAAACAGCTAATGTTGAAGATTTGCAGGCGGCTCTGCAAGCAGAAACCATTATTTACGATAAGGACGCTGTCGAAGCAGGCAGTCTTTCTGGTCAGAAAGGAACCTATGTCCAGCTGGATGTGATTTCAGATTATATGGAACAGGCAGTTGTCGCAACAGAGGACCGTACTTTTTATGAAAATTCAGGGATTAACTATGGGCGCTTTGCCCTAGCGATAGTGACCTTGGGGCGCTCTGGAGGTGGCTCGACCATTACCCAGCAGTTGGCTAAAAATGCTTATTTGACCCAAGAACAAACCGTAACCCGGAAGGCGAAGGAGTTCTTCTTGGCCTTAGAATTAACCAAGACTTACGAAAAAGAAGAAATCTTAGCCATGTACCTCAATAATGCTTATTTTGGCAACGGGGTCTGGGGGGTAGAGGATGCTAGTCAAAAGTACTTTGGGATTTCGGCCAGTCAACTGAGTCTCTCACAAGCTGCGACCTTGGCTGGCATGTTAAAGGGTCCTGAGATTTATAATCCCTATTATTCGCTTGAAAATGCAACCAATCGTCGCAATACGGTCATCCAAGTGATGGTGGACGCAGGCTACATCGATCAGGCTACGGCAGATGAATCTTCTGCCGTGGATATGGCAGGGCAACTTTCTGATACCTATATGGGCCGTAGCAGTAAGTATGCCTATCCATCTTACTTTGATGCCGTCATAGAAGAAGCGATTAGTAAATACGGCTTGTCTGAAAACGAGGTTGTTAACAATGGGCTCCGTATTTATACTGAGCTGGACCAAAATTATCAGGCCAATGTCCAAGCAGTCTATAACGAAGACAGTCTCTTTCCGGTTGCCTATAGCGATGGGGAGATGGCTCAGTCTGCTTCAGTTGCCTTGGATCCTTCAACGGGTGGTGTTCGTGCCCTTGTTGGTCGTGTTAACTCCAGTGAGAATTATAGCTACCGTAGTTTTAATTATGCCACTCAATCGGAACGAAGCCCAGGATCAACCATCAAACCTTTAGTTGCCTATACGCCAGCTATTGCTGCAGGTTGGGAAACAGACCGTGAGTTGGACAACACGACGACCACCTATGGCACCTATACCTTGGACAATTATATGGGGTCTCGAACAGAAACGGGCACAGTTCCCATGTATCAAGCCCTGGCCCAGTCTCTTAACCTACCAGCTGTCGCGACTGTTAATGAATTAGGCATTGAGACAGCTTTTAGCTATGGGAAGAAATTCGGCCTCAACATGACTAAGGTTCCCCAAGAATTAGGAGTTGCCCTAGGAGGGGGTGTCGTCACTAATCCACTCCAAATGGCACAAGCCTATTCAGCCTTTGCCAATGGTGGGGTCATGCCGGATGCTCATTTGATCACACGCATCGAAACTGCTAGTGGTAAGGTACTAAAAAACCACCAGTCAAAGAAAACAAGGGTTATGGACAGCATTGTTGCCAATAAAATGACCAGTATGATGCTGGGAACGTTTTCGAATGGGACAGGAGTCTATGCAGCGCCATATGGTTATGAAATGGCGGGAAAAACAGGGACGACAGAAACCAGTTTTGATCCTAATGTGGCTAGTGATCAATGGGTGATTGGCTACACGCCAGATGTTGTTATCAGTCACTGGTTAGGCTTTTCCAAAACCGATGAAACGCACTATCTGGAAGGGACATCATCCAACCAAGCGTCAGCGATTTTCCAAACAGTCGCTAACAGTATACTACCTTATACGGCAGGAACAGCCTTTACACAGGAAAATACCTATGCTGAAAATGGTATTGCGCCAGTTAATGAAACAGGCCAGACCTCAAATCCTGCTGGTGAGATATTAGATACGGTTAGAGAGCAGGCAGGACAGATTTTAGACCAAGCACAAAAAGCGATAGAGGAAGCTAATATCCCTGAAAAGGCGCAAAATTTATGGGAAACCGTGAAGAGTCTGTTCCAATAACTTGTCAAGTGTCAGATAAAATGCTAAAATAATGGGGATATGTATGGAGGCTTTAAATGGCACTTAAAAAAGGGAGCTTAGCCTGTACAGTTTGTGGGTCACGCAATTATTCCATTAAACTGAGCAGTAATCAAAAACCAACACGACTAGAAGTCAACAAGTTTTGCAAACATTGTGGAGGCTACACCTCCCACAAGGAAACGCGGTAACAAAAGGAGTTAATATGAAATTTATTAGCGATACGATTCAAATTTTGGCAGATACAACCTGGCCAGACAGTAAACAACGTTGGGCAGATTTTCTTTCTGTCATGGAATACACAGCTTTCTTTGTAGCTGTGATTTACCTCTTTGACCTCGCAGTTTCTCGTGGTCTCATGAGTTTGATTAACTTTTTCTAAAAAGTTGTCAAGCCCAAGCATTTAAGGTATAATAAGAGTAATTAAGAGAGCCGGCAGGCTCTTTTTTGAAAGGAAAATAAAGAATGGATAGTTTTGATAAAGGCTGGTTTGTCCTGCAAACCTACTCAGGCTATGAAAACAAGGTCAAAGAAAACCTTCTACAGCGGGCACAGACATATGATATGTTAGAAAACATCTTGCGCGTGGAAATCCCGACCCAAACCGTACAAGTTGAGAAAAAAGGGGAGATGAAAGAGATTGAAGAAAACCGTTTCCCAGGTTATGTACTGGTTGAGATGGTCATGACCGATGAAGCTTGGTTTGTGGTCCGTAATACGCCAAACGTTACCGGATTTGTCGGTTCTCATGGTAACCGCTCTAAACCAACCCCACTCTTGGAAGAGGAAATTCGGGCCATCCTTGCCTCTATGGGGCAAAGTGTGCAAGAATTCTCCATTGATGTGCGTGTTGGGGACACTGTTCGCATTATCGATGGCGCCTTTTCTGGCTATGAAGGCAAGGTTTCTGAGATCGACAACAACAAGGTCAAGATGATTATCTCTATGTTTGGCAATGATACTGTGGCTGAAGTTAATATGAGCCAAATAGCTGAATTATAACCAACCGTTGATACGACTAAAGAAAAGGCAAGCTGGGAGAGACTCTGCTTGCCTTTTCTTTGTTCAAAGAGAACTAGTAGAAATTCATAAAGGTCTGCTTCATTGTTCCTTAACAAGGATCTTACCGTCACTGGTGTCAAGTGTTGCCTGAGCCCCTATGGTAATGGTAAAGAGCGGTTGGGTATGGGCAAAATCCAGATCATAGAGGACTGGAATGGTTTGAAGGATGGGATGTTTGTCCAATATAATAGACATTAGCGATTTAAACTGTTATAGTACTGAGTTATTTTGATGACTTTATCAAAAGACATGCCACCAATATCAGTCCGACCTTTGACATAGTTTGCTAAAGTTTGCTCCGATATACCTGTGGCCTGTGCTATTTGATAGCGTGAATGACTCTTGATGAAATTCATCATCTCTTCCTTGGATAACACTTTTATCATAGATGATACTCCTTATTTGAAAACCAACCAGAGTATCAATGCAATAAGCAGTGACCACACCAAGAAGGCTTTCCAGTCAAATTTATGTTTACTTACTTTGTATTTTACTTTCATAGCATTTTTTGATAATATTTAAGTACACCCCCGAAGGGGTGGATAGTGATTGCTCACTATCCAATCGTGATGTGCCATTCAATGGTTAGGATGATAAGATTTAGTTTGACGACCGACTTATCTGTTCTAACCTTGAGTGGCTTTTTTAAGTACCTAAACATTTTTACTCCTTTCTGTTACTTTCCTTGTCTAAGGTAACCTCCCTTTACCTTATGTCTATATTATACTATTATTTATAATAGTAGTCAAGTAGTTTAATAAACTTTTTTTAATTTTTTTGACCACCATTTGCCCACCAACTTCTCCATAATTAGCCTGATTTAACCTGACGAAAAACAAAGAAAAGCCCTAAAACAGGGCTTTTCAGCATGTAAAAGCAAGAAAGATATTCTTCTTTAAGGCGGTAGACGGATTTGAACCGACGATCAAGCTTTTGCAGAGCCGTGCCTTACCACTTGGCTATACCGCCATGCGCTTTATAACAGATAATATTCTACCCTAAAAATGAACTTCCGTCAAGGTCTTAATCGGAAATTGCGAAACTTCTTCGGATTGTGAGTAAGGCGTGATTGTATTCGAGGATAGAAATCTTTTCAAGCAAGCTGTCAATGGGGGTGACATGGTGTGGTGGACATCACTAAAACATTGAAGATTTGATTTTAAATAGAGACTTTGCTTGCAAAAAGAGAATTTTTTTGTTATCATGATAAAGTTGTGACAAAGTTGTGACAACAACAAATACTCATCTAAGATGAATCGTGGAACTGTTGCCCTTGTGGTGGTTTTGCGAGTTGAAATCTTAGAGAGGAAAAAACAAAAAAGGAGAAATACTCATGGCAGTAATTTCAATGAAACAACTCCTCGAAGCGGGTGTGCACTTCGGTCACCAAACGCGTCGTTGGAACCCTAAGATGGCGAAGTACATCTTTACAGAACGTAACGGCATCCACGTTATCGACTTGCAACAAACTGTAAAATTGGCTGATCAAGCTTACGACTTTGTTCGTGATGCAGCAGCTAACGATGCGGTTGTCTTGTTTGTTGGAACTAAGAAACAAGCTTCTGAAGCCATCAAAGAAGAAGCTGAACGTGCTGGTCAATACTACATCAACCACCGTTGGTTGGGTGGCACATTGACTAACTGGGACACTATTCAAAAACGTATCCGTCGCTTTAAAGAAATCAAAGAGATGGAAGCAAACGGTACTTTTGAAGTCTTGCCTAAGAAAGAAGTTGCCCTTCTTAACAAACAAATGGCTCGTCTTGAAAAATTCTTGGGTGGTATCGAAGACATGCCTCGTATCCCAGATGTTATGTACGTTGTTGACCCACATAAAGAACAAATCGCTGTTAAAGAAGCTAAAAAATTGGGTATTCCAGTTGTAGCTATGGTTGATACAAACACTGATCCAGATGACATTGATGTGATTATTCCATCAAACGACGATGCGATTCGTGCGGTTAAACTCATCACTGCTAAAATGGCTGATGCGATCATTGAAGGTCACCAAGGTGAAGACAGCGTCGAAGCCGTTGAAGCAGAATTAGCTTCAGAGCCAGCATCTACTGAATCAATCGAAGAATTGGTTGAAGTTGTAGAAGGCGATAACGCTTAATAATTGTAAATCTAAAACCTAAGGGGGCGGGGCGGAGCCCTGTTCCCTTATTTCGTTTAAAAAGGAGACTATAAATGGCAGAAATTACAGCTAAGCTTGTAAAAGAATTGCGTGAAAAATCTGGTGCTGGTGTCATGGACGCTAAAAAAGCATTGGTTGAAACAGATGGTGATATCGATAAAGCGGTAGAATTGCTCCGTGAAAAAGGAATGGCAAAAGCTGCTAAGAAAGCTGACCGTGTTGCAGCTGAAGGCTTGACTGGTGTCTTTGTAGAAGGCAATGTTGCTGCAGTTGTTGAAGTGAACTCTGAAACAGACTTTGTTGCGAAAAACGATCAATTCGTAGCGCTTGTTAAAGAAGCAGCTGAAGTCATTGCTAAAGGTAAACCAGCTAACAACGAAGAAGCTCTTGCCTTGACAACAGCTTCAGGTGAAACTTTAGAAGCAGCTTTTGTATCAGCAACAGCAACTATCGGTGAGAAAATTTCATTCCGCCGTTTTGCCTTGGTTGAAAAGACTGATGAGCAAGTGTTTGGTGCTTACCAACATAACGGTGGTCGTATCGGGGTTATCTCAGTGATCGAGGGTGGCGATGAAGCCCTTGCTAAGCAAGTTTCAATGCATATCGCTGCTATGAAACCAACTGTTCTTTCATACACTGAATTGGATGAGCAATTTGTCAAAGACGAATTGGCACAACTCAACCACAAGATCGAGCAAGACAATGAAAGCCGTGCCATGGTTGACAAGCCAGCCTTGCCACTTTTGAAATATGGTTCAAAAGCTCAGTTGACTGATGATGTATTGGCACAAGCTGAAGCTGATATCAAAGCTGAATTGGCTGCTGAAGGCAAACCAGAAAAAATCTGGGATAAAATTGTACCAGGTAAGATGGACCGCTTCATGCTGGATAACACGCAAGTAGACCAAGCGTACACACTTCTTTCACAAGTCTACATCATGGATGACAGCAAAACTGTTGAAGCCTATTTTGATTCAGTAGGCGCTAAAGTCGTTAGCTTTGCCCGTTTTGAAGTTGGTGATGGTATCGAAAAAGCTGCCAATGATTTTGAAAATGAAGTTGCAGCAACAATGGCTGCAGCACTTGGTAAATAAGAATGACAGTGAGAGGACGATTGCTCCTTTCAGTTATCAAAAATGAAATCACAGATAAGACCCAATTCCTCTAGTAATGGTTGAGGAGTTGGGCCTTTTTGTGTTAATGAAGAAAAGACGGTCATCTAATCCAATGTTTTACAGACAGGATTTCTATCTTATGATATCATAAGATTAGGAGAATATAGAAATGACAAAATCAATCGCAATTGTAGGTATGGGGGTCAGTGGCCTCGCTGTTTTACTGGGCCTATCTCAATTAACAGAAACTCAACTGGCACAGTTGACTATTGTCTGTTTTGATGATCGAAATCATTTTGGACGTGGGATTCCCTTCCAAGAGGATGTCGATGAAGCTCTAATCAACTCGCCTATTGATACTATTTCCTTTGATTATCGAGATATGGGAGATTTTAAAGCTTGGTTGATCGCGAAAGGATATGCGGTGGATCGGCCTTATGTGAGTCGAGCACTTTATGGTCAGTATATGCAGGAGCGTGGTCAAGAATTGATAGACCAGTTGCCCACAACAGTTGTTAAAAAGCGCGTAGACCACTTGACCTATCTTCCAGAGACACAACAATGGCAAGTGCACATCGATGGGGAACTCTATGGGGAAGTCTTTGATGAGTTGCATTTGGCCTGTGGGGATTTACCCACCATTGATCCTTACCGACTAGAGGACAACTCTAATTACATTAGAGACCCTTATCCTATTAGAGAGCTAAACGACATTATTTGGAAGGATAGTTCGGTCTCTTTGATTGGGACAGGTTTGGCAGCGGTCGATGTGCTCAAATGGCTATTAAACCAACCTGTAGCCCGTGTTTTTGCTTTTTCAAGATCCGGTTATTTTCCGACCGTTCGTATCCTTGATGGGGAACCGTTCGAATGGGTGGCGATGACAGATGACAAATTTGAAAGCTTGAAATTAGAAGATTATTTTTCCATAGAAGAATTTGAAGAACTATTAGAAAAAGAGCTGCAGGCGCTTGGGTTTCAGAATTGGGAAAATGCCTGTGAAACCTATTTAGCATCAGGGATAGAGGGTCTTTGTTTAGCTGAAACTTACCCTGAGGAACTTTATCGACTACAAGCGCTTGCTTCTCGTGTGGCAGATTGGTTCAGCGACCTTTGGCCTCGGATGACGCAGTCAGACCGTCAACAGTACAAGGAGATTTACGAAAAAGCTATCATCAATCTTCGAAACCCTATGCCAGAAGAATCAGCCGATGTCCTGATAGGAGCTGATAAGTCAGGACGCTTAGTTGTTTTGAATCAGGTGACCGATGTTGTAGCAAACGATGAGGAGTTTGATATTATCCAAAAAGAAGGAGATGATTGTAAGGTTTCGTATGTGATTAATGCAACGGGCTATAACCTCACAAAAGCAAATCAGAAGAAGGCTACACCTCTTTTGCAACGATTGTTAGACCAGCACCTCGTACAAATCGATGACGAGGGAGGTCTCAGTGTCCTAGCTGAAACTGCTCAAATCATCTCCCCACGTTACGGCACCCTGCCGAATCTGTTTGCCCACGGTGAATTGATCAATGGTGTTATTTACCAAAATAATTCCACAATTAAAATTCAACAAATGGCAGAAAGAGCAGTTGCGGTTAGTCGATAACTTTTACTAGGCTAGCTATAGTAGTCGTTTTTAAAGTCATTAAGCAGTGAAAATGAACGAGCAAGCTTGTTTCAAAAAGTTTAGATTATAGTTGATATACTAGGAGTAAAGTTACAGAGAGACATTGTTAATTTTTGCACAATTTTTTGGAAAAAGTTATACTGAACATGCGAGGTCGTTTTCTAAAAAGAAGGGAGGTTAGATGTATCGGAGTGACGACTATAAGTTAGGAGAAATTGCTTTTCTCTAGAATGGAATGAGGTAAACTAATGAAAGTTTTTGCGAGTCCTTCCCGCTATGTTCAAGGGAAAAATGTTTTGTTTTCAAGTGCTGATCAAATTAATGCACTAGGCAAACGTCCTTTAGTTCTTTGTGACGATGTCGTGTTTGATATTGTTGGTGAGCGGTTTATTGACTATTTAAGCTCAGAATCTTTTGAGGTAACACGGGTAGCTTTTAATGGAGAAGCGTCTGATAATGAGATTAATCGCGTCGTTGACTTAGGCAAGGAAAGTCAGGTCGATGTCATTATTGGACTTGGTGGTGGTAAAACCATAGACAGTGCTAAGGCGATTGCTGATTTATTAATGATTCCTGTCATTATTGCCCCAACTATCGCGTCGACCGATGCCCCAACCTCAGCTTTATCTGTTATTTATACCGACCAAGGGGCCTTTGAAAAATATATCTTCTACTCTAAAAACCCAGAATTAGTCTTAGTAGATACCCAGGTCATCTGTCAAGCACCACCGCGTTTACTAGCTTCAGGGATTGCCGATGGTCTTGCGACTTGGGTAGAAGCTAGAGCTGTTGTCCAAAATAATGGAACAACCATGGCTGGTGGGCACCAAACCATTGCAGGAGTTGCGATTGCCCAAGCTTGTGAAAAGACCCTGTTTGCCGATGGCCTCCAAGCTATGGCCAGTTGTGAAGCCAAAGTAGTGACGAAAGCTTTAGAAAATATTGTGGAGGCCAATACCTTGCTGAGTGGTCTTGGCTTTGAAAGTGCTGGGCTTGCAGCTGCTCACGCTATCCACAATGGTTTTACAGCATTAGAAGGCGATATTCATCATTTGACCCATGGTGAAAAAGTGGCCTATGGCACCTTGACCCAACTGTTCTTGGAAAATCGTCCAAAAGAAGAGATAAACAAACATATTCGCTTCTACCAAGCCTTGAACTTACCAACACGGTTATCAGAATTGCACTTAGCTGATGCGGATTATGATACCCTGCTTAAAGTTGGAAAACAAGCAACGATTGAAGGAGAGACCATTCATCAAATGCCATTTGCCATTACAGCAGATGATGTGGCTTCGGCTCTTTTAGCAGTAGATCAGTATGTTGCTGCCTTAGACGATTAATTCAGGGGCAAAACATCCACTAGCTATTTAGGCTGATCAATTATCAAAAAAGTATTCTACCTCACTAGTCGTCTAGTGAGGTAGAATACTTTTTAATGGCTAAAAACATTGAGACCAAAGACCGTCAAGAGCCCCATGATCACACCTGCTAAAATTACCCCTAGCATAATGACCACAACACTTTTTTTGAAGTCCCATCCTAAAATACTGGCTGCTAAAGTTCCAGTCCAAGCCCCTGTACCTGGGATAGGAATACCGACAAATAGAAGAAGGGCTAGGAAAATCCCGTTCTTACCAGCTTTTTCTTCCAAGACTTTTCCTCCTTTTTGGCCTTTACGAAGACACCAGCTGAAGAAAGGGCCAATTACAGGTTTATCAGCACCCCAGACCAATACTTTGTGGGCAAAAAAGAAAATAATCGGCACTGGCAACATATTCCCAAGGACACCCAGGGAAAGGGCTTGCCAAAAGGGAATCCCATTAGCAATACCGTAAGGCACTGCACCACGAAGTTCAATCAATGGCACCATTGAAATCAATAATAAAATAAGATAATGCATAAAACCATCCTTAATGATAATAGTCTTATTGTATAGGCTTCTGTCAGAAAGGTCAACTAAAAGCTATTGAACTTGAAATAATCAAATATCCCATGGGAGAGCTTTTCTTCTCTGTACCTCTTTAGTTCCTAATTGATCATTTTTTTGATATAATAGTCAAAGATAGTCAGAGGAGGTGGTCTGATGGAGCCCAAAAATACATCTGATAGCATTGAAGCTTATATTAAAAAGCGTTTAGCCCAAGCTGGTTTTGTAGAGCTAAAGCGTAGCGAAGTGGCGGCGTCTTTTGAAGTTGTTCCAAGTCAGATTAACTATGTGATTAAGACGAGGTTTACTGAGAGCCGTGGGTATGTGGTTGAAAGCAAACGCGGTGGCGGTGGCTATATCCGCATCGATAAAATTGATTTTTCAGATCATCACCACCGATTAGAAGGGTTGAGACTTAGTCTTGGAAATCAAGTCAGTCAGACCGTTTTTACAGATATTATTCAAATGTTGTTTGAACAAAAGTTGATGACAGAAAGAGAGGGAAATCTCATTTTAGCCATGAGTACTAATGAGGTTTTAGGAGCAGAAGCTGATAAGATTCGAGCAAATTCGTTGCGACGGATTATTCAGCAATTAGATAGAAAAGAGTAACTGAAACGTATGAAATTATCACACGGTATGAGAACAGCTTGGGAAGATGGACAGATTCTTGCTCAACGCTATGGTTGCCAATCAGTTGAGTCGTGGCATGTTCTTTTGAGTTTTATTGGCAATGGCGAGTCGATAGCTGGCTCAGCTTTACAGGATTTTGACTTTGATTTCAATGACTATGATCGGGCCATTTATGCAGTGACCGAAAAGGAAATGCGTGAAGAGGTTGGAGACTTTACTGTTTTGCCCCATTCCAAGCGGTTGCGTAATCTTACTGAGTTTGCTAAGGCCATTGCCCAAACCCTTAAAGCCAAAGAACTGGGAACAGAGCACCTGTTGCTAGCTATTATTTTAGATGGTGCATCTCTGGCTTGTCGTGTCCTCGAGGAAGTTGGTTTTACGACTGAGCAAGGAGAGCATGATGTGACCATGGTCGACTTGCGAAAAAACCTAGAGCATAAAGCCGGAATGACTAAAGCAGATATTAAAGCCATTCGAGCGATGATTAAGGGCAATTCAGGAGCCTCTAAGGGCAATATGGCTAATATGATGGGGATGCCTAGTGCACCAAGTGGAGGATTAGAAGATTATACCCGCGATTTGACCGAAGCTGCTCGTCAAGGAGAGATAGAGCCAGTTATTGGACGCGATGCTGAAATTTCACGCATGGTCCAGATTCTCAGTCGAAAAACAAAGAATAATCCTGTTTTAGTCGGAGATGCGGGTGTCGGTAAAACAGCACTAGCGCTAGGTCTTGCCCAACGCATTGCAGCAGGTGAGGTTCCTGAGAAATTGGCCAAGATGCGTGTCTTGGAACTGGAATTAATGTCGGTTATTGCGGGGACCCGTTTTCGCGGTGATTTTGAGGAACGGATGAACAATATCATTGATGATATTGAGGCAGATGGCCAAGTGATTCTCTTTGTCGATGAACTCCATACTATTATGGGGAGCGGAAGCGGGATTGATAGTACGATGGATGCAGCTAACATCCTAAAGCCTGCCCTATCTCGTGGGACCCTTCATATGGTCGGGGCAACAACCCAAGATGAGTACCAAAAACACATTGAAAAAGACTCCGCTTTATCTCGTCGCTTTGCCAAAGTTGTTGTAGAATCACCATCAGAAACAGAGGCGATTACGATTTTGCAAGGTCTAAAAGAAACGTATGAGCAACACCACCGTGTCTCTATTTCGGACAAAGCGGTGGAAACGGCGGTGACCTATGCTAAGCGCTATTTAACAGGGAAAAACCTTCCTGATTCCGCTATTGACCTTTTAGATGAGGCTGCCGCTACTGCCCAAAATAAGGCCGGCCATGCAGGCATTCAACCGGAACTAAATGAACTGGACCGTGCTTTGATGGCAGGAGAGCTGAAAAGAGTTGAAAGGTTGCTTGATAGAGAAGAGTGGAATTCAAAAATTAGCGTCACCGAAGACGATATCTTGACGACCCTTAGCCGCTTGTCTGGTATTCCAGTCACTAAATTAACCAAGACGGAAGCCAAGAAATACCTTAATTTAGAGGCCGAATTACACAAGCGCGTGATTGCACAAGATGCCGCTGTTTCGGCTGTCAGCCGTGCCATCAGGCGTAATCAATCGGGAATTCGTCAAACCAAGCGTCCGATAGGATCCTTTATGTTCCTAGGTCCTACTGGGGTTGGGAAAACTGAGCTTGCCAAAGCCTTAGCAGAAGTGCTTTTTGATGATGAGTCAGCCTTGCTACGTTTTGACATGTCTGAGTACATGGAAAAATTTGCAGCAAGTCGCCTCAATGGAGCGCCTCCTGGTTATGTCGGTTATGAAGAAGGTGGGGAGTTGACGGAAAAAGTTCGCAACAAACCTTACTCTGTACTCCTTTTTGATGAGGTTGAGAAGGCTCATCCAGATATCTTTAATGTCCTCCTTCAGGTTCTGGATGATGGACAGTTAACTGACAGCCGTGGACGCAAGGTTGATTTTTCTAACACCTTAATCATCATGACCTCTAACCTTGGAGCGACAGCTCTTCGGGACGATAAGACAGTTGGATTTGGAAGCAAGGATCTACGGTTTGACCATGCTAATATGGAAAAACGAATTTTTGAAGAGTTGAAACGGCACTACAGACCAGAATTTCTTAACCGCGTCGATGAAAAAATTGTCTTTCATAGCCTTGACCAAGTTCATATGCAAGAAGTGGTTAAAATTATGGTACAACCGCTCATTGATAGTTTAGCCGAGAAGGATATCAAGGTGAAAATACAGCCTTCTGCTCTTAAGCGCTTAGCAGAACTCGGTTATGATCCAGAGATGGGGGCGAGACCACTGCGCCGGGCAATTCAAACAGCATTGGAAGACCCGTTGGCAGAGAAACTCTTGTCTGGAGAATTAAGTTCTGGCCATCTTCTTAAAATTGGCGTCAAGCAACAAGAAATCAAGTTTGACATTGACTAAAGCAAAAAGCACTGGTGGGCCAGTGCTTTTAAGCTTCTTAAAACGTTAAAACAAAGTATTTTTTCTTTCCACGGCGGATGACAGTGAGCTCGTTGTCAATCTTATCCTTGTCTGACAAGGTGTAGTCAAGGTCTTGAACACGGTCGCCGTTGATGTAGATGGCTCCATTTTGGACATCTTCTCGGGCCTGGCGTTTAGAGGTAACAACACCAGCTGCAACCAAGAGTTCGACGATAGTTAAGTCATCCTTTGCTTGAACAGCGTAGTTCGGAACGTTGCTGAGTCCAGCTTTGAGTTCTTCAGCTGAAAGGCCCTTGATATTGCCTGCAAAGAGTTGTTCGGTAATCTTCAGCGCTTGGTTGTAAGCGTCTTCTCCGTGAACGAGGCTTACAACTTCTTTGGCTAAGATTTTTTGAGCTAGGCGTTCATGCGGTGCTGCTTCAAATTGGACACGAATGTCTTCGATTTCTTCTAAGGTCAAGAACGTAAAGATTTTTAGGAAGCGAACCGCATCTTCGTCCATGACATTGAGCCAGAATTGGTACATTTCATAAGGACTGGTCTTAGAAGCGTCCAACCAAACAGCGTTACCTTCTGATTTTCCGAATTTTTTACCACTTGAGTCGGTAATGAGAGGTACGGTGATGACATGGCCTGTTTTGTCAGCCTTGCGGCGAAGCAACTCAGTACCTGCAGTCATGTTGCCCCATTGGTCAGAACCCCCGATTTGCAGGGTGACGTTGTGGGCGCGATTGAGTTCGTAGAAATCATACCCTTGCATGATTTGGTAGGCAAACTCGGTGTAGGAAATTCCAGTTTCGATCCGTTTTTTGACAGATTCCTTGCTCATCATGTAGTTGACAGTGAAATATTTCCCGACATCACGCAAGAAATCGATAAAACTGATAGAGGCAAACCAGTCGTAGTTATTGGTCATGACAGCCTTGTTCTCACCATTCTCAAAATCAAGAAAACGAGAGAGTTGACCTTGGATTTTTTCCACCCAACCATCAACCGTTTCTTTGGTCTGAAGGCTACGCTCAGCATCCTTAAAAGACGGGTCCCCAATAAGCCCAGTAGCTCCACCGACTAGCGGAAAAGGCTTGTGTCCTGCTAATTGCAGGTGACGGCAGACCAAGATGGGCACTAGGTGACCTAGGTGCAGGCTATCAGCAGTTGGGTCATAGCCTGAATAATAAGCGACGCTCCCTTCTGTCAAGGCTTTTTCAAGGGCTTCTTCGTCTGTTGTTTGAAAAACAAGGCCGCGCGCTTTGAGTTCTTCAAAGATGTTCATAGGCTATTCTCCTTTTTAGATTTTGCTATCTGTTTTTGAAAACAGAACTACTGATTAGACTGATAGTCTCGATTTCAGTAATGTTTCCATTATATCACAAATTTATCTTGAGATGGCGAAGAATTAAAAAAATATGTTATAATGGGCTGGATAAGGAGTTTTTAATGGCAAAATTTGATTTTGAGAAATTGAAAAACATACAAAACAACGAAAAAGTAAATACAGTTAAAACGAAAGTAGTTGCTTTCTGGGAAAAATCTGGACTCATTAAAATAGTCCCCTATCTTGACAGGATTCTTAGTGGAGTTAAAATGGGTTTTAATACGCTGTTTATCCTTGCAGTGCTTGGGAGCGCTCTTATCGCTGGGGTTGGACTGGGGTATCTGGGTAGCCTTTTTGAAGAAGTTGAAGCCATGGATCAGGCGACTTTGGTCAGCCGAGTTAGTGAAGTGACCGGTATTTCTAAGTTGACTTATGCAGACGACACTCTTATTTCTGAGGTCAAGTCTGATCTTTTAAGAACTGAGGTTTCTAGCGAAGAGATTTCACCCTATATTAAACAAGCCGTCACTTCAATTGAAGATGAAAACTTTGAAACTCATGACGGTGTTGTTCCCAAAGCTATTTTTCGTGCAGCCTTGGGCTCCCTTGGATTAGGATCATCAAGCGGTGGATCAACGTTAACGCAGCAGCTGATTAAGCAACAAGTTGTCGGAAATGAATTAACTTACTCTCGTAAGGCATCTGAAATTGTTTATGCCATGGAATTGGAAAGACTGCTGAGTAAGGATGAGATTTTAACCCTCTATCTCAATGTTTCTTCCTTTGGCCGGAACAACCATGGACAAAATATTGCTGGTGTTGAAGAAGCAGCTCAAGGAATCTTTGGTGTTTCTGCGACTGAACTCTCTATTCCACAGGCTGCTTTTATAGCGGGATTACCACAGAGCCCTATTGTCTACTCTCCTTATGCTTCTGATGGGACTCTCAAAACGGCTGACGCTATGGTTTATGGCATTGAGCGTTCTAAGGATGTGCTCTATAGTATGTATCGGACAGGTGTTCTTTCTGAAGAGGAGTATGAGATTTACAAAGCCTATGATATCTCTCAAGACTTTCTCCCAGGAGAACCAATCATGAGTGATACGGGTGACTACCTTTATTATGCGGTCGTTGAAGAAGCTGAGGCCATTATCTATGACTTGTTAATTAAGCGTGATCAGGTTTCGGAAGAAGACCTGCAAAAGGCAGAAACCGTTCAAACTTACAAGGAAATGGCCAACCAAGAACTTAGCTTGGGAGGTTATACGGTTAAAACAACTATTAACCCAGTTGTCTACCAAGCCATGCAAGAGGCCGCGGTTGCCCATTCCGGAGTCCTGCAAGATGGCACTTCTACAGTTGAAGTAGGCAATGTGTTGCTGGATAATAAAACAGGCGCAATCATCGCTTTTGTGGGCGGCTACAACTATGCTAGCAACCAAGTCAACCATGCGCTTAACACCTATCGCTCTCCAGGTTCCAATATTAAACCGATTTTACCTTATGCCATCGCTATTGACCAAGGGTTGATGGGGTCAGCTTCTATGGTTTCCAATTACCCAGCGACCTATGCTAGTGGGCAAAAAATTATGCATGGTGTTAGCTCTGGTACCCATATGGAGACGCTCCAAACAGCATTGAACCAGTCGCAAAACATTCCAGCTTATTGGACCTATAGCCTCCTTAGAAATACTGGTGTGGACGTCCAGTCCTATATGGAGAAGATGAATATTTCGATTGCTGAATATGGGATTGAAAGTTTACCATTAGGATCTGGTGTTGAGGTAACTGTTGCCCAAATGGCCAATGCTTACCAGACTTTGGCAAATGATGGGGTCTACCAAAAGCACTATATGGTCGAAAGCATTACAGATGAGAACGGGGAAGCCATTCACCAGCATCAAGCAGAACCGGTTCAAGTCTTTTCAAAAGCGACTGCAACCATTATGCAAAATCTTTTGAGAGGACCGATTACGTCTGGGGCTACGACTTATTTCCTCAATAATTTGCGAGGCATAAATGGCACCTTGGCTGGGGCAGATTGGATTGGTAAAACAGGATCTACAGATTACTACAAGGATGTATGGCTTAGTCTCGCGACACCAGCTGTTACCCTGAGTGGTTGGGCAGGACATGACGACAATACAGCCATGCCTGACGATACGGGATATAACAGAAACGCCCAGTACATGGCTCGTTTAGTGGCTGCAATTTACGCAGCAGATCCCAATATTTTTGGGAATATTGGTGAACGCTTTGAACTAGACTCAAGCGTGATTGCCTCACAGGTTCTATCCTCTACTGGTCAAAGACCTGGTCAGGTTACCATTAATGGTAGAGCTATTAATGTTGGAGGCGCGACAACAACGAGTTATTGGGCTATTAACGGGGCGCCGGTGACGGGATACCGATTCGGAGTTGGTGGTACTGATGCTGACTACGCCAAGGCTTGGGGAAGTATTGCTGGGGACAATTCCTCCGACGAGGAAGACGAGGAAGAAGATAGTGACAAGGAAACAGAAGAATCATCTGAATCAAGTGAGAGTTCTTCTGATTCATCCGAAGAGACCAATGAAGAGGTCGAAGAATAAGTTATTTTTGATTTCTTGGTTAGGAATAATTCCTATTCAAAATGCTTGCAAAATAAGCAGAATCACGGTATAATAGTTAAAAGATTTGTCGTGGTTTTGTTTGAAATATTGTCCAAATAAGACTAACAGCAGTTAAATCCAACTTATACAGGAAGATTTAGCTGCTCTTTTTGCGCCTAATTTTAGGAATTTTTGAGTTTGTTACATAAATTTAAAGATTCTAATAATTAGGGGGCCAAAGACGGCATTTGTTTATCAAACAGTTAGTTAATTCAATAGAAAACAACTGTTGCGATCGACTGGCTAACCCAGTCCTATCACAGAAAAGGAGCTAACAACTTGGCAGGACATGAAGTTCAGTACGGTAAGCACCGTACCCGTCGTAGCTTTTCAAGAATTAAAGAAGTTCTTGATTTACCAAACTTGATTGAAATCCAGACCGATTCTTACAAAGAATTTCTGGATCGGGAATTGAAGGAAGTTTTTGAAGATGTACTTCCTGTTTCTAACTTTACAGACACCATGGAATTGGAGTTTGTGGGTTATGAAATGCGGGAACCCAAATATACCTTAGAAGAAGCTCGTCTTCATGATGCGTCTTATTCTGCTCCAATCTTTGTTACCTTCCGCTTGATTAACAAAGAAACTGGTGAGATTAAAACGCAGGAAGTCTTTTTTGGAGATTTCCCACTGATGACTGAAATGGGAACCTTCATCATCAATGGTGGTGAGCGGATTATCGTTTCTCAGCTCGTCCGTTCACCAGGTGTTTATTTCAACGATAAGGTGGACAAAAACGGTAAAGTTGGCTATGGTACAACCGTTATCCCTAACCGTGGTGCATGGTTGGAGCTTGAAAGCGACTCTAAAGATATCGGTTATGCCCGTATCGACCGTACCCGTAAAATTCCATTTACGACCCTTGTGCGTGCCCTCGGATTTTCTGGAGACGATGAAATCTTTGACATCTTTGGCGATAGCGAAATTGTTCGCAATACCATTGAAAAAGATTTGCATAAAAACCTATCTGACTCACGGACAGATGAAGCTCTCAAAGAAATTTATGAGCGCCTTCGTCCAGGTGAACCCAAAACAGCTGATTCGTCCCGTACTCTTTTGACCGCGCGATTCTTTGATTCACGCCGTTACGATTTGGCAGCGGTGGGTCGCTATAAGATAAATAAAAAACTAAATATTAAAACCCGTCTCTTGAACCAAACGATTGCCGAGCCTTTGGTGGATCCTGAAACAGGGGAAATCTTGGTTGAGTCAGGAACAGTTATGACCCGTCAGGTCATTGACTCTATCGCTGAGCAACTGGATGGTGATTTGAATAAGATTACCTATATTCCAAATGACTCCGCTGTATTGACAGAACCTGTAGAATTACAGCGCTTTAAGGTTGTTGCGCCAACAGATCCTGATCGTGTGATTCATGTGATTGGTAATGCTAACCCAGATGAACGGTTACGTACGATTACCCCTGCTGACATTTTGGCGTCTATGAACTACTTCCTTAATTTGGCAGAAGGTCTCGGCCGTGTGGATGATATTGATCACTTAGGAAACCGCCGTATCCGTGCTGTTGGGGAACTGTTGGGGAACCAAGTACGCATCGGTTTGACGCGTATGGAACGTAACTTGCGCGAGCGCATGTCGTCGCAAGATAATGAAGTCTTAACGCCTCAAAGCATCATCAATATCCGTCCAGTGACAGCAGCTGTTAAAGAATTCTTTGGCTCTTCTCAGTTGTCTCAGTTCATGGACCAGCACAACCCACTGTCTGAGTTGTCGCACAAACGTCGTTTATCAGCCTTAGGGCCTGGTGGTTTGACGCGTGATCGTGCGGGATATGAAGTTCGAGACGTTCACTACACCCACTATGGTCGGATGTGTCCCATCGAGACGCCAGAAGGACCAAACATCGGTTTGATTAATAACTTGTCCTCTTACGGGCACCTCAACAAATACGGCTTTATTCAAACGCCATACCGTAAGATTGATCCAGAAACACGTCAGGTAACGGACGAAATCGTTTGGCTGACTGCTGATGAAGAAGATGAGTTTATCGTCGCTCAGGCTAACTCGCCCCTCAACGAAGACCGTACCTTTGCTAGCGATATCGTTATGGGACGTCACCAAGGGAACAACCAAGAATTTCCAGCTGACCAAGCGGACTTCATGGATGTATCACCTAAGCAGGTCGTTGCCGTTGCGACAGCTTGTATTCCATTCCTAGAAAATGACGACTCCAACCGTGCCCTTATGGGAGCTAACATGCAGCGTCAGGCTGTGCCGTTGATCGATCCAAAGGCTCCTTATGTGGGAACTGGTATGGAATACCAAGCTGCCCATGATTCAGGTGCTGCTGTCATTGCTCAACATAATGGAACCGTTAGTTATGCTGACGCTGATAAGGTAGAAGTCCGCCGTGAAGATGGCTCTCTTGATATTTATAGTATTACAAAATTCCGCCGTTCTAATTCAGGTACAGCCTACAACCAACGGACTCTTGTCAAAGTTGGTGATAAGGTTGAAAAAGGGGACTTTATTGCTGATGGACCTTCTATGGAACGTGGAGAAATGGCCCTTGGTCAAAACCCTATCGTTGCCTACATGACTTGGGAAGGGTATAACTTTGAGGACGCGGTCATCATGAGTGAACGCCTTGTGAAAGAAGATGTTTACACTTCTGTTCACTTGGAAGAATACGAATCAGAAACACGTGATACTAAGTTAGGCCCTGAAGAAATTACGCGTGAAATCCCTAACGTTGGTGAAGATGCTCTTAAAGACTTAGATGAAATGGGTATTATCCGTATTGGTGCTGAAGTAAAAGAAGGGGATATCCTTGTTGGTAAGGTAACGCCTAAGGGTGAAAAAGACCTTTCTGCTGAAGAACGTCTTCTTCACGCTATCTTTGGCGATAAATCCCGCGAAGTGCGTGACACTTCTCTTCGTGTCCCTCACGGTGCCGATGGTGTCGTTCGCGATGTGAAAATCTTTACGCGAGCTAATGGCGATGAATTGCAATCTGGTGTCAACATGCTTGTCCGTGTTTACATCGCTCAGAAACGTAAGATCAAAGTCGGGGATAAAATGGCCGGTCGTCACGGAAACAAGGGTGTCGTATCCCGTATTGTTCCTGTCGAAGACATGCCATATCTTCCAGATGGGACCCCGGTTGATATCATGCTCAACCCACTCGGGGTACCATCTCGTATGAACATCGGTCAGGTTATGGAACTCCACCTTGGTATGGCAGCCCGCAACTTAGGCATTCATATTGCGACACCTGTCTTTGACGGAGCTTCCTCAGAGGATCTCTGGGAGACAGTTAAAGAAGCTGGTATGGATTCAGATGCTAAGACCGTTCTCTATGATGGTCGTACAGGTGAGCCATTTGATAACCGTGTGTCTGTTGGGGTCATGTACATGATCAAACTTCACCACATGGTTGATGATAAACTTCATGCCCGCTCAACAGGTCCTTACTCACTCGTTACCCAACAACCACTCGGCGGTAAAGCTCAGTTTGGTGGACAACGTTTCGGTGAGATGGAGGTTTGGGCCCTTGAAGCCTATGGTGCTTCAAATGTCCTTCAAGAAATCCTGACTTACAAATCAGATGACGTAACAGGACGTTTGAAGGCCTATGAAGCCATTACCAAAGGAAACCCAATTCCAAAACCAGGTGTGCCAGAATCCTTCCGTGTCCTTGTAAAAGAATTGCAATCGCTCGGTCTTGACATGCGTGTCCTTGATGAAGATGACAATGAAGTAGAACTTCGTGATCTCGATGAAGGAGAAGATGACGATATCATTCACGTGGATGATTTAGAAAGAGCGCGTCAACGTGCTGCGGCTGAAGCTGCCGCCGCCTTTGAAGCAGAGGATGCTGATAATTAAAACTGTCTTAAGCTTGTTAGGACTCTACCGGATCATTTGGATTTTAGTAGAGTCACTAATGCGCTACCGTAAGACAATATGACTATGAAGGAAAAGGATTAAGATAGAGAGCGCTATGACCGTAGAGGTAATCTGTTTTTCTACACCTCCTTCAAAGATAAGATAAAGAAAGGTATAACTAGTGGTTGACGTAAATCGATTTAAAAGTATGCAAATCACCCTAGCTTCACCAAACAAGGTCCGCTCATGGTCCTATGGTGAGGTTAAAAAACCTGAAACTATCAACTACCGTACACTTAAACCAGAACGTGAAGGGCTTTTTGATGAAGTTATCTTTGGTCCAACGAAAGACTGGGAGTGTGCTTGTGGAAAATACAAACGAATCCGTTATAAAGGGATTGTTTGTGACCGCTGTGGTGTTGAAGTAACCCGTGCTAAAGTACGTCGTGAGCGTATGGGGCACATTGAATTGAAGGCTCCAATTTCTCACATCTGGTACTTTAAGGGCATTCCGTCTCGTATGGGCTTGACCCTTGATATGACACCTCGAGCTCTGGAAGAAGTCATCTACTTTGCAGCTTATGTGGTTATTGATCCTAAAGATACGCCGCTTGAACACAAATCTATCATGACTGAGCGTGAATACCGTGAACGCTTGCGTGAATACGGTGTAGGTTCATTTGTGGCAAAAATGGGTGCGGAAGCGATTCAAGATCTCCTTCGCCAAGTGGATCTTCCTGCTGAGATTGCGACCCTCAAAGAAGAGTTGAAGACAGCAACTGGACAAAAACGCATTAAGGCTGTTCGTCGTTTGGACGTTTTAGACGCTTTCCACAAATCAGGCAATAAGCCTGAGTGGATGATTCTCAATATTTTGCCAGTTATTCCGCCGGATTTACGCCCAATGGTTCAATTGGATGGTGGCCGATTTGCGGCCTCTGACCTCAATGACCTCTACCGTCGTGTTATTAACCGGAACAACCGTTTGGCACGTCTTTTGGAGCTTAATGCACCAGGTATTATCGTGCAAAATGAAAAACGGATGCTTCAAGAAGCGGTTGATGCCTTAATTGATAATGGCCGTCGTGGGCGTCCGATCACAGGTCCAGGTAGTCGCCCATTGAAATCGTTGAGCCACATGCTTAAAGGGAAACAAGGCCGTTTCCGTCAAAACTTGCTAGGAAAACGGGTGGACTTCTCAGGCCGTTCGGTTATTGCGGTAGGTCCTACCCTCAAAATGTACCAGTGTGGTGTCCCTCGTGAAATGGCGATTGAACTCTTCAAGCCGTTTGTGATGCGTGAAATTGTTGCCCGCGAATACGCGCAAAACGTCAAAGCAGCTAAACGTATGGTTGAACGTGGCGATGAGCGCATCTGGGATATCTTGGAAGAAGTGATCAAGGAACACCCAGTGCTTCTTAACCGCGCACCGACCCTTCACCGTTTAGGGATC